>CACYHU010000043.1 GCA_902774215.1 uncultured Chloroflexota bacterium
GAAGTCCCATCCGGAGATCAGCGCACGTCTGCTGGAGAATCAGCTGAGCTGGAACAATACCCTGCTGAAGCTCTTCAAGACGAAAGAGAAGCTGGCGAAACCCATTTCTCCGGCCGAGATCATGGAAGCGAAAACCAATGATCAGATTTCAGACAGCGGTGACCAAATCGTCCCCGAATTGCCTCAGACCTCTGCTATCACGGCTCAACCCGCTGAACTCCCGCAGTCTTCAGGCCTCGAAATTCAGGAAGAAGGCTTATCCGGGTTTTCCGCCTTTTCAGAACCCGCCGCCTACGGAGCGGTTCATGCCTACGATCCGATGTCCGGTGAGAAAAAATCGCAGCGGAAACAGGCAAAATTACCGAAGGTATCCACTTCCGTCGCGAGCCTTTCCGAAGCAGCAAAGCCGGATCCAGCTGCCGTGAATGAAGCTTCTGAGCCTGAAAAACTTCCGTCCCCCGCCGCCAGCGGAAACCCCGTTTCTGAAGAAGAAGCCGTAGAAAATAAAGCAGAAACAAAACAAGCGGATCTCCCGGCTGACGGAAATGAAGCTTCCGGATCCGAAAAACTTCCACCCCACCCCCAAACCGTAACCCCCGCTTCTCAAGAAGAAGCCAGAGAAAATAAAGAAGAAACAAAACAGGCAGATCCTCCGCGCGCGGGTCAACCGTCAGCGATCCCGCATTATGCATCAGCTGACAGGCGCAGCACGGGTAAAAGTCCCCCTTAGCCGGTCCGCGGCATCAGCATGAACGTCCCCCTGTGCTTCACGCATGCATCAGCATCCCTCCGCGCATTAATCAAAAAGGACTGTCACACCTTTTTGTGCGGCAGTCCTGTTCCAGAATGCTGTGTCAGATCAGAATTATTTTGCGGGAGCCTCAAAATAGAATTCGCAGAAACCCCGGCTGCCGGCATCTATATAGTATTCCATCCAAAGGGGATCCGTTGAAGCAGCGGTGCTGTCGATATTGATATCGAATGACACTTCAGCCTTTTCACCCGGAGCCGTTGTCGGTACCGCAATGGTATCTGAAGCAGCAGTAACTGACGGATTGGAATCAGCTTTCACCAGGGAATAACCATCCCAGACCTTCGTACCGTTATTAACGGCAGACCAGAGGACCTGATAACCGGTATCGGTGCTGCGAAGAGCAATGGACTGTTCGCCGCAGCTGTCAGTTCCCTCATCAATGACTGTGGCTTCGATCATGGTTGCAGATTCATCCAGATTTTTTTCAACTTTGCCGTCGACCGCGATAGGCTGTTTATCGCCCATGACTACGGTTTTGCCTTCCTTCTGGACATTGATATTGACCCAGAAGGCTGCATCCGCATAGGAACCGAAACCGAATTCATAGCCCAGGTTATCACGAAGCTTGAAATAAGATTCATACATACCCGGTGTGGTCGGAGCTTTCAGATCCACGGAGACGTACACATACTGTCCCGGATGGATGTAGAAATCCTTCTGACGGTTGGGCAGATATTTCTGGCCGTTATAGTCCGGCAGATCATATCCGGCAGGATAAATGCTGACCTGACCGTCAAAACCAAGGTCGTCACCATAGAAGAAGCTGAGAAGATAGTTCTTATCCCAGACACAGGTACCGCCGTTCTTCATACGCCAGGTCTTGCGGAAGGTGGTTCCCGGAGCGACAACGCTGCCATCAGGATAGGTAACATCTTTGATATCGCGGATCTTATTGTTGCAGTAGGGGTTGCGGCCGGGGCGGTAGCTCGGGCCTTTACAGTTGCAGGTAGGCTGACCGAGGCAGGCGCAGGCACCGTTGGTCCATGTTCTTACGGAAAGCCAAATAGGGACATTTCCGTTGCAGCCAACGCCGAAGCGGGTCCCGTCCGGAGCCTGCAGCATCCACTGTCCGGTGATCGTTCCGCCGTAAGTCGGAGCAGTCAGACGGACACTGATGTCAACAGAATTGCCGGGCGCTACATAATAAGGCATATAAACATTGTATGCATTTGCGGGATCACCGGAGATAAAAACCAGCTGGGTATCGGTGGTCCAGGGCTGCGTTCCGATGTTGCGGAGACGCCATGTCTTCGTGAAGGTGGAACCGGGCATTACATAAGTTCCGTCCGGATATGTAACATCACGAATAAATTCAGCACGGAAAGGTGCCAGATAATTCGGGCTGCAGAAAGAACTGCCGTTCCATCCGTAATTGTAGTTGTAAGTATTCACGCCGCAATTACCGGAAGTACAATAATAGCCGTCCCAATATGTCAGTTCAGGTTCTGCCGATACGGCGATCACGCTGAATGCCAGTGTCAGGACAACAGCCAAACACAGTAAAAGTCTATTCGTTTTCACAAAAACCTCCTCAGGTTGCTTCCGGTACACAGCTTTCTGATATTTCCGGAATGATCGAGTTTAACTCAAAAATATTTAGTGCAAGGTTTATGCCAATTTCATTCACATTTAAATTTTTATTGTCTGCAGCCTCTTTCCCGCTGAAAAAAAAGAACGGTGCAGGGGAAGCTGCACCGTACCTCTTCGATGAATTTTATTGCCTGTATCTGTTACTACCAGCGCGGCGGGCGCGGCGGTTTTGGATTTGCATTGGCATCACGGTCAAAACCCGGGACACCGCAATACCAGCCGCCACACGGTGGCGGTGGTGGCGGCGGACACGGCGGCTTCGGTGCGCAGTTATAGCCGTAGCAGCCATTATTGTAATTGTAACTGTAGGTCTGGACATAATTTACGATCTGTGCCCAAACCGGTGTCTGACAATTGGCGCCCACACCAAACTGTGACCCGCTTTCGTTCATCAGCATCCAGCTGCTCTTGTAAGAGCCCGCTTCAGCAGGAGCGGTCATTTGTACGCTGATATCCACCGTCTGACCCGGCATGACGTTGTACGGCAGGTTCACATAGGACTGTCTGGCCATCTGTGTACCGGAAACAAATACCAGCTTGTAGTTGGTGGTCCAGGTTGTCGTACCGTTATTGCGGATTCGCCATGTCTTGGTGAAGGTGCTGCCCGGAGACACAAAGCTGCCGTCAGCGATGGTGACATCCGCAACAAAAGACGCACATTCACGCACGACTGGCTGCACCGGATAATAACAGTTCGGATTATAACAATTATTATACGGGTAATACTGGCCGCTATAATTGGGATTATAGTATTGGCCTTTATAGCCGTCGGCGGAAACCATCGCAGCACTCATCAGGATAATGACGAGGACAAAGGGAATGATGTATCGCTTGCTCATTGGTTCCTCCTTTTAGATTTTCCGTTTAATACAAACGGAATAATTATTAATAGTGCAAGAATCGTTCTCAAAATCAAAACCTTTTCCGGTTTCCTGACAGAATTCTTTAAGCTTTGATCTTTCTCCCTGTTTTTACAGGAATTCTTACAAATTGTTAATATATATACGTTCCTTTTCCCGGTTTTGTTCCAGGCTGATGAAAATCTGAATAAACCTTTTCAGATACGGACCGCCATCCGATTCCCATAAAAATGATTCTTGTATTAAAATTATTGTATGAAGAAAAAAAGAATGAAACGGCGCTATCCCCTGCTTCTCGGAGCCCTGCTGATCCTTTGCGGGATCGGATTGTTTTATTACGGTTCCCGCCGGACCGTGGAAATCATCGTCAACGGCGAAAAAAGTTCGCTCACTACCGGCGCCTTCCGGGTACACGATATATTAAAAAGGGCTCATATCGAATTTACTGCCGCCGATCAGATCCGTCCCGGATTGAACGAACGGGTGAAAAACGGCGGCCGGATCAGCCTGAACCGGGCTGTCAATGTCCGGCTGGATCCGGGAAACGGTTTATCCCCTTTTACATTTACCTCCCATCAGCGGTTCGGAGGCAATATCCTTCTGGACGCGGGGCTGCGGCTTTATCCGGGAGATCATCTCAGCTGGAAAGGCACAGAACTCCGCCCGGACTTTGACCTTGCCGGGATCAATGACCTTGACCTGAGGTTGGAACGGGCTGAGGTCTTTACACTGATTACCGAAGGATCACCGGAGGGAAAAACAGCATACGGGTCCGGGGCGTCAGTCTTTGACGCACTGCTCTCGGCCGGAGTAAACATCAGCAAAAGCATGATGGTTATTCCGGACGGTGACACGCCCTTTGTTCCCGGAATGACGATCGAGGTACTCCCTCTCCGGGATCTGCTCATTTCCCGCGGCGGCAATCTGACACCGGTCATCAGCGCCGGGGCAACTGTCGGCGAAGCGCTTGCCAGAGCCGGCATGCCGCTTATGGGTTCCGATGTCAGTATCCCTGCCGCGGCGGAACCGATACCCGAAAACGGCCGGATCCTGATCGTCCCTGTCAGCGACAGTTTTTCCATAAACGCCGAAATTATCAGAAAGGAGACAGACTGGACCGCCAATGACAGCCTTGACCTTGATGATACAAACCTGCTTTCAGAAGGAAGAAACGGGCTGCGCGGGACGTTCACGCGGACCCGCAGCGAAAACGGAGAAATTGTGCTCACAGACACATCAGAGGAAACGATCCTGGTCCAGCCGGTAAACGATAAACGGGAGTATGGCACAAAAGTCAATATCCGGACGCTGGATACACCGGAAGGTCCGCTCGAATACTACCGGTCCGTAAAGGTCTATGCCACCTCCTATTCTCCCTGCCGGTCTGGTACAAACAGCTGTATCACAGGCACTGCCTCAGGCATGAAAGTTCAAAAAGGCGTCATCGCTGTGACATCCGGCTGGTACAATAAATACGGGGGACAATCGGTCTATGTGCCGGATTACGGAAAAGCGGTCATCGCTGATGTCGGCGGCGGAATTCCGGGGAGGGCATGGATCGACCTCGCTTATGAAGATGACAACTTTGAAAGCTGGAGCAGGGAAACGACACTGTATTTCCTGACGCCTGTTCCGGCAGATATGGTATGGGTATTGCAATGATACAAACAACACATCCTCAGAAACTGCTTCAGAAATACCATTTGCGTCCGCATAAAGGGCTGGGACAGAATTTTCTTTCGGATGACGAGGTGCTTGCCGGGATCGCCGATGCCGCGGAAATACCGGAACACGCTGATGTTCTTGAGGTCGGTCCGGGACTTGGCAGCCTGACCCGCCATCTGGCAGAACGGGCTGAACATGTCGTGGCCGTTGAACTGGACAAGGACCTGATACCGGTGCTGCGGAAGGAATTCGCCGATCGTCCCGATGTGGAAATCGTGGAAGGTGATATTCTGGAATTCTCCCCGGACGAATATTTCAAAAACGGGGATTATTATGTCGCGGCCAATATTCCCTATTACATCACATCCGCCGTCATCCGTCACCTTCTTGAAGGGAAAGCCCGCCCGAAACAGATGGCGCTTACCGTACAGAAAGAAGTCGCGGAACGCATCTGCGCGGCGCCGGGAAAGCTCAGCCTGCTGGCTCTGAGCGTACAGGTTTACGGAGAGGCGGATATGCCGATGATCATCCCCGCAGCAGCTTTTTATCCGGAACCCAATGTTGATTCCGCTGTAGTCCGCATCAGGCTATATGAAGAACCGCTTATTCCGCAGGAAAAACTGGATGATTTCTTTACCCTTGCCAAAGCCGGATTCGGCCAGAAACGCAAAACCCTGCGGAATTCCCTTTCCTCCAACCTTCATCTCAGCGGTCCTGAAACAGAAGCACTGCTCCGGAAAGCCGGGATCGATCCCATGCGCCGTGCTGAGACGCTCACGATCGAGGAGTGGAAGCGGTTGATGAACGAATATTACAAATAAAAGGAGCCCCGGATGGAACTTTATCATGGCGATATACTTTATTCCGAAAGCAGTAAAAAGCTGAAGATCTTTGAAAACAGCTATATTGCTGTCGAAAACGGGAAAGTTGAGGGGATCTATACTTCCCTTCCGGAAAAATTTGCGGGGGCGGACGTGATCGATCATGGACGCGGCCTGATCATCCCCGCCTTTTCCGACCTGCATGTCCACGCGTCCCAGTTTATTCAGCGCGGTATTGGCATGGATCTGCTGCTGAATGACTGGCTGAACACCTATACCTTCCCGCAGGAGTCGCACTTCGCCGAAGAGGAATATGCGGAACCGATCTACGAGGCTTATGTCAGGGATATGATCAGGCACGGGACTTTTCATGCCTCCATTTTCACGACGATCCACCGCTCCTCCGCTGACATTTTATATAAAAAACTCGAAGAAAAAGGACTGTGGGCGCTGGTGGGGAAAGTCAACATGGACTTCCAGTCACCCTCTTACCTGTGCGAAACCACTGAAGAATCGCTGCGGGAAACGGAAATTTTCCTGGACGAACACAGCAATTCATCCACCGTCAAACCGATCCTGACTCCGCGTTTTGCGCCGACCTGCAGTCGGGAGCTGCTCTGGAGACTTGGAAAACTCGGTAAAAAATACCGGACCGGCGTTCAGACACATATCGTCGAATCCCGCTGGGAAGCTGCCGAATCCTGCAGACTTTTCCCTGACTGCAGATCCGATTCCAATATATATGAAGAAGCCGGTCTGCTTGGCAACGGCCCTTCAATTTTTGCACATTTTATTTTCCCGACGGAAGATGATATCCGGGTCATGAACGAATACGGCTGTTTTGCGGTTCACTGTCCAGAAGCAACAAACAACGTGATCGCCGGGATCATGGGCGTCCATAAGCTTCAGGAACAGGATATCCACATCGCTCTCGGCAGTGACATCGGCGCAGGGGTAAAAAACGGCATATACCGCCAATGTGCTGCTGCCATTAAGCTGTCAAAACTGAAAGAATTCTACGAACCTGAAGAGGCGAAAACCATTGATATTACCAACGCCTTCTTCCTGGCAACGAAAGCGGGCGGAAGTGTGTTCGGGAAAATCGGCACCTTTGAACCGGGATACATATTTAACGCCCTGGTGATCGACGGGATCGAGGACGAAAATCATCCCATGTCTCCGGAACAGCGTCTTGAACGCTTCTGTTATGCCGGTGACGACCGTAACATTGTCAGCCGCTACCTGAACGGGAAACCGATAGCGGTGGACTGATCCGACAACAGCATACCGGTTACAGGATGGCTGACTTCGTATTTGTAAGAAGAAATTATTAGAGTATAATAAATCTAATACTGGTTTATATTGAGGAAGATTATGGCTGAAGAAAAACTGACTTCGCAAAAGGAGAACTTCTCTGAGTGGTACAATCAGGTCGTGCTGCGTGCCGACCTTGCTGACTATTCCCCCGTCCGCGGCTGTATGGTCGTCAAACCCTACGGTTGGGCACTGTGGGAAAACATTAAAGCAGATCTTGACAGGCGTTTCAAGGAAACCGGTCATGTCAATGCGGCATTCCCGATGCTCATCCCGATGTCCTTCTTTGAAAAGGAAAAGGATCATGTGGAAGGATTTTCACCGGAGCTGGCTGTCGTCACTCATGGCGGCGGGCAGGAACTGGAAGAACCGCTGGCTGTGCGTCCCACATCTGAAACGATCATCGGTTATATGTATGCCAAGTGGATCAAATCCTGGCGCGACCTGCCGGTAAAGATCAACCAATGGGCAAATGTCATGCGTTGGGAGATGCGCCCGCGTCTGTTCCTGCGCACCGCTGAATTTTACTGGCAGGAAGGGCATACGGCTCATGCCACATACGAAGAAGCACAGGAAGAAACGCTCCAGATGCTGAACGTCTATGCTGACTTCGCACGTGATGTGGCTGCGATCCCGGTTCTGAAGGGCGTCAAGTCTGAAACCGAAAAATTTCCTGGTGCCGTCAATACGTATTCCATCGAAGCGATGATGGGCGATACCAAAGCCCTTCAGGCAGGTACGTCCCACAACCTCGGGCAGAACTTCGCCAAAGCCTTTGACATCAAATATCTTTCTCCGAATAACACACTGGAATACTGCTGGACCACTTCCTGGGGTGTTTCCACCCGTCTTATCGGGGCGATCATCATGGCTCACGGTGATGACAACGGTCTCGTTCTGCCGCCGCGGCTGGCCCCGTATCAGATCGTGATCGTCCCGATTTTCAAGAACGATGCTGAAAAATCCGTCGTGATGGAATGTGTTGACAAAGTCATGGCCCAGCTGAAGGAATTCCGCATCAAGCTGGATGACCGCACCGAACTGACTCCCGGTTTTAAATATCACGAATGGGAACTGCGCGGTGTGCCGCTCCGTCTTGAAATCGGTCCGAAGGATGTGGAAAAGAATTCTGTAATGGCTGCCCGCCGCGATATTCCAGGAAAACCCGGAAAATCCTTCCTTTCCCAGGATAATCTGGCTGATCAGGTTCGCGATTTACTGGATGAGATCCAAAACGGTATTCTCGCCAGGGCTGAAAAATTCCGCGATGAAAACATCCATGAAGCAAAAACCTACGATGACCTGAAGGGTATCGTTGAAAATGGATGGGCAGAAGCCTGGTGGTGCGGAGACCCCGCTTGTGAAGCGAAGATCAAAGCCGATACGAAAGCCACGACCCGCTGTATGAACTTTGAACATCAGCACGGACACGGACAATGTGTCTGCTGCGGAAAAGATGCCGAAAAGAAAATTTACTTCTCCAAGGCTTATTAAGCTCAGTTATATTGTCAGAAAACGGAAGGCGCTATGCGCCTTCCAGATTTTTATATTTTCATTCTTTTTTCTCAATTTGAAATATGCCTGCTGTAAACCTGCTCAAATTGCGTGTGGAATTGAATGATCTGCTGTGGAACTTCACCGATCCGCCGGAATTTCGTAAAACACTGCTGGATCTGCTGGAAAAATTCGCGTATACCGCTTACCGTTCGGAGTCCAGAGCACGAGCTGTATCTACCCGCCCGCAGCTTCAGGTATCACTGATCCTGCTGCGCGAAATGGACCTCATGCTGATCCCGGCGATCCGCGAACAGCCGCAGGCGGCTCTGGCGATCTGCGATCTGCTGTGGAATGATGAAAATATTGACGTATGCCTGATCGCCTCCCGGATGCTTGGGGAAATTCCCATTGAGCATGCTGAGCTGGTTTTGGACCGGGCAGGTGAGTGGGCACTCTCCGGTATGCGGCATATGACCGCACGGACTTTATTGAAAAACGCTACCGCGCTGATAATGCGCAACGACCCGGAGATCCTGCTGCGAAAAGTCCGCCGCTGGTACGTAGATCCAAGAGAGGAACAGAACTTTCTCTGTCTTGAGGGAATGTCAATCCTCGTGGAAGACCGGTCTTTTGAGAATCTTCCCGCCATCTTTACGCTGGTCGAAGCCCTGATGGGCGAAGCAAATTTGCAGACCCAGCGCAGTCTTGAGGAGCTTTTTCAGGTTCTTTATCAACGGACGCCTAATGAAACGATTTATGTGCTTCGCCAATGTCTCAATGATAACCCGAATATCACTGCACAGCGTGTGATCCGCCGCCTGATCCCGACCTTCGACCAGAGATTCCAAAAGTCCCTTCAGGATTCTCTGCGGGAAGCTGCAAGACAAAATCAAAAACAAAAACGCTGAAGCATTTTATCCGCTCTCATTATTCCTCCCCGAAGACCTTGAATCTGAAGTTTATTTGAAATATAATAATCATGTTTTCTAATCTAAATCAGGAAGGATCTGAAATGAACCAGCCAATAATTACAGCCCACTCAGGATGTGAAGACTCGGACATCGATTCGATGAGATCAGTTGAGATCGCACTCGAATACGGAGCAGACGCTGTAGAAATAGACGTTCGTGTTGACAGAAAGGGAGACCTGCGCATTTCTCACGATACAGTTTCTCAGGAAGAATATGAAAATAAACTCACGCTCCGTCAGGTATTTGAATGTGTCTATGATACCGATATTCTCATAAACTGCGACTTAAAAGAACAGGCTGCATTATACAAAACCCTGGAAGAAGCAGAGAAGTTCGGGATCCCGGCAGACCGCCTGATCCTTTCCGGCTGCACAAGCCCCGAACAGCTTGCGCGGGATATATTTCTCTTTGACAGAGCGCGTTTTTTCCTGAATATCGAAGAGGTTTTGAAATTTATCTGGCTGCGGAAAAATTCCGTTTTCAGAATAGATCAGTTTGTCGGTCTGATGAAAAATCCATGGATGTTTATCATAAAAGAAGGGGTGGAAACGCTTGGAGCCTGTGTCAGTGAAACGATCCGCTGTTATCAGCTTCTTCATGCCAATGCGGTAAATCTGCCTAAAACTTTGCTTGGTTCCATGCTGGCACAGGAGCTTCGGAAAGCAGAGATCCCGCTTTCCGTCTGGACTGTAGATGAGCCTGAGCTCGTTCAAGCCTGCCTGACCGACAAGGTTTTTAACATTACCACCGGTAATGTTCTTCAAGCATTGCAAATGAGAGACGATTATAACAAAGGAGTGTAAATCATGTCAAACGCACAAAAAGTAAGTGAATTTCTCGATAAGGCGAAGGTTTTCTACTTTCTCACGATCGATGGAAATCAACCGAAAGGACGGCCTTTTGGTTTCCATATGCTTATGGACGACAAGCTGTATTTCGGCTGCGGAACCTTCAAAAATGTATTCAAACAGATCACCGTTAATCCTCAGGTGGAAGTTCTCGCTGTAAACGGCGGAGAATTCATGCGCTATGACGGGACTGCTAAAATCGTCAGGGATGATGCCCTTCTCAACAAAGTTCGTGAGAAAATGCCGGATATTATGGCATTATACGATAAAAACGGCTGGGAGATGGGGTTGTTTTACCTTGAAAACGGACATGCGGAGATACGCGGGTTATTTGACCTGAAGGAAGAATTCGACGTCTGAAAAACCTTTTGGAAGTCCGATCCTTTCTCTTAAATAATAAACCCCGCCTGACGCGGGGCTTTATTTTTATTATTACAAAGGCTGGGGAGTGGAAGAGGATTTTCCATTCGGCGGAGGGAAAAGTTCTTCAAATTCCGCCTGGCTGAGTGTTTCCACTTCCAGCAGTTTTTCGGCGACTAACACGAGCTTGTCATCATATTCACGCAGGATCTCTTTCGCCTTTTCGTAAGCTTCCTGAACCAGCCGCTTGACTTCTTCATCAATATTTTCAGCCACAGATTCGGAATAATTGCGCTGTTCTGAAATCTCACGGCCGAGAAAGACCATTTCATCCTTCTTTCCGTAAGCCATCGGGCCAAGGTTGCTCATACCAAGCTGTGTGACCATAGACCGGGCCAGCTGGCTGCAGCGCTCAATATCATTGGCAGCTCCGGAAGTAATGTCGTCAAATTTCAGTTCTTCAGCGGCTCGTCCGCCCATCAGGGAAACCATTTCCGCGACCAGCTGCTTACGGGAATTGAGCACACGGTCTTCGGAAGGCAGATGCATGGTATAACCGCCTGCTGCTCCGCGCCCGATGATCGTAATGCGGTGTATCGGATCGGATTCCGGTATTACATTCATCACAACGGCATGACCGGCTTCATGATAAGCGATGATCCGGCGTTCTGAACGGGTAATAACACGGCTCTTCTTTTCCGGACCCATCATGACTTTTTCAACCGCCTCTTCGAATTCAGCGTTACCGATGGACTTCTTATTGCGGCGGGCTGCAAGAATAGCGGCTTCATTCACCAGGTTCTCAAGATCCGCGCCAACGAAACCGGTAGTTCCGCGGGCGATTTTTTCCAGATCCACATCCGGTTCGATCGGTTTGCCCTTCGTGTGTACACGGAGGATCAGCTCGCGGCCTTTGACATCCGGCCGGTCAATAACGACCTGGCGGTCAAAGCGTCCGGGACGCAGCAAAGCAGGGTCCAAAATATCAGGACGGTTGGTGGCAGCAAGCACGATCACGTTTGTATCGGTGCCGAAACCATCCATTTCAACAAGCATCTGGTTCAGTGTCTGCTCACGTTCATCATGGCTTCCGCCAAGACCGGCACCACGCTGACGTCCGACCGCATCGATTTCATCGATGAAAATGATGCAGGGACTGTTTTTACGAGCCTGGTCAAACAAATCACGGACACGGCTCGCACCAACGCCGACAAACATTTCCACAAACTCAGAGCCGCTGATAGAGAAGAAAGGCACACCGGCTTCACCGGAAACAGCCTTCGCCAGCAGTGTTTTCCCGGTACCGGGAGAGCCAACCAGCAGAACACCCTTGGGAATACGCGCACCGAGAGATGTAAACTTCTGCGGTTCTTTGAGAAAATCAACAACCTCTGCCAGTTCCGCTTTGGATTCTTCGATTCCGGCTACGTCCGCGAAGGTAACTGTCGGACGGTCACCCTTCAGCATCTTGGCGTGAGATTTGCCGAATGTCATAGCACCGCCTGCTCCACCCTGCTGCCGGTAGAAGAAGAATATAAACGCACCGAACAGGATGATTGGCAGGAATGAAATCAGCAGTGACAGCGCTGTCAGCCACGGAGAGGGCTGCTTGACCTCAAACGAAATATTTTTGGAAGACAGATCTGACGCATCCACACCCAGCATCGAAAGCTGTTCTAACAGTGTGGCGTTGGATTCGATATATGTTTTTGCAATATTTCTTGTATCATTGAAGCGCACGGTAACCTGATTATCATCGACGGTCAGGCTTTTGACACGATGCGCCTGTATAGATTCAGCCAGCTCATTAATGGACATCAATTCGGCAGAACCGCGTTCACCGGAAAAAGCATAAACGATCAAAGAGATAATGCCAATAATGAGGAGGAAGTACACAATAGAAGATTGTTTATTCTGCTGCATCTCTTATATAGCCTCCTGTAAAAATCACACTCCATTATACCAACGGAAACAGGAGTTTTCATGATAATGGTGAAATTCTATTGAGATATTAATAATTCACTGCACAAAAACGCAGGGGATAATTTTCACAGGTTTTTAATGGGAACCCATCAAAAAGCGAAAAATCATCCCCTGCGTCTAAATAATCAGATCAGACACGAGTGACGTAATTACCGTTAGTGGTATCCACGCGGATGGTGTCACCTTCTTTGACAAAGTTCGGAACCATGACTTTAGCGCCGGTTTCAACAGTGACCTGTTTGGTTACACCGGTAGCTGTGTCACCACGGACCGCGGTTTCAGCGGAGGTAACGAGCAGATCCACGTTGATTGGCAGTTCGACATCGATGATCTCATCATGGTAGAACGTCAATTTGACAGGGATGCCTTCCTTCAAATAAGGAGCCGCGTCGACCAGAACTTTGGCCGGGACAGCGGGCTGGTCAAAGGTTTCATTATTCATGAAATAATAGAAATCACCGTCGCTGTAAAGGTAATTGACATTCTGGAACTCGAGGGCAACATCCTGGACGCGGTTGCCGGATGTGAATGTCCGTTCGAAAGTAGCGCCGGTACGAAGATTGCGGGCTTTGATGCGGATGGAAGCATTGCCGCGTCCGGATTTGTTGTGTTCATAATCCAAAACCTTCAGCAGGTTGCCATCGATCTCAAAAGTTACGCCTTTTCTTAATTCATTAACATCGATCATAATTTACTCTCATTCTGATAGAAAATATCACAGTTTGCGTCAAAACGGACAAACAGCAATCCTATTGTACCATGTTTTTCGCAAACTTACCTGACAAAGTCACGAATATGTCATGAAACACTGATTCACTGATTCAACTTATGCACCGCCGTCATCATAAAGCTCGGGATCGGTAGGTGTCTTTCCTGAAGGGTCATGGACATAAACCCATTCGCCCAGATCTGCCCAGTTATAAAGCCAGTGAGCATCACCGTTGGACATATTCACACAGCCATGTGACTGTTCATAGCCATACCACGCACGCCAATAGGCGCCGTGAAATGCCCGCAGCTTGTCAAAATACATGGTGAAAGGAACATCCTCAAGCCAGTAATAATCCGATTGATCAGCCTCAAAGGAACCTGTCATGTTTTCAGATTCATTTTTTTTATAGATCTGGAAAATACCCGGCTGGGTATAATAAGGCGCCATACCGGTAGCCACCATACAGGCGTAGATCAGTTCATAATTCTCATAAACCATTACGACCTGTTCCAGCAGATCCACCTCGATCCAGCGGTCGGACTTGATTTCCGGCGGCGGAGTTGTATTAAAATGAGCCGCCCGGAAATGGATACGGTCCACCCATTGATGCTCCCCGATACGGAACCAGGTCGTGTCCTTTGTCTCGATCGTCTCATAAAGGTTTACCACATCCTCACGATTATAATAAACCGGGCTCATCCCCAAATTATAGTTCGGTTCCAGATAAGGGTTGCAGCCTTCCACGATCCATCCGAATTCATATTCAGGGGTCTTTGTGAAAGTACGGCCCAGCGTTGATGTAGAAACCGCTGCCGGTGATGCGCGCAGCCACAGGTCCCGGCCTTTGGAATGAACATAATGCCCGGAACCAATATCCACCACGTCCGTGTATGACACATAGCGGATCGCGCCGGAAGAAATCGTTCCGACAGGATTATTATTACTGGCCGCATCCTCGGCCGAATTGTAAAGTTTGATCACTTCGGAATTATCCACATTGATCCGGGCATATTTATAAGGGACTTCCATCAATTCCGGATCAATTTTTCTGCCGGTGAAAGGAGGTTCCGGATAAACGCCGCCCTTTTCAACATAATCCGTAAGATATGCAGAAGGCCCCAGCGGATTGCAATTTTCCGGATCGATCAGATAAGCATCCGGCAGACAGAGAACATCAACGCCGTTTCCATCCGGTGCTGTTTTTTTCTCCGCGGCAGGAGTTTCCGTCAATTCCGGGGTTATGATCATATTCTGTGCATTTACAGGCAAAATAACCAATACCACAGCTAAAAACACAAAAACATTAGAATAAAAGCTGATTTTGTTCAATCTAAACATACTCCTTACATCCCGCTTCTGAGTACCAGCTCGTTGTAAATCGTTCTTTCTTCATCTGTCGGGATCACCCAGATCTGAACACGGCTGTCAGCGGTGCTGAGACAGGCAGCTGACTGCATGTCATATGCATCGTTTTTTTCCGTGTCCAATTTCAGGCCCAGAAAATCGCTGTCCCTGCAGGCAGCTTCCCGCATTTTCGCAAATCTGACGCCGCCATCATCGGTAAAAATCAGCGCATCAGCACCGTTCATCTCATAAAGATAAGCCCCGATGTAGCTCCGCAGCCGGTTTACATACACTTTAAACGCCAGCTCACAAGCTTTGTTCCCCTTCTCAGCGGCTTCAATGATCTCGCCAAGGTTCGAGGAATAACCGGAAAGGCCGATTAAACCGCTGTTTTTTGAAAGATACCCGGAAGCCTGATCAGGAGTCATACCTTTCCGGATCATATCCAGAATTATACCCGGGTCAATATCACCGCAGCGGGTAGACATAACCAATCCGGCAATTGTGGAACATCCCATTGAAGTATCAACGGAATGACCGTCCCGAAAAGCACAGACAGATGACCCGCCGGTTCCAAGATGGCACATAATCAATTTGACCTGATCAAGAGGCTTTTGTAAAAGGTCCGCTGCCTTGGCGCTGACATACTGATAGGAAAGCCCGTGAAACCCGATTTTGTGCCATCCGTTTGATTCAGCATCCTGCTGCGGAATGGCATAAGCTGTGTTTTCATCCGGAAGCTGTGCATGGAAAGCGGTATCAAAAACAGCATATTGCGGAATACCGGGAAGCAATTCCTGACAAACCTCAATGACGCTGTAAGAATTCGGATTATGGATCGGCGCAAGCGGCATACACTCACGCAGCTTTTCCAAAGCGGGTTCGTCCAGCAGCGCAGTCCGGTGAAAGAACCTGCCCCCGTTGACAAAACGATGACCGACCACATCGACCCGGATCCCGTTCTTATTTAAAACACCGATAATTTTTTCAGCCGCGATCCTGTGATCGGAAAGATCCGTTTCCATTTTTTGAACGGAACCGTCAAGCTCCCATTCAAGAAAAGCTGAAGCTTTCGTTTTCGCCGCGACATTCCGGGCTTTGCCAAAAATCAGAATATCAGGATCTGATTTCTCATTTCTGTGGAAAACAGTAAAACCCTGAGAGGAACTTCCGCAATTAAAAACCAGAATATTCATTAAACTCTCCATCTCCTATATAATATATTATAGTGCACAAAAGCAGCCGGAGATCTGTCTTCCCTGATATGTATATGAATTTTTAGTCTGTATTCATATTTCCGTGTAAAATAATAGAAGGAGGAATCTTCATGAAACCGACAAAAAACTTTATACTGCATTTTACACTGGTTATTGTACTTTTCATCAGTACAGTCTGTGCAGCTGCTGCCCAGACAAAAACCGATGATTACACAGATGTCCATACAGAAGATGAATTAAAATCACTGTTTTCACAGGTCAAAAGCTACCTGGATACAAACGGGGAAAATATCATTCCCCGGCTGGATGACACGGAAAACAGGATCATCACGCAGGCATATATCCGTTCCTGGGCTGTCATCCAAAGCGAAAACCCAACCCCGAAACAAATCGATGACGCTTATGATGCATTGTTCAACATGTCCCTGTTTCTCGGACTGTCAGCAGAACCGGATAAATCCTTTTCCAGCGGTTTGCTGTTTGAATATGCCGTACAGCTGCTGGATCAGGAATATTATGATCTGATGGCCGCAAGCGGTGAAGACCCGGAAAACATTGATTATGCCGAATACCTGCGCGGCGTCGCGGAGGGTCTGGTAGAAACTCCTGAAGAATTCACAGCAGAAGAAGTCGAGAGCTATCTTTTTGAGATCTATCAGGAAACATATCTCGCGGCCGGTCTGAAGGCCATAGCTCATGCTGAAGCATTGCCGCAGCCTGAAGATCTGTTTTCGGAAGCAAAAGATACGCTTCAGCCCAATCCGATGGTAGAATATATCTCAGCCGAACCGCTGAATAAAATACTTCACATCCGAATGCCTGAATTACCCGCAGATTTCGGTGCCAGGATGGGTTATTATTCCATCATTGCCGATATCGTTGCAGAAATCCAGTATTTTTTCCCGGATAACGGCAAACTGATCCTGCGTCTTTCTTCTGCACCCGACACTGATATCTCCGGCATCTACGGTGCCGAGCATTATAATGATCTTGAAATTGCGGGCACACCGGTGGAAATAAGCAAATACCAGTCAATTCTTATCGCCAAAGGGACTGTTCAAACCATGGACGGCGTGCCGTACAGTTTTGCAGTGGACGCAGAAAACCTACCTGAGGAACAATTTTACAAAATCGTCGGTTACTTTATCGAAGAATGCCGAAACCAGAAAACACAATAGGAAAGAAAAGGTAATAATTTATGGATTTTGCTCAACTATACGGACAATTCGATCTGACGCCTGAAGGCTCAATCATCCTTATGGCTGTCTCACTTGGAATATTTCTGATTTTCCTTGTGATTTTTGGCATCCGTATCTCACAAAGCATCAAGGATTCTGCATTAAACAACGGGAAAATCAACCAATATCTGGCTGCGGTACCTGCCGACCGCATCGGGACCGTGAGCGCTATCTATGAAAATACACGGAAACATCTTTCGGGTGCGATCATTCTCTGCATCATCGGAGGTGTATTCGGCTTCCAGCGGATCTACCTTGGGAAACGGAAATCAGCGATGGCCATGCTCATTTTCTTCTGGACGGGTGTTCCCGCGGTCATCTCGCTGTTCGATATCGTTAATATGCCCAGGATCGTATCCGAATTCAACCTCGGCGTGATAGAATCGCTCTACAATCAGCTTGCCGCTCCGGAAATCGATAATCATTAGGAAGCCGCTGATCTGTAATTCTCAGGCTGATCTGGGAGCCGGTCAGCACTCAGCTTTTCAGACGAACCAACAGAAACGGGTCTGCCGCACACAAAAAAAGTGCGGCAGCCCTTTTTTTATCCCGCGGAACGATGGGAATAATCATTATACCCGCATGATTCATTATAGATTTTCCATTATTCATTTATAATATTTCTGACTTTTTGTCGAATCATATCAATAGAAGGTGCATCAATGGATCTGAACGATCTCGAAAAAATCCGTGTAGAGAAAATCAACAAACTCAAAGAAAACCACATTGAACCCTACCCGACCCGTTCCTATGTGAACAGCACGATCCGCAAGGCATGCGAAGCATTTGAAGCCGCGGAAGCACAGGGTGAAACCGACACCACCGAATATATCCTGGCCGGAAGAATGCGCAGCCTCCGCGTGATGGGAAAGCTGGCATTCACACATATCGAAGATTCAACCGGCAGACTGCAGCTCTTCCTGCGCGTCAATGAAATGGGCGAAAAGCTGCAATTCTTCAAAGACTATTTTGATCTCGGTGATTTTGTCGAAGCCAAAGGCACAATGATGCGGACCAAATCCGGAGAGCTCTCCCTGCTGACCACCGATATCCGCATGCTGGCAAAATCGGTTTCCCCACTGCCGGCAGCCAAGGAAGAGGTTGTGGACGGTAAAAAGATCAGCTATACCGGTTTGAACGATCCGGAGCTTCGTTACCGCCAGCGTTATGCGGATCTGGTCGTCAATGACGGCGTAAAGGATATTTTCCGCAAACGGGCAAAAATCGTCAGTGCCATCCGCTCCTTCCTGGACAGCAACGACTTTCTGGAAGTCGAGACGCCGATCCTCCAGCCGATTTACGGCGGTGCGGCAGCCCGTCCGTTCGTGACGCACCACAACCAGCTGCATCAGGATCTTTTCCTGCGCATTTCTTTTGAGCTGTATCTGAAGCGGCTGCTCGTCGGCGGACTGGACAGGGTCTATGAGATCGGCCGCGACTTCCGCAATGAGGGTGTTTCCTACAAACATAATCCGGAATTCACACAGGTGGAATTTTACTGCGCATACTTTGATTACCTCAAGGTGATGGACTTCGTCGAGGAAATGCTGCGCTACACCGCCCAGCAGACGCTCGGCACCACAAAATTCACTTATAACGGCATCGAAATCGACTTCGGGAAACCCTGGAACCGTGTCAATATGCGCCAGGGCATTATCGATACCGCAGGCATCGATATTGCCGAATATCCGACCACTGAAAGCCTGGCGGACGCGATGAAGGCAAAAGGCATCCAGTTCAAACCGGGTACCCCGCGCGGGAAGCTGATCGATCAGCTCGTCGGTGATTATCTGGAACCGACTTTTGTACAGCCGACCTTCCTCTATGACTATCCGTGGGAAATTTCCCCGCTGGCCAAGCGCAAACCGGATGATCCCACCACCACCGAACGCTTCGAAGGCTTTGTCGCCGGGATGGAACTCTGCAACGCCTTCACCGAACTGAATGACCCGATCGATCAGGAGATCCGCTTCCTGGAAATGGGGCGGTCCTACGACAAGGATGACGACGAGAACAACCCGATCGATGAAGATTACCTGCGTGCCATGCGCTACGGTATGCCCCCCTGCGGCGGCTTCGGTATGGGCATCGACCGTCTGACAATGCTGCTGACTGACAGCTCTACGATCCGTGAAGTTCTGCTCTTCCCGCATCTGCGTGACCGCGGCAGCAGCGGCGAGACTGAAGAAACCGCCGCAGCTGAAGCTCCCGCAGCCGCAGCTGAAGAGAAGATAGACTTCTCCAATGTGGAGATCGAACCGCTGTTCAAGGATTTTGTTAATTTCGAGACCTTCTCCAGGTCTGATTTCCGCGCGGTCAAGGTCAAGGACTGCGTGGCTGTCCCGAAGAGCAAAAAGCTGCTGAAGTTCACACTGGATGACGGCACTGAATATGACCGCACCATTCTCAGCGGCATCCATGGCTACTATGAACCGGAAGCGCTGATCGGGAAGACGCTGGTTGCCATTGTCAACCTGCCGCCGCGTCCGATGATGGGACTGGAATCCTGCGGCATGCTCCTTTCCGCGATCCACCATGAAAACGGAGAGGAAAAGCTTAATCTTCTGATGGTCGATCCTCACATTCCGGCCGGGGCAAAGCTTTACTGATATGGAAAACATCAGCATCCTTTGGGATCTGGATGGCACGATCGTAGACTCGGCAGGCCTTTATTATGAGGCCTACCGGGGTGTTTATAATAAGTACAATCTCGGGCCTCTGACAGCATCCGAGGAAGAATACCGGACGCGGTATTTCGGACGGGCTTTTGAAGTCTTCATGCGCGACCATATCAGTGAAACGATCCCCGACAGGCAGATGATGGCGATGAAGATGGATTATCTGCGGTTTGCCAATGAATATGTTGTAAATTCTGAAGACGGAGGGATCAGCCTGCTGCCGGGTGTGGAACGGGTCCTTGATGCTTTTTATGAAAAAGGGTATCCGATGGCCATCGCCTCGACATCCTGGCTGCCGACTGTTGTGCATACGCTGGAGCGTGTGGGGCAACTGGAGAAATTTGCCAACATTTCCTCCGGGTTTCTGCTGCCTTCAAAACCGGCACCTGATGTATTTCTGCTGGCAGCTTCTCTGAATCACGTTCCGCCGGAACGCTGTATCGTTTTTGAGGATTCCCTTGCCGGTATGAAAGGGGCAAAAAACGCAGGGATGAAATGCGCGGGGATCAGCACATCCGTGAGTACCGCCCAAATGACGGATGCAGATATAAAGCTTGAATCATATAACGATCTGAAGATCGAAGATGTCGAAGCGCTATTCCGCTGAGATCCGGAATCGGGGAATAAGTAAAATACCGTAAGATCAATACTCCCGGCTTCTCTTCATGCAACGGTCAGAACCGTTCCCGCCACACCAAAAATAAAGGATAGCCTGATATGTATAAAGAGAATTTTTCTAAGAAAAATGATTTGTTCTTTCAGATCATATCAGCAGTTATCCTTCTTATTTGTACTGCCGGGACTATTTTTTTCTTCCGAGATCATATACAGACAAATTTAGATTCCGATGAAGCAAGTGAAATGATCCTGGCAAAATTATTGTCAAAAGAAGGAAAGATCATTACGGAAAATTGGTATTACAGCACAGAGATCAGAGTCCTGAACACAAATATCCCGTTTTCCCTGTTTTTCAAATTTACCGACAACTGGTACCATGTCCGTTTGTTTGCCACAATTACCATGTATGTAATATTACTTATTACATATTATGGACTGTGCTCAGCCTATGGTATAAAAAAGTATTTCCTGATATCCGCAGCTTTATTATTTATCCCGTTTTCCTCAGACTACTACCTTTTTGTTTTGAAAGGCGCATATTATTTCCCTCACATAACGTTTATTCTTCTGCTGCTGATGCTTTCTGAAATCTATAGAAAGATAACAGAAAAAAAGAAAACTGCTTTACTGGTTTTTTCCTTTCTCCTCTCAATTATTCTCGGAATGGGAGGGATAAGGCTGCTGTTTATCTTTTTCTTACCTATACTCATAACAGACATCATCATTAGCTTATGGAACAATAACGACACAGATTTAAAAGACGGGCTCTTTTTTTCTTTTGCAATTTTTTTCGGCAGTGCCGCCGGATTCCTGATAAATTCCGGAATTCTGAGCCGCTATTATCATTTTTCTTCATGGGACGGGATCAATTTCTGCGAATTTGATTTCGGAAGAACAGAAGATGTACTGAAAGCGTTTTTACATGCCTGCGGATATAAGACAGGCAGAGTTTTTTCCAGGCAGCTGCTCCATAACGGCATTACCTTTGTATGGATCATTTTGACTGCCGTTATTATTATATACGTCATAAAAAACCGCAAAAAATGCTGTTCAATGCTTCTCCGATTTTCAGTATTAATAGCAGTTTCATACTTTTTACTGTTTTCCATCTATATGTTAACTGATATGCAATTAACGCCCAGATATTTTTTACCGACTGTTATTCTCGCAGTTCCGCTGGCTGCCATATTCATAAATGAAATTTCCGGTAAATGGAAGCCTGAGTGGATCGCTGTTATCCTGGTTCTGCTTTCTATTACAGGCGGTGCAGATTATTTTTTGGAAGAATGGAATTACCGTCCAAATATCGAAATCAGAAGGATCGCGAGAGATTTGGTTAAGACGGGATATCACAGCGGATATGCCACCTTTTGGAATGGAAACCTGATGACAGAACTCACCAACGGACAAATTGAAATCTGGACAATAGAAAGACTGAAAGAAATAACTGATTTAAACCAGATATACCCGGTACAACAGGAAGTGCGCCACAGTTCAGAACATCCTGACGGAAAGGTATTTTTGCTGTTTACAAAAGAAGAGTGTGAAATAAATAACTGGAAAGATAATCTTAAAGAGGAAAACATTATCTTAAGCTCGAATAAATTTACAGTTTACGGTTTTGACAGCTATGGTGACATGACCGGATGTCTGTACTCAAACCAATAAATATCAGCAAAAATACAGCGCCGGACCGGTAAGCGTCAAAATAGACAAACAATAACTAAACCGAGCTGCAGCCGAATTTGGGAACATCCCGGAAAATTTTCCAACCACAAGCAGCCGAAATCGACCGATTCCGGCTGTTTGTGGTTTATATCCGATCAACAGGTTTTATTAATGCTTCTTTTTTCGTTTCTCCCGCAGTTTTCTGCGGGTCTCTTCGGAGGGACCGGAGCGCGGCGGAGCTCCGGCCTGAGGGATCACAGGTCCCGCTTCCTGACCACCGGCCACAGACCCCTGACCACTTAACTTTTTGAATCTTTCGATCAGGCGGTCGAGCGGTTCACGGGCGATGAGGCCTGCTTCCGCCATATCGAGCCGGCTTTTGGCTTCGTCCATCAGAAGCTTCCGCAGTTCTGACTCATCCAGTCCGATTCCGGGGATCTTCGGGAAGGGAATGGGCGGGTATTCTTTTAATCCAAATCGCGGCAGGCCATCCATCTTTTTTTCGAAGCGTTTCTTCGCCCGTTCGGCTTCCCGCTTCAGCGCACGTTCGCGTTTTTCTTCGGCTTTTTTCTGAAGCTTCACTTCACTTGTGTAGGATGTCATGATCGGCATCGCGGAGGCTTTGAGCCTCGGATCCACGGCTTTGTCACTGTGATCCCTGCGCATGCGGGGCTCATCTTTGTAAACGTTCTGGGTCTCCAGCAGCGTTTCGATCTTCAGTTTTCCGGATTTGATTTTGTCGATTTTTTCCTGCGTGGCTTTCAGCCGCTCGAACAGCGCTGCCCAGCGGAAGATCCATTTCATCATGTTCAGGTCCTGACATTGGTCCTTCGAGTAGATGGTATTATAGGCACGGCAG
>CACYHU010000044.1 GCA_902774215.1 uncultured Chloroflexota bacterium
AATGGTCAAACTGAAACAGTTCATGTGAAAAATACCGGACGGGGGAGGGAGCTTTTTGTTCCAGGTGCAGATGTTTTTCTTTACGAACCCGGTACAATCGGAAGAAAAACCCGCTATGACCTTGTTGCAGTAAGGAAAAAAGACGGTCTGTTAGTAAATTATGACAGTCAGGCGCCTAATAAAGTTGTCAAAGAATGGCTTTCAGAACAGAAATTTGACAAAGTGATTTCTGAATTTTCATTCGGTGATTCACGAATCGATTTTTACATGGAACAGGCCGGAGAGTGTTATTTGATGGAAGTCAAAGGCTGCACACTTGAAATCAACGGAGTCGGTTATTTTCCCGATGCACCGACCGACCGGGGTATTAAACATCTTCATGAACTGGTTCGCGCTCAACGTGAAGGTTATCATTCTGTTTTAGCATTTGTCATTCAAATGGATGGTGTGAAGGAGGTTCGTCCCAATATCAAAATTCATCCGGAATTCGGGATCGCCTTTGAAGAGGCAAAAAAAGCCGGCGTCAGGATAATGATGCTTTCCTGTCATGTTGAACCTGACAGTCTGAATATCCTTCCCGGCAATGAAATCATATAAGAATAATAAACCTCTGAAAGTTCTAAACCAAATATACTCTTCAATTTTTTCATTTCAAGACTTGCATTATTATTTAACAAGTTTTTTATATAATGGTCTTTTATTCTCATTACGCATAAAAATACGCCTGTCCGGATTATCGTCAGGCGTATTCTCATAATGTTTGAATATTATCGTTTTATTTTATTTCAACCAGTTTTCCGGTCTTGAAGGATTCCGTCGCTGCAAAAGCGATTCGTGTGGAAGCTGTTCCATCCTGTACCAGAACATCCGGTTTTCGTCCTGTGCGAACACAATCAACGAATTCAGCAACTTCTGCGAGGTAAGCTTCTGCAAAGCGTTCCGGGAAGGCCTCTACACATTCAGTCACAACACCATGCTCATTATAGAGCAGTGCCAGGTTTTTCTCCGGAATCGGAGAAATGCGGATGGAGCCTTTGGTACCAACGATCTCGGTTTCGATATGATAACCGTGAGCAGCGGTACGTCCGGTATGCACAATACCCATACCACCCTTTTTGAAATGGAAGAGAGCGCAGCCGGCTTCCGCGTCGCCCAACTCAGCAAATTGAGGAAAACCATAGGATGACCCTATGGCATAAACCGTTTCCGGTTCATCATTCAGGAACCAGCGCATCAGGTCGATATCATGGATCGCCATATCAATAAACAATCCGCCGGAGGTAGCCGCAAAACGCAGTGCACCTTCAACAGACTTTACCGGATCAACTCCGACAGCTTTGACCAGATAAGGTTCTCCAATTTCACCGGCTTTGATTTTTTCCATAGCATAAACATAGGATGGATCGAAGCGTCTCATGAATCCAAGCATAAAAACCAGATCCGGATGATCTGCGACTGCCTTTTCTGCTTCCAGACATTCTTCCACGTTCACACCCAAAGGTTTTTCGCAAAAGACATGTTTCCCGGCAGCCAGGGCTTTGGAGAGCTGCTCACAGTGCACACCGCTGGTCGTCACAATGGCGACCGCGTCGATATCAGCTTTTGCCAGCATGTCATCAAAATCTGTATACAGATCCGTGACACCCAATTCGTTCTTCGCAAAATCCAGTTCCGCTGGAACAATAGAACAGGCAGCAGTCAGACATGCGCCCGGGATACGGAAAGCGATATTTTTCGCATGAATTTTACCCAGCCGGCCAAGTCCGGCAATACCGATTTTCAAGTTTTCCATTTATTCTCCTTTACAGATACAGAATAATCTCTGCATGACTCAACCTGAGCCAGAGAGAATTGTCCTGTATGGCTTTACAATTCTTATTATTTATTTGACAGATAAGCTTCGACCCGTTTTACCGCATTCTCTTCAATATTGCGGAAATAAAATCGTAATCTCCGTTGTGGAATTGACAACGAAATAAACACAGAAACTATTTTTTGTTCATATTGTTTCTCACAAATGAAAATGGGGCAGCCGTGAATTCCGTTTTAGCGAAATTCCGACAGCCCCACCAAAGAATCGTATCTTACGGCTTATTTCTGATTATCATTACGCCTTGCGCGCATTCTTGCGCATGTCGATAACCACACCAATGATAACGACAAAACCTTCAACGATCTGCTGCCAGTAGGCATCGATGCCGAGAATAGTCATACCGTTGCGGAGCACGGAGAAGATCAAAGCACCGACCACAGCACCCCAGACGGTACCGATACCGCCGGATTGAGAAGTACCGCCGATTGTTGTTGAAGCGATGGCGGTCAGTTCATAACCGGTCGCAGCACCCGGATGAGCAGACTGAGTACGGCCGACAAACACGACTGCAGCAACACCAGCCAACAGCCCCATGTATGCATTGATGAGAAGGATCATCTTCTTGACATTGATACCGGAAACTTCCGCGGCCTGTACGTTGCCACCGATAGCGTAAACACGTTTGCCGAAACGCGTGTTATTCAGCAGTACCCAGGTAACCGCAATACAGATCAGATAGATCAGAACAGGAACCGGCAGGAACCCGAAAACACGTCCGGAGCCGATCGTCTTGAATGCCGGGATCAATGTGGAAACCGGTTTACCACCGGAATAGAGCAGGGCGAAACCACGGGCAATGGTCTGCATACCGAGAGTTGCGATGAACGCCGGGATCCCGGTAAAAGCGATAAAGGAACCGTTCACAAGGCCGACCACAACACCGACCAAAAGCGCTATCAGAATCGGAACAATAACAGGCATTTCCGGCAAGTTTGGAAAGATTTTTCCGGAAGCTGAAGCTTTTTGTCCAAAACTCGCACAAATCACAGCACAAAGCGCCAGTGTTGAACCAACAGCAAGGTCAGTACCTTTTCCAATGATAACCAGCGTCATACCGAGTGCCAGAATACCAAAAATACACGCCTGCAGCAAAACATTCATAAGGTTGGCAGGTTTACGGAAGTTCGGGCTGACGATACAAAGCACACCAACCATAATAACCAGAACCAACACAATACCGTATTTAGATAATATTTCTTTTGCCTTCATACTTCACCCTCTGTTTAAAAATCATCATCCGTACCGGTTGCATATCGCATCAGAACTTCCTGTGTGATATCCGGTCCATTATCCAAAATTCCCGTAATCTTGCCTTCATGCATGACAACGATACGGTCACTCATCCCAATCACCTCCGGTAATTCGGAAGAAACCATGATAATACATTTGCCCTGTGCCGCCAGTTCGCTCATCAACTGATAGATTTCAGCTTTGGCGCCGACATCAATACCTCTGGTCGGCTCATCCAGGATCAACACATCCGGTTCAGTCATCAGCCAGCGCGCTAACAGAACTTTCTGCTGGTTACCACCCGAAAGGTTCATGATCTTCTGTTTCAGGCTTGGCGTCTTGATTTCAATTGCCTCCACATATTTTGCACAGGCCTCATCAACTGCCTTCTGATCTACCAGACCGAGCTTTGTCAGGTATTTATCGTAGTTCGGAATGGCGATGTTGGTATCAATAGAAAGCAGCGGGAAAATCCCGGTACCACGGCGGTCTTCCGTCAGGAAAGAAATACCCATGTTGATAGCTTCACCCGGGTTATGTATCTCAACCGGTTTACCGTGAAGGTAGATTTGGCCTTCCGTATGCGGACGGATACCGAAAATTGTTTCCATCACTTCTGTACGGCCAGCACCGACCAGACCGGCAAAACCAAGAATCTCGCCTTTTCGGACTTCAAAAGAAACATTCTTAAAATATTTGTGGTGGGATAGGTGCTCTACCTTCAGAACGATGCCCTCTTTATCTGTATCGATTTTCGGGAACATATCATCCATCGGACGGCCAACCATCATCGCGATCAGCTGTTCGGTTGTGATATCTTTTACAGCAGCCTCACCGACATTTGTACCGTCACGGAAAACGGTTACAGTATCAGCCACCTCAAATATCTCTTCCAGACGATGAGAAATATATATTATCGAGCGGCCCTCGGCCTTCAAACGGCGGATAATGGTGAAAAGCTGCTGTTCTTCCCGTTCTGTCAGAGATGAAGATGGCTCATCCATAATAATGAGCTTGGCATTATAAGAAACGGCTTTGGCGATTTCTACCATCTGCATCTGAGCTACAGTCAGGTTGACCATCAGAGTTTTAGGATCCACATCCAGGTCGATCTGTTTCAGAACCTGTTTGCTGTCTTCATACATCTTCTTGTGATCCACCAAACCAAACTTTCCAACCGGTTCCCTCCCCAACCATATATTTTCCATGATCGGGCGATATTCAACCGGAGATAATTCCTGATGGATCATCGAGATTCCCATGTTCAGGGCATCAGCAGTGTTATATTTTGAAATCGGCTTCCCGTCAAAAATAATCTGGCCGGAGGTCACCGGCTGGATCCCGATCAAACATTTCATCAAAGTGGATTTACCCGCGCCGTTTTCACCGCACAACGCATGGACTTCACCACGTTTGACATTCAGATTCACACCCTTCAATGCTCTGACACCGGGGAATGTCTTTTCGACATCTACCATTCGCAGTAAATATTCATCATTTGCCATTTACCCTCCAAGTGTCTGTAATCATCAATCAAAAGATTTTTGCCATGAACGAAGCAAAAATCTTTTGATTGATTTGATAAAGAAACTGGGGAGGGAAAACCCTCCCCCTTTGAACAAATCATTATTTATTTGAAATCAGCGACGTTTTCAGCAGAAACAGGGATGAACGGAATAACTGTCCATTTTTCAACTTCTTCGCCATTCAGGACGGCAACTGCGGTCTTGACAGCGCCTTCACCCTGACCCTGACCATCCTGCTTCGCAGAGAAGTCGAGGCGGCCTTCGTCGATAGCAACGATAGCATCATCAATCAGGTCAACACCGGCAACGATGACATCATCTTTCATACCGGCAGTCTCAAGGGCTTCCACAGCACCCAGAGCCATTTCGTCATTGTTTGCCATAACGGCGCAGAGGTTATCGCCATAGGCAGTGATCCAGTTTTCCATGATGGTCACAGCCTGGTCTCGCTGCCAGTTACCTGTCTGTTCAGCCAGGAATTCGTAACCCGGATACTGGTCGAAGATTTCTTTGTTACCGCCGGTGCGGCCCGGAGTAGCAGTGTTAGACAGTTGACCCATCAGAACAACATAACCGCACTTTGCATCTTCACCGAGCTGTTCAACAACATATTCAGCCTGGAAGTTACCGGCATCAACTTCGTTGGAACCGACATAATAAACGCCTTCCGGAATCTCCAGTTCTTCAGCAGTTTCGGAATCAATGAACGGGTTGCGGTTGACGAAAATCAACGGGATACCAGCATCAGCAGCCTTGTCGATGATCGGTTCGACACCCTGAGGGTTGACAGGGATAACGATCAAAGCATCAACGCCATCAGCGATGAAGTTTTCGATATCGCTCATCTGCTTCATTTCATCATCACGCCCATCTGCCAAAACAAGTTCAACACCATTTTCCTTGGCATATTCATCGGCATAGCCCATAATATATGTCTGGAACGTGTCATTGTAGTTATTGCACGCATAACCGATCTTGTAATCCTGAGCGCCGGCAACAGTAGCGATAGCCAATGCAAGGACAACTACCAACAAAACAATACTCTTCTTCATATTCTTTCTCCTTATGAGATTAATGATGACCCGTAAACGTTTACGGTTTACACTATCTTTTATTATATCAAAATATCGAAAAAGGAAAATGTGATATTTGTATGAAATATTTTATGATTTTAGCGTATTGAATTTATGACATTTATATAAGTATTCAGGAGTTTATCTTCAGAATGATCGTTTTTTGCAATTCCGGATCATGATGGACTTCTCATAAAGCCTTGAAAATATATTAAAATTCAGGCCGCTTATCGCGGCCATCTTTATTATCAGATATACGAATGCTGATCGTCTGTTCAGATCTCTGTGTAATTTCCAAGAAACCATATCTCGGGACAGCTTCTTTCCAAATCAGAAAGCATTGGCAAAACAGCAGTTTCTTTTACTGAAGCCTCAAGTTCAACGAAGAATACAAATTCAAAATTACGTCCGGGAATCGGACATGATTCGAGTTTTATCATATTGATACCTAAGGATGCCGGTTTGGAAAGCATTTCATAAAGTGATCCGGGGGTATTCGCACAAGAAACAATCAGACTGATATGATTTGCTCCTTCATACCGCAGCGGATCTTTACTGATGCAGATAAAACGAGTGTAGTTATTATCACTGTCCTGAATTGAATCTGCCAAAACTTCCAGTCCATATAACTCCGCACATCGCGGAGAAGCAATTGCCGCACAATTATTTTCCGCAGTTTCAGCGACCATTTTTGCTGCAATGGCAGTATTCCCGGCAGGAACAACATCAATACCTTTCATCTTTTCCAGCCAGTGAGAACATTGACCAATTGCCTGCTGATGGGAATAAATCGTTTTGACATCTGTGAGTTTGGTTCCGGGTTTAACCAGCAGAGTGTGATGGATCCACTGTCTGGTGGAACGGACAATATAAAAATGATATTTTTGCAAGAGTGAATAAACCGCGCGCACAGATCCGTTAGAGCTGTTCTCAATCGGCAGTACACCGAATTTGCATAATCCTGACTGAACCGCCTGGAATACCGCCTCAAAAGTGCTGACATACATGATATTTCCATGAGGGAACAACCGGTCACAAGCTTCCTGGGAATTGGCGCCTTCCACACCCTGACAGGCGATCAGTCCGCTTTTTGGAAAAATCTCTTCACTTTCTTCGATCATTTTCCGGACGATTTCTCCTACTTTAGATGTTTCTTTCAGTACTTCCCTTTGACGTGCTTTGGAGAGATTCATGACCGTATTAAAAAATTGATATACATATGTCTCATAAGTCTCTCCTCCCTTCGTAATCATTTCCGCCAGTATTTCCCGTTCCCGTGTCTTATCAAGAATCGGAAGATTATGCTCTTTTTTATATTCTGCAACAGCTTCACTAAGCTTCATCCTCTCCATAAAAAGACTCAGCATTTCATCATTAATCATATTAATTCGCTTCCGAATTTCATCTATTTCCATACTTATATCCTTTTTCTTTAATACCCAAAACCTGAATTATCTGCCTCCTGCTGATTCTTTCATCTCCCGGCCTTTTTTCAGCAAATCATGCAGTTTTTCTGCATCTCTCCGATGAAGCGCATCCTGATATTCCTGCAGGTTTTTTATCAGTATATCCAGCTGATTTGAAAGATAATCAGCATTATCCATCATCAATACTGTCCACATATCCTCATCAAGGCGTGCAACACGTGTCAAATCCCGAAAAGAGCCTGCAGAAAATCCTATGTGCTCCTGACTTTCCGGTGATTGAATATATGCACTCGATGTGACATGTGCCAGCTGCGATGTATAAGCAATAATGCGGTCATGTTCATCCGGAGTAGAAAAAACCAGTTTCCCAAATCCGATACTGTAAAAAAGGTCACGCAAGGTTTCCAGCATCGGAAGATCCGTTTCCGCATCCGGAGTCAGTATCATGGAAGCACCGTCAAACAGATGGGAAGCAGCATTGATATAACCGGCGACTTCTTTTCCTGCCATTGGATGTCCGCCAATATAATGGAAACCATATTCCTTCGCAAGCGGCGCTATTGCATCGACAACAGATCGTTTTACACCGCAAAGGTCAACAAGAATGGCACCTTTTTTGATCAAATCAACATGTTCCTGAACCCATTGCACCGCAAAATCCGGACGGATCGCCACAAAAATAATATCACACTCAGGCAGATTATCCGCAGTAAGACGGGCATCAATACCTTTGGTCATTTCAGCTAAAAAAATGGTTTCTTCATTTTTATCAAACCCAAATACGTAATGTGCAGTTCTTTCTTTGACTGCTTTCGCCATGGATCCGCCAATCAAGCCTAATCCAATAATTCCTATTTTCATTATTTTGCTCCATTAATGAAGTTTCTCAGTGAGACATTTTAACACAAAAGCCTCAATTACAGCTGATTCATGATAATTTTGTTTTTATATGGAATTAGAGATCTAATAAAAAATCTGCCAGATTAATTATAGAATCAGACATACAGTTATCCGTCAGCATTCTCATCACAAAAGATGTAAAGTTAAAATTAGGATCTTTTCGGCTGTATCAGGGTCATACAAATGCGACAAAAAATCCCCGGTTCTGACAGACATTCTTCGTAACTTATAATTATCCAGTAAGTATTATGAATGCATAGCCCGCCGCATAATAGGAACTGCCTGTTGGTTCACCCGTATCAAAGTCTCCTTATATGATCCGCCGAATTCGCCATCAACAGTCCAGTCTATGTAATCCGGTGATGTGATCCTGACACTTGAAATATGTTTAAAGACAAGGAAAGGATGATCCAAATTTCCCTTCTGTAGTGCATTCAGTATTCCCTGCAAATCAGATGCAGTCTGTGGTGTTTTGATCATAAGGATTTCCATTTTGCCATCATCAAGCGTAACATCCACATCATTGAAAACCGTAAAACCAGCAACATAAACAGAATTACAAACAGCACCGAAAATGAAGTCGTCCTCAATTTGGAAATCATCAGACTCTATGCGAATATGACGGCTGTAATGAATATTCTCATAAAGATCGGAAACCGCACTGACAATATATGCAGCATGCCCTAAAATATTTTTCAATTGCTGGTCAGTAGCATAACTGATAGCAGAAAAAGCGCCAAAAGCAGCCACATAATTGAAATACTTGTCATTCAACTGACCGATATCACACCGAAATATTCTTCCCTGAACAGCGGTATCCAAAGCTTTTTCAAAATCTGCAGGAATTCCAAGAGCTTTGGCAAAATCATTTGTACTGCCGGAGGGCAAATAAGCGATACGTGGTTTTTGAGTCATACGCATAACAGCCTGAACAACATGATTCAATGTTCCATCCCCACCGCTGCATAAAACAACATCAACCTTGCCTTCATATTCTTCCAACAGGTTTTCACTGACAAGATCAGTACCCGGAATAATCGGATACACGACCGGCTCATACCCCTTTTCTGCAAACCTTCTGATTATAGATAACGAATTTAAGCCTGCTTTACCGGTCCCTGCTGAAGCATTAATCAAAATCAGTGCTTTTTTCCGTTTAAAATTCATTACTGCGTTCCCTTCTGTGTACTGATGGGGTAATTATAACAATTTTTCTTACCGCTAATACCTGCAGGATCATATCAAGAAAAAATCTTTTTGACATATTTCATAAGATTGGTTTTTGAACAGATCACTATTTTTTTTATTGACCTCCGTTCCGGAATTATTATACTTCTGCTTCAAATATCTTTCAATACAGTTTTTTTTACCGCGTGTATCTGCCAGTCTGCTTTATATAAGACATATCGCAGCCGAAATAATAATTTATGACAAAGATAAAGATCAGAAAACACTTTTGGGGTTACAATCGAACCATCTATCAATTCTATTCATCGGAGCACCATATATGCGGAACATGCAGTTATTTCTGGTTCCGGATTATTATCCGTATTTCCACTGTAAAATGGGATCATGCCGTCACACTTGTTGTGAAAACTGGCCAATTTCAATTTCTATGAAAGATTATTTTCATCTTGTCGGAATAAAATGCAGCCCTGTTCTGCGCAGCAGCATAGACAAAGCACTGCATATCATACCGTATCCGTCAGAAAGTGTATATGCGGAAATAAGTCCCGGATACGACAGAATGTGCCCGCTGCGAATAGAAGATGGCCGATGCGGACTTCAAGCTGAGCTGGGAGAAGATGCTTTAGCTCAGGTCTGCCGTCTTTATCCCAGAGGCGTCCGTATAGGAGAAAGTAATGAATGCTCATGCGCCAACAGTTGTGAAGCAGTAGCTGAGCTTTTTTTGAATCACAGGGAACCGCTCCGATTTATAAATTTTCCTCTCGAATTAGACCTGCCTGATTTCCATAAGCCGGACAATACCTTTCCAACTGCCGGACATGGTCAGGAAATCCGGCTTCATTATATCCGGATCATGCAAAATCGTTCCTTATGCATTCCAGACAGACTGATGACGCTATATACCGCCATACAGAATATGGAGAAGGCTGTGAATAATAACGATATTCAGAGGATAATCGAACTGCTTTCACAGGAACCGGATCTTTTCAAGAGTACATATGATAAACCGACACAGGAACAACTTGACAAAGGGCTGGGAATCGCCCATTCTCTGCTGAAAAAAGTAGATGAAAGAAGCCGATCAGTCCGGACTTTCGGAGAAGAGACACTGAAATGGTTTGACCGCGGTAAAAACAGCATAGATCGGTATCAGATTGCCATATCAAATTTTGAGAAAGTATTACCTGAGTGGGAAACAGTATTTGAACATCTGATCGTAAATCATATGTTTTTTGAGCAATTTCCATATCAAGACCGGCCTGTGCCGGTGGAAGATGAATTTCTTGCAATATGCGCTGTTTATACTTTATTACGGTTTCTTTCAGTCGGCTGGATAATGCTCCATCCATTCCAAAGGGATTTTGTCGATGTTTGCTCAGCATTATTTCGACTTATTCAGCACACCAGTTTTGATTCTTTTGCCGCAGATTTTCTAAAACAATATGAATGCTGCAGTCCGAAACAGATTTATGATTTGATAAAATTATAGACAAACATGGCTTACGGATCATTCATTTGAAAAAATCGTAAAAAGACCGGTACAACATTTTTCCCTGTACCGGTCTTTATATCAAACAACTATATTTTTACGTTAATATAAGCTTATGCCCAGGGATTCTCCGTCGGATAAGGCAGGCACTTCGGCTGATTGTATCCGATATCCTGAACTCCCAAATATTTGAAGACTTCAAACAAAGCTTTACCATGATGGCCAAAAGCGACCGCTCCATGATGCGGGAAGCGCTTCTGGATCAGGACATGACGATAGAAACGGCCCATTTCATGAATGGCAAAAACACCAATACCGCCAAAACTGGTAGTTGCCACCGGCAGCACTTCGCCTTCTGCGATGTAGGAGCGGAGAACGCCTTCGGAGTCGCACTGCAGACGGAAGAAGGTGATCTCACCGGCAGCAATATCACCTTCCAGTGTACCACGGGTGAAGTCAGGCTCAGAGCCTTCCGGTTCCAACAGACGATGCTGAATAAGCTGATATTTCACAGCACGATCAGCACACATCTTACAGCTCGGGGTATTGCCGCAATGGAAGCCCATAAACGTATCCGTAAGACTGTAGTCAAATTTACCCTTGATCTGGTCTTCCCACATCTTTGCAGGGACAGAATTATTGATGTCCAAAATAGTAACAGCGTCACCGGAAATACACGAACCGATATATTCAGAAAGAGCACCATAGATATCCACTTCACAGCTCACGGGAATTCCACGTGAGGCAAGGCGGGAATTCACATAGCAGGGTTCAAATCCAAACTGTTCAGGAAATGCCGGCCAGCATTTGTCTGCGAAAGCGACGTACTTGCGTGCACCCTTATGTTCTTCAGCCCAGTCAATCAGTGTCAGTTCAAACTGGGCCATCCGCTCCAGCATATCCGGGAAGTATTTTCCTTCGCCCATTTCGGCAGCCATATCCGCGCAAACCTCAGGGATACGCTTATCATCCTTATGTGCTTTGTAGCTCACGAGCAGATCAAGCTCACTGTTTTCTTCAATTTCAACGCCAAGCTCATACAAACCTTTGATAGGTGCATTGCAGGCGAAGAAGTCCTGCGGACGCGGGCCAAAGGTGATGATCTTCAGGTTCTGCACACCGATAATGGCACGGGCAATCGGATAAAAATCTTTGATCATGCCGGCAATATCATCCGCGGTACCAACGGGATATTCGGGAATATAACCCTTGAGATGACGCATACCCAGATTGTAGGAGCAATTGAGCATACCGCAATATGCATCGCCGCGTCCGTTGATCAGGTCACCGTCGCCTTCAGCAGCAGCCACAAACATACACGGCCCGTCAAAGAATTTTGCGATAAGTGTCTCTGGTGTCTCCGGCCCAAAATTGCCGAGGAACACTACCAATGCGTTACATCCTGCAGTTTTTACATCTGCAACCGCATTGCACATATCTTTTTCATTTTCAACAGTGACCGGGCACATATAAAGATCACCCTTACAGGCTTCCACAATTGCAGCGCGGCGTTTTTCGGACAGAAGAATGGGAAAGCAGTCGCGGGAAACAGCAATGATGCCAAGCTTAACATCAGGAATATTTTGCATGCTCAAATCTCCTCAAAATAATAAAAAAACGCACTATTCGGTGTGCGAACCATTTAAGCCAAAATCACATATATATTAATTCTACTAATCATACCATATTTACAATAATAAAGATACCTTTATTCCCGGCCTTCGAGATGTACAATAACCGGCTTAATTTCCAGTGCAGGAAGTATTTTTTCCATCAGTTCTTTTGTTTCAAAACGTATCGAGCTTGTGTTTTCGCATGGATGGCAGCCAAATTGTTCTTCTTTAAGAACATCCTCATCAATGATCAGCGTCACATTGTGATCTTTATCATTCATTAGTCCCAGGACAGAAACACTTCCGGGATGAATATCAAGGAATTTCTCCATGTATTGTTCTTCAGCGAATGAAAGCCGGCTGATTCCCATCTGTCCGGAAAGCTCTTTTGTCTTAAAGGGCTTATCACCGGGCATAATGAGAAGATAAAATTTTGTTTTCTGACGGTTGCATAAAAAAAGATTCTTGCAGATGCGGACATCCAAAACCGAATCAACAGCATCGCATACTTCCATAGATGCAGCCGGCTGATCCGGATGATCTGTACGAATAAATGGAACACCAAGACTGTCTAAAAACCTGTAAGCCCTGATTTCCCTGTCACTCCGGCCATCCATATCAGCAGGTGAGCCCTGAAAAAGTTCCATATAATTAATTCAACCTTCATTATCAAAAGCTGAAAATAAGTATACCTCAAAACAACTGATAAGATAAACTTGTAACCAGGGTTCAAAGGTTATTTCAAAGGCTGTTGCGGTATTCATTCGCACTGCAGCCGGTAAGCTTCCTGAATATCCGGGAAAAATGGGCTGTATCAGAGTAACCAACCATCAGCCCGATATCACCTACCTTAAGCTTTGGGTCTCTCATCAGGTCTTTTGCGGCATCAATACGGATGCGGTTCAGAATATCATAAAAACTTTGATCGGCGTATTTATGCAGCAATTTGGAGAGATGCCATTGTGAAACATAGCAGCGTTCCGCCACATCCTGCAGCGTAAGTTTTTCCGCAAAATGTTCCTCCATATAAGCAACTGCCCGATTTACAATAAAACTGCCGGTGTTCTGTTCATCATGCGGTTTTTCATCTGCCTGCAGCTTGGCAATCATGGTTTCAAGCGCTTCATTGATCTCAGCCATACGGGTTGGTTTCAACAGGAACCGCGTGACTCCCAAACGAATTGCTTCCTGTGCATAAGCAAAATCCCGGTATCCCGTAAGGACTGTCACCTGCAAATCGGGGTATTCAGATCTCAGCCCGGCAAGCATTGAGAGCCCGTCCTGACCGGGCATGCAGATATCAGTGATCAGAATATCCGGATTGGTCTCACGGATCAAGGCTGAACCGCTTCGGGAATTCGCAGCTGTTCCGATAACTTCACAATTGAAATCCTCCCATTTCACCACTTTCTGCAGTCCTTCCACGATGATCCGTTCATCATCTATGATCACAACCCGATATTTTTTCATGCTTTACACCCGCCCGATAAACAGAGTATACACTATTCCATCAATAATAATCTATTTCAGGAACAATATTTTACGATCCGCCCGGTTATCCCTTTATCGCGCCTGCGGTTAGTCCTTTGATAATATGTTTCTGCAGCAGCACATATACTAATAAAACCGGGATGACCACCAAAACCACGGATGAAGCCATCAATCCGTAATTTACACCGGCCTGGGAACTTATTTCATTCAGCAATCCAGTGATTGCTTTTTCCTGCGGATAGCGCAGAAAGAAAGATTGAGTAAACAAATCATTATAGCTCCACAGGAAAGTAAAAATCGCAACAGTGGCGAAGGAGGATTTCGCTGCCGGGATGATAATGTTGAAATAGATTTGGAACACATTACAGCCATCCAGATAAGCGCTTTCCTCAAGTTCGATCGGCACAGATTGGATAAATCCCATCAGCACGATGATCGAAAAGCAAAGGTTACCGGCAATTTGAGGCAGGACAACTGCCAGCATACTCAGCCAACGGTTTCCGCGGCCTGCTATACCCATCAATACTTCCATCCGGAAAACCGGAATGATCGTAGCAAATACAGGGAACATCATTCCGCCCATGATCAGGCTGTAAAGCAAATTTCTGCCGGTGAACCTGTAACGAGTCAATCCATAAGCAGCTAATCCGGCAAGAATGATCACAACAATCGTTACGGTTCCCGAAATCAGGAAGCTGTTCAGATAGGCATTTTTAAAATCGGACCGCTGCCAGGCTGTAATGTAGTTTTCAAATGTAAAGGCATCTCCAAGCGGCAGAGAAAATGAATCACTAAGAATAAGCCCTTTCTTTCGGAATGAATTCAGAATGACCCAGATAAAGGGATAAATAGTGGTCAGTGCCCAGAAGATCAGAACCGCATAAATGATCCCTTGTGAGACTGAAATCCTTTTTGCTTTCTTTTCCATGAGATGTCTCCTTTACAGATCTTCCGAGGGTTTGATGAGCCGGTTTGCCGCATTGGAAAGAATAATGCCAAGCACAACGATAAAAACCGCGATCGTCGATCCATAGTCCACATTCATACGGTTGAATGTCTGGTCGTACATGTAGGTTCCGGTCAGCCACCCCTGATTTTCCGGCATACCGGCGCCAAACATCACCCATGGCAGGTCAAAGACTTTCAAGGCGCCTGTTATCGCCAATACCAGACAAGTCCTCAGCACATTCCGCAGCATCGGCAAGGTAATATAAATCGTCTTTTTCCAGCCATCCGCGCCATCCAGTGCAGCAGCTTCATAAAGATCTGTGGGAATGTTATTTATTCCGGTAACGATGATCACAAAATAAAAACCAACGTACTGCCACATGACCGGGGTAAACATGGTTGACATAAAGTGCGCTTTATCCTTCCAATCCAGCCATTCAACTATCATTTTTCCGTTGGTTTTCACCTCATAATTCAACAGCCCGAGTTTCAGCAGCAGCTGATTGATCATGCCGCCTTTATAGAGAAAAATCAGGTTGAACATCAGGCCCAGGGCTGTTGCGGAGATAACAATCGGGAAAAAATAGACGGTGCGGAAAAACTGCTGTCCACGCTTTATGCTGTCAACCAGCAGAGCCAGGATCAGAGCAATTCCCACCTGAAAGATCACCGTACAAACGATCAGGATCGCCGTATTTTTCATTGCGGTCCGCATATATGGATCCGAAAACAACCGGGCATAGTTTTCATACCAGGGAGTATTCACCCCTTCGGCTGCCCGTCCCAGACCGCCGATCGACAGGAATGTGTTCAGAATGTTCTGGAAGAAGGGATAATACAGGAAGACAATGATGAACAGAAATGCCGGTACCAAAAAAACGATCAGCGGCGATTTCTTCTTATAAATCATCGATTTCATGGAATGGTCCGTCCTTTCTGTAAAATCAGGGCTGCCCTGAGGCAGCCCTGATCAGTGATTTTATGTCAGTTGAGCGCAATCGCGGAGGCTACCGCTTCTTCCGGTGACATCTTACCGGTGACAACGTTCTGGATATTTCCAAAGAGGTCACCCTTTGCCTCGGAGGTGATGGTATCCTGTACGGCACCTGCGATTCCGGTGATCGCTGCGTTGGCATCGGCAGCAGACTGCTGGATGATGTTCAGGCCTTCCGGTTTTGCGCCGTTGACCAGGGCAGTAACTTCGGTGGTGACGAATTTACTGAGAACTTCATCGGAAGTCAGATAGGAGACAAACTCTACTGCAGCTTCGCGCTTTTCCGGATCATCCCAGGCTTTGCGGGTGATGAAATAACCCATGGAGATACCGCCGATAGCTTCGCTGGCTTTGCGATCGCCCTTGGCAGGGACATAGGAGACAACGTAATCTTCCAGTGTATCTTCGTGGTTGCTGACGAAATATCCAACCTTCCAGGAACCATCGATAAGGAACGCGGCTTCGCCTTCACCGAACATGGCAACGGTTTCAGCATCGGTAGCTGTCAGCGTGTTCTTCGGGAAGAATCCACGTTCATAAAGGTCCTTGAGATCGGCCAAACCTGCGACCCATTTGGCAGCAGCGGCGTCATCCATGGAAGCGGGAACGTCGAGATGGTTTTCAAGCGTACCATTGTTCATAACAACGAATTCAAACCAGTAATGAGGGACTTCAACCAGGGAGCAGGCAATCGGAGTATAGCCATTGTCAAGGATGGTCTGGCAGTCATTCAGGAACTGATCCCAGGTGTAGTCTGGGCCGGGGACTTCGATACCGCAGGCGTCAAGGACGGATTTGTTGACGAACATATTCTCCCAGTAACCATAGGAAGGAACCGCGTAATTCTTGCCATCAGAAGCAACCGCAAGCATTGAATCTTTCATGTTGGTTGCATAATCCGGATATTCGGCACGAATTTCATCAATGGAAACGACTTTACCCGCAGAAACGAAAGGTTCGGCATCCGCATTGGTGAAGAAGAACAGGACATCCGGTTCGGAACCGGTTTCGAAATCGGTCAGGACGCGGGCTTTCCATTCCTCATTAGAGGTTGCAGAACCGTCATTGACCTTATTGCCGGTCAAAGTTTCATATTCAGCGACTGCCGCTTCGAAGTTTGAACGGTTCCCGTCATCACCGCCATAGGAGGTGACAACATTCAGGGTGACATTGTCGGCAGCAGCAGACAGCGCGCAAACAAGCGCCAGCAATACAGCTAAAAGCATCATAGACTTTTTCATGGTTTTCTTTCTCCTTTTTGTAAACCTTTGTCTAAAGAATGACGAATCCGCCATTTCGTTGTTGATGGTTCACATTATATAATCGGGAGATATTTTGTGATAGATTGGGAATTGTGTTTTTTTGCCGATTTTTGTCAGGCTTTTAAATCTTCTCAGGAAAGCTCAGACGGATCGTAATCAGACCGTCCGACTCCATCAGATCGATTTTTCCCTGCTCTTTATAGATCAGTTCCAACCGCTGAGCCACATTCAGCAATCCGACATTATCCTTTCTCTGTGCACCATTGAAATCTATAATATTTTTTATCCTTTCCCGATCCGTATCGGAAAGTGAACCGCTGTGGATCGTTTCCAGCACGATCTTCCTGTCATCCCGCCAGGCACGGACACGGATCGATCCTCCGCCGCACGGCGTGATATCATGCTCCACGGCATTTTCCACGATTGGCTGGAGGATAAGCCGGGGGACAATAACATTCTCCATATCCGCGGCAATTTCTTTCTCCGCACAGAATCGTTCACCAAGTCTTTCCCGTATGATATACAGATAAGCATCCACATAACGGATCTCTTCTGACAGAGGGATCATTCCCCTTTCATCACGATCCAGTGCCGCGTCCAGCATGGTTGAAAGTGCTTCGATCATAGCACTGACTTTATCATCTTCAGCCATCCTGGCTTCCCAGTTGATTACCTCCAGCGTATTGTTGAGAAAATGCGGATTGATCTGAGACTGGAGCGTTCTGATCCTTGCCTGTTGTAATGCCTGCTGTTCTTCATAAAGCTGATCAAACTGGTTCTTCAGTTCCGTTGACATCGCATTGAATTGGTCCGTCAGCTGACGAAATTCTTCGTTTTTCGGCATTTCTGTAATCACATAGCCCCTGTGACCGGAACGCACCTGTTCCGAAGCTTTGAGCAAAATGTCCGTCGGCTTGGTCACCTGACGATAAAAATAGATGATCGCGATCGCCAACAGCGGGATCACCAGTCCGGCTGCTCCCAACACTGCGTATTTCAGTGATGGGACATCATTCCAGATACTGAATTTCGGATAAGCAGCCCGGATATTGATCTCATGATTGTCAACCGTTGCAGCAGTATTTATGTACCGGTAATCCGCATCATTTTTTTCGGATCCCGCGGGAATGATGAGATCGCCGTCAATTGTTATTTCAGGATCCGGGTCATGCGGGAGATTTTCAAAAGACCTGAAAAGTACGTCTTTTTTACACTGCATGATAACAGATGCGTAAGGGCTGAATTTTCCATCCAACAGGTTGCGAGCCATATACATCTCACCATCGATGAGAAAAAAACGGATCGCGGTCTCTTCCGTTTCCATTGCTTTCAATATCAGCGGATCAACATTGGTCCGATAGTTACGGATCGTCGGATAAGCCTGTATTCCCGGAGTAATTACATATGAGACAATATCCGGATCATTCCAAAAGCTGATAAAAACCGCTTTATACTTTTCATCCCTGGAAAACCTCTGGCCAAGGTATTCATTTACACGGGTATAAAGAGCAGCGGAATCGCCATCCAGCTGATAGCTGCGGTATGAGCTTCGAACCACGCCATCATAAGAGACGGCTTTGGAATCGTCGATCACAGAAGCAAAGCGGATATTAAACTGGGCAGCAGCGTTATTTATGCTGTTTTCGATCTCCTGCTGAAGAGATGTCTCATAACTCCGGCTCAGCATACTTCCGAAGATCACAGCAACCGCGGCTATCGGAATAAGCCAACAGCTGACCACGAGCGTGATCAGCTGCCATTTCAATGAAAGAGTACTGCTTTTTTTCATTCCTTAATTATCGACCGGAACGCAGATCGCTTTCCAGGCTTTAATATACTGCTTCGCGTCTTCTGCTTCCTGAGCCTCCGCAGCAAAACGCAGCAGTGGTTCGGTACCGGAAAAGCGGCAGATACACCAGCTGCCATCTTCAAACCAGACCTTGCATCCGTCAGAACGGTCGATCCGTACGATCTTTTTCCCGAACTCAGGTATCATTTCGGCTTCGAAGATGAGCTTCTTCAATTCTTCCTTACGCTCCGGTTTGACGCGGATATCGCCATCCTCATAAGCCCAGAACCCGTACAAGCCGCAAATTTCATCATACAGCGCTGAAACAGACTTCCCGGTCACAGCCACCATTTCCGTGATCAGTGCCGCCGCATAAATTCCATCTTTGCCCGAAATATGACCACGAACCGTGAGACCGCCGGACGATTCACCGCCGATTACAGCCCCGGTTTCCGTCATCTTTGCTGAAACATATTTGAACCCGACAGGGACTTCATGACATTTCTGCCCGAAACCTTCCGCGACCCGGTCCAACAGATGGGTAGTGGAATTATTCCGGACGCAGTCACCCTTCCAGCCACGGTATTTCACCAGATAGTAATAGAGTAAAACCAGCAGCTGATTCGGATGCACGAAAAATCCGTTATTGTCAATAACGGCGATCCGATCCGCATCACCATCCGTGGCAAGGCCGAAATCACAGCTGCGGTCCACGACAAGCTGCTCCAGCGGGATCAGTGTTTCAGTCGTCGGTGTCGGGAGTTTCCCCCCGAACAGTGTATCATGCATATCATGGATCACTTCCAGATCACAGCGGCAGGTAGTCAGAACGGTCCGAAGGCAGGACTGGCTCACTCCGTATAACGGATCTAAGCCGATCCGCAAATGGGCTTTTTTGATGGCATTAACATCGACGGAATCCAGAATGCAGTCCAGATAATCATTTGTCGGGTTGTCTTCAAGTATCAAACCGTCCTGAAGTGCGAGATCATAATCGATGGAAGGAATGCTCCCGGGATCCATCTGCGAGGCATATTTTTCTATTTCATCAGTGACCTCAGGAGAAGCGTCACGCCCGCCGCTCGTAAATACCTTCACGCCGTTATAGGTCGCGGGGTTGTGCGAGGCGGTGATCGCCATGCCATACGGGACATTCCGTTCCCGCACCATAAACATGATCAGCGGGGTCGGTGAAGAGCGGTTTATCATATAGGTATGGAAGCCATACCCTGCCAGGACTTCCGCAGTCCAGTGAGCGGATTCTTTTGAAAGAAAACGACGATCATAACCAACACAAACCTCTGACCCTTCAAGTCCCTGCGCAATCATCATCCTGCACAGGCCCGCGGTAAGCAGACGCAGGTTCGTTTTGGTAAATTCATCAGCAATAACGGCTCTCCAGCCTCCGGTTCCAAATTTGATCATGATATTGTCCCTTTCTATCCCATTATAACTTCAACTGAGCATTTTGTCCCGGGCAAAAACGAGGGAATTTTTTCGACCGGCTCACCATTTATACGTATCGACCGGACTCCTTTTTCCACGCCTTCAGGATTGGAAACATGAATAATATAATTGCAGCCCCTCCATTTCCTGACTACGGAAAATTCCTTCCAATCCGAGGGAATGCAGGGATCGATAATAAGGCTGTCAAAATCCGGTCTGACACCAAGCAGATACTGTGTGGCAGCGTAATAAGCCCAGCCGGAAGATCCTGTCATAAAGGGGTGATGCGCGCGTCCAAAAGTCGTGTGATCTCTGCCGGAAATAAACTGGCAGTAGCTGTAGGGTTCTGCATAACGGGTCTCTATCTGATCGTTCTGCAATACGGGGCACAATGCGTTGTAAAATTTCATTGCCCGGCTTCCCCTTCCCAGGAGTGCTTCTGCGCACCATGCCCATGGATTCGGATGACTGAAGACTGAGCCGTTTTCCTTCAGTCCCGGATAGACACGGGTCACAAATCCGATCCCGTCATCCGGATGCGTGTAACAGGGCGCATTCAGCATCAGCCCATAAGGAGTATACAGGTATTCATCTACGCTGTCCATAGCTGAAAGTCCCTGTTCACGGGAAGCCGTTCCGGAAAGAACCGCCCAGGTGTTGCTTTCCATATGGACCCGTCCCTCCGCATCCTGCTGTGTGCCGATCTTTCGGTTATCGGCAGTGATCCCCCGGATAAACCACTTTCCATCCCACAGGACATTCTGCGCGGTCTGCTTCATTTGTTCCGCGGCTTTGGCATAATTCAGGGCATCGGCTTCACGTCCGAGGTATTTTGCGAGCTGCACAAAGTTTTCCGCCGCCCAGATAAAGAGGAAGCTTACCATCGCGCTCTCACCGCCGCCAAGGTTCAGGCAGTCATTCCAGTCTGCCCGCAGTCCGCTGCAGATACCATTTCTTCCCACATGCTGTGCGGAAAAATCGAGGATCCGCATCAGATGTTCATAGACAGTTCCGCTGCCTTCATCAGCAAATGGAATGACCTCATCTGCAAAGGCGGCTTCACCGGTTTCCCGGATGTACTGCACGACTGCTGAGACCAGCCACAGCGCGTCATCGGCACAGACATCCTTTATGCCATGAACGAACTGGCTTTTATCAGGGGTCGGGATAACAGTCGGGGATTTGAAGGTCTGATCCTCCGTCACAGGCTGAAACCAGCGGGGTTCGAAAAGATGCAGACCATAACCGGCAGCGGTCACCGCGTTCAGCAGTTCACAGAGACGCGAGCGGCATTTCTCCGGATCGGAATGCGGGATCGTCATCGCATCCTGAGCGGTATCACGAAAGCCCAGCCCGGTCCTTCCGCCGACCTCGATAAAGGAGGTAAAACGGGAAAACATCACATTGATCTGACTCTGGTAGAGGTTCCAGAGATTGATCTCTGTGTTCATACCTTCATTGGGTGTTTTGATCTGCAGACAGGAGAGCTTTTCTTCCCAGAATTCACCAAGCTTTTTGAAGGCTCTGTCAACTTTTTCGGGTGTGTAGATCCGCTTTGCCTGTCTGCCTGCTTCCAGTCCGCCTTCTCCCAGCAGATAGATCAGCCGAACGCTTTCGCCGGGCTGCAGCGTCAGCCGTTTCATCAGACAGCCGCAATGGTTCCCGCCTTTTTCATAAGATCCGCTGCAGCGGCCGCTGACAACGGTCTCCGGATCCCTCTCGGTATGGTAAGGGCCAATGAATTTATCCCGCAGACAGTCAAAGCCATCGGGAACAAAATTCGAAGTAAAAAACTGATAACCGTTTTCCTCGTAAAACAGGTCATGCTCAATAACGCCGTCCTCGTACCGGCTGCCTGCCGCGTACAGACTCATCTGGAAATTCCGGTTGTCCATATCGATCATGTGGAAGCTGAACTCCAGATAGGAAAAAGCGGAAATATCCCGGACCCTGCCGCTCTCATTCCGGAGCGTCAGATCCCAGATCTCCACCGGAGCATCCGGATCAACGAAGAGTTTTTGTTCCGCCCGGATGCCGCTGTAATTGCAGAGGTAACGGATATAGCTGAGCCCGTGCCGGCAGCTGTAACAGGCTTTATCCTTACCCACAGGCTGCCAAGATACGCTCCAGTAATCCCCGCTCCCGTTATCGCGGAGATAAATGTAATGACCGGGCATATCCATCGGAACCGCGTTCGCGCGGAAGCGGGTGATGCGGTGATATTCCGGTGATTTATACAGAAGATAACCGCCCGCGGTCTGATTGAAAACGCCGTACATATCACCTGTTCCGATGTAATTTGTCCATGATACCGGTACATCCACCCGGTCGATCACATATTCTTTTGCCTGATTATCAAAATAACCGTATCTCATTTCATACCCTCTTTTCCCTCTGATGCTGATATTTAGTATAGGATGTTCCGGATAATCGGGAAAGTCTGCAAATGTCCCTTTTTGACGATAATTGTTAATTTAAACCTGACAGTTATTCTTTTGACGAACTCGTTTTTGCATGGAGCAGTTTTTCACACATAATTCAAACGATTAACAGCCGAAATCCCTCCGGACTCCGGCTTTTTTTCGTATTACTATATCCTATATCCTATTCCCTGTATCCTCATTCGGATAATGGAGCAGGACCCCGACCTGATTTTTCAGATAATCCTGGTAATCCAGCCGCTGGTAATATTCCACATACCACTCGCCGGGTCTGGGAACATCCCTCGGGTCGATGAACTGCCGGAAGGGCCA
>CACYHU010000045.1 GCA_902774215.1 uncultured Chloroflexota bacterium
CGGTGATCGGTGGTCAGGTGGCGGTGGTCATATGATATGGCAGCATTGATCCCTAAATATCCTCAGCTGGAAGCTCTCAAAAACAGAGACTTGTTCACATCCGGAAAGCTGATGGGGATGTATGGCGTAATCTGGAATGATGATCTGGATATTGAAGCGGATACAGTTTATGAAGATGGTGTCACAGTCCGCACGGAAAAACCCGCGGAAAACATCATGACAGCTTTCTGCAAGGGCAGGAAAAGCAGCGGGTGAGTGAGCCTTATCAGGCGGAGAGTCCGTATTGGGCGGCGAGGTTCTGGATTTCGGACTTCATCTGATCCACGACCGCATCCGGGCCGGTGATCCTGACCTTTCCGCCCAGCGCGAGGATCCAGCCGAGGAACTGGCTGCTGACAGAGACGTTCACCTTTGTGCGGAAATTGTTTTCGTCAACCGGTTCGATGGGGATATCTTTGCCGAAGCGGTCAATGAGGACGGATACGATGTTATTCTGCGCCTCCAGCGTGACCTCGGTCTCTTCACCGGAGAACATGCCGAAAAGGCTCCCGGAGTAGCGGACCATGTCGAACCGGCTGAACTGTTCCTGTCCTTCCCTTTGTTTGTCGGTGACGGAGATGGAGACCATTTTGTCTACGCGGAAGTGTTTGACCAGGCCGTCGAGGGCGTCATAGGCGACGAGGTAGTAGTTTTCGTCGCTCCACATCAGGGCCCAGGGACTGATCAGGTACCAGTCTCCCTTTCTGCGGTAGACCATCTCTTTCCGGATGTCCCATTTATAGTATTTGAAGCGGATCTGACGGTCCGTGCCGATCGCCTGATGGATGGCATCCACGTTGTAATAGATGCTTTCATTCATGGTTTTGATGCGGCCGGCAATGAAAACCTGGCGGTGAAGCTGTCTGGCTTCGTATTTGCTGACCATGGTCTCAAGTTTTCTGATGAGCTGACCGGATTTTCTGTCTGTGATCGCGCGGGCGGACTGGACGGCGTCGACCAGCATTTTCATTTCAGGCAGTTCGAAGAGGCGGCTGCCGATATGGTAGTAGTAGTTTCTGCCGATTTTTTCCATGATGATATCGAAACCGAAAGCCCTGAGCTCCTCAAAGTCAGTATAGATCGTTTTTCTGTCGGCGTTGACGCCGTATGCTTCCAGTTTTTTTATGATCTGATGCAGCGTGAGAAAATGGTCGTCGTCTGTTTCTTCCGACAGAATTTTTAACAGATAAAGCAGTTTCTGGCGCTGATTTTTTCCTTTTCGTTCCATAACGGGCCTCCATGGTCAATTATAATGCGGAATTGTATTTAGGGGGTAGGGGGTAGGTGGTAGGTGGTAGGTATTAGGTATTAGGTTATAGGTTATAGCGGTACGGATGACAGGGTTGTGCGGGGTTCGCGGCAGCATATTGTCTGGCACCGTGTGATTTATGGCAGCAACAGGCCGGTCACTGCGGGGTTCGCCGCAGTAATGGACCTGTCACCGTGTGTTTCTGACCGTGTGATTTGATGGTTTATAAACGGATGTCGATCTCGGTTCGCTCGGTCAGGAGGTCTTCCGGGATGTAATTGCCGGTGATTGGGGTACCGTTGACCTTCATGCAGGAGCAGCCGTTTTGCTTTCCGTCCGGATTGCTGATATGGATGTTCAGCGTTTTCCCGCGGAAGGATTTCCGGATCTCCAGCGAATCCCATGCGGCGGGGATAGCGGGAGCGATGCGGAGCCCGTGCAGGTCCGGACGGAGGCCGAGGATCCCTTCCACGCTGCCGACCATCATGGTCGAGGCAGTCCCCGTGAGCCAGTGCACATGGGAGCGGCCGAACGCGGGGCTGGCGGGCCCTTCCGTAAACTGGCCGTAGCAGTAGGGCTCGATGCAGCGTATTTCCGCACGGTCGTTTTGGGCCGCGGGGGAGTTTTCGATGTAATATTCAAAAGCCCTGTCCCCATGGCCGAGCAGCGCTTCCGCAAGCACGAGCCAGCCCTGTGACTGGGAAAAGATCCCGGAGTTTTCTTTGGCGCCCTGATTGTAGATCACAGCCAATGCGCCGTCAAACGCGTGCGCATGGAAAGGCGGCGCCATCAGCACGGCCCCGTACGCCGAATTCAGCAGACGGTGCACATTCTCCATGGCACTGCCCGCCTGATCCTTATCCGCCAGGCCGCTGATGACAGCCCAGCTCTGCGGATTGAGCCACATGTTTGCTTCCGATGCGGTGCGTTCGCCGATCCTTTCGCCGTTTTCGGTGTACCCGCGGATAAAGCGGTCCTGATCCCAGCAGAGCCGGTTGATCTTTTCCTTCATGCTTTCGGATTCATCTCCGAGCCGGCGGGCATATTCCGTATCGCACTTTGTTTCGGCAAAGGCCGCCATGATGCGCAGCGCGTAATAGAACTGAAGGGCGACGAAGGTCGATTCCCCGTTGGCGCCCAGCCGCAGACAGTCATTCCAATCCGCGTAGAGCCCCGCGGGCATTCCATGAGGGCCCAGGTGATTTTCGGAGAAGCGGATGGCCCGCTTCAGATGTTCATAAACAGTGCCGCTGTCCTTATTTGCGAAGGGAATCTCCTCGTCCAGGAAGTCAAGGTTCCCGGTTTCGGCGATATATTTGTAAACTGTGGGGAACAGCCATAACGCGTCATCCGCACGATATGCGGGGTGGCCGGTCTCTTTCACGTAGGATTCATCCTCCGGGGTGTCCTCGTGTCCGGCGTTATGGGTGAATTTCACCAGCGGCAGACCGCCGCCATGGTCCACCTGCGCGGAAAGCATGAAGCGGATCTTTTCCGCGGCCATTTCCGGGGCAAGATGGATGATCCCCTGAATATCCTGGACCGTATCCCGGTAGCCGTAGCCGTTGCGCAGTCCGCAATAGGTGAAGGAGGCTGCACGGGACCAGATGAAGGTCATGAAGCAGTTATAGGCATTCCAGGTGTTGATCATGGTGTCAAATTCCGGGGAGGGCGTTTTCACCTGCAGGGCGGCAAAGCGGCTGTTCCAGAGATCCTTCAGCTGCCGGATCTCTTCGGCGCAGCCTGCGGCGGGATCGGTGTAGGCTGCAAGCAGCCCGGTCTGTTCTGACGGGTCCTTTTCACCCAGCAGAAACGCGAAGGTTTTTGACTCTCCCGGGGCGAGCACGACTTTTGTCGATAAAGCCCCGCAGCTGTTGCCGCAGTAATTCGGCGTATTTCCCAGGTCTCCGGATCCGACCGCGGCAGGGTTCGCATAGGTGCGGTAATTTCCCAGAAACTTCGCTTTATCTCCGCACCAGGATGAAACCGGCGCGGCTGCCAGCGCGAAGAAACGCTCGGTGACCTTCTTGTCATCCACCCTTTCCTCATCCTGCAGCGCGCCAAGGTTGCCGTGCAGCTGCTGGCGGATAATGCCGGATTTGTAAATGGTGCGCGTGACAAACTGGGAATACTGCAGGTTGACCTGATCCTGTTCGTAATTGCCATGGCTGGTGAATTCGGCGTATCCTGTGACCGTCAGTTTCCGCTCCTGACCGCTGTTGTTGGTGACGGTGAAGAACCAGACCTCGTGTTCCTTTCCCGCGGGAACGTAATAAACGGCCTGACTGTGGATCCCGCTATAGTCCGCAGAGATCTGTGTATATCCCATGCCGTGGCGGATCTCAGCTTTATAGGTTGTGAGCGGTTTGGCGACAGGCTGCCAGGAGGCGGACCAATAGTCTCCCGATGCGTCATCGCGCAGGTAGATGTAGCGTCCCGGCTGGTCGAACTGGTTGAAGACATAGCGCAGGATCCTTCCGTTGGCACCGGATTTTTTAAAGCTGTAGCCGCCCGCGTTGGCTGAAATGATCGCGCCGTACTCCGGCGACCCCAGGTAGTTTGCCCAGGGCATCGGTGTATCCGGCCGTGTGATCACATATTCCCGGTTTGCATCATCAAAATATCCGTATTGCATCATTACCTCCCGCACCTCTCAGTGCATTACAAAGACTGCAGATAAGTCATAAAGTTTTGTTTATTTTCGAGGGCAGTCGTGGTTGGCCGCCCGAGGTCTGCACGGGCACCGAGGGCGGATCTGGCTTCAATGAAGGTCAGTTCGCCGCAGTCACGGGCTTCGGTGAGCGCCCGGTCAAGTGCATCATAATCGGAGACGCTGACAGCGTGCGGATAGCCGCAGGCTCTGGCGATGGCGGGCAGGTCGATCTGTCCCGCGACGGTGGGCATCCCCCCGACAGTCTCATGGGCTGAGTTGTTGATAACGACGTGGGTCAGGTTCCGGGGTTTGTTTGCTCCCAAAACCGCCATGGCGCCCATATGCATCAGCACCGCGCCGTCGCCATCGATGCACCAGATGTGCTGCCCGGGTTTATTGAGCGCCACGCCGAGCGCGATGGAGCTGCTGTGTCCCATTGAGCCGACGGTCAGAAAATCATACCCGTGGGATTGGCCGTTTGCCTCCCGGAGTTCGAAGAGCTCCCGGCTGGCTTTTCCGGTGGTGGAGATGATGGGATCTTCCCCGCTGATATTGATGATGTGCCGGATGATCTCTTCACGGATCATGGTGCTGCTGTTGGAATAATCTACGCTTTCCGCGTATTCCAAAGCCCCTTTGCGGATGATGAAGGCCACGTCTTTCCCCTGTGAGAGCAGGGCGCGGAAGTCTTCCATTTTTGCCGCAAGCTCTTCTTCGGTGGTGTCTTTGCTGAGGATGAACGAAGCAATGCCCATGTCATCCAGAAGCTTCACGGTCACTTCGCCCTGGTAGATATGCTGCGGTTCATCATGGACGCCGGGTTCCCCGCGCCAGCCGATGACAAAAATCAACGGGATCGCATAGACCTTTTCATTGAGCAGGCTTGCGGCAGGGTTGATGATGTTGCCTTCGCCTGAGTTCTGCATGTAGACCACCGGGATCCTGCCGGTGGCAAGGTGGTAACCGGCAGCCAGTGCGGCACAATTGCCTTCGTTGGCTGCGATGATGTGATGGTGCGGGTCGATCCCGTAGGTGTTCATGAGGTAATTGCACAGTGCTTTGAGCTGTGAATCCGGGACGCCGGTGTAAAAATCTGATCCGAGTATTTTGACAAATGTTTCAGCCTGCATGATTGTTTTCCTATTCTATAAGAGCTCACTTTGCATTCCGGAGGGTATGCTTCGCAAGGCGCGGGATCGAAAGTTCGTGTGTTTGCGAAAGCCGCAGCCCGCGCCTGATTTCCGGGGGCTTACACCGTAAGGTACAGGCTTCGCCTGTTTTTTATGCGGTGTAAGAGCTTCGCCCCCCATACCCCCCCGGTGATAAAGCAGATCGATCGACGGCTCATCCAGAAGTACCGGATGGTTCCTGAGACGCTGCGGATTGACTGAGGTGCGCAGTTCCGCAAACTGGGACGGTGAGGCTTCCGGAACAGTCAGTTCCAGCTCATCGAATATGGCATTGAAGCGGTCGGAGGCTTCCTGCGGGGTGCCGCAGCCCATAGCGTCCGCGATTTCATGAAGTGTATTGAGAAGATAGTCAGCGCCGCGCGGGTCAATGCAGCTGCCGGTATTTTTGATCATCCAGGGAAAAAGCTCCCGGCAGCATAAGGCGGCGGCGTGACCGTGAGCAGTCCCGAAGAGGCTCGTGATCTTGTAGCACATGGCATGGCCGGCGGTGGTTTGTGTGATGTTGATCGCTTTCCCGGCAATATTTGCGGCGAGGAGCATCCCCTCATTTCCTTCCGGTTTATTGGCAAGATAAGCGTCCATGTGCGTGAGTATCAGCCGGATGGCTTCGCGGCTGAAGGATTTGCTCTCCGGGGTGCTGTTGACGGACCAGAAGGATTCAAGCGCATGACAGAAGGCATCCATCATGGTGGCTTTCTTCTGGTACAGCGGGAGGGTTTCCAGGACGGTACTGTCGAACAGAACGGCATCCGGGATGCAGCTCAGGTCGGTGACCGACTGCTTTGCACCCTTGTAATAAATGACCGCGAAACGGGTCGCTTCCGAGCCGGTGCCGGCTGTGGTGGGCATCGCCAGGAAGGGTATGCTGTTCGGAACGATGACCTGCTCCAGATAGTTCCGGGAGCTGTCCATATTGCTGAAAAGCCTGATGCATTTGGCAACGTCCATGGCTGAGCCGCCGCCGACAGCGATGACGGCATCACAGGATCTGTCCCGGAAAACATCCACCCCGGCAGCAACTGACTCATAAACCGGATTCGGAGAAAAATCCGAAAAACGGGTGACCTTTATCCCCGTCCGTTCGGTCAGGGTATTGAAATATTCATTGATTTTCAGCCCGGCGGCAGATGCCCCGCATACCAGGAGAAGATTTTTCACGTTATGGTCTGTCAGCCATGTGTCAAGACCGGTATATGGAGAATGACAACGAAAGATGGTCTGCATTTTCTGCTCTCTTTCTTATGCGTGTATTATTCGGCAGGAATGAGGCGGATGATATCTTTGAAGGGCATCAGGATGCTGTCACATTCTTCCGCGCGGTGGTTTTCGAGGATCATCCGGGCGGCCTGCTGAATGGCAGGAACCTGCGCGCGCATGAGTTGATTCGCATAGATAATAATATTTGCGCCGCGTTCCTTCCATTCTTCTTCTTTGACGGAATTGAAGGAGGTCGGAACCAGCACGATGGGGGTCGCCGGATCTTTCTCACGGAAGCGGGAAATGAATTCGAATATCTCCGCGGGATCCTTTTTTCGGCTGTGTATCATGATGGCATCGGCTCCTGCCGAGGCAAAGGCAAAAGCGCGTGTGAGGGCATCTTCCATCCCCCTTTCGAGGATCAGGCTCTCAATACGGGCACAGATCATGAAATCACGGGTTTTCTGGGCTTTTTTCCCTGCCCGGATCTTTTCGCAGAAGTTTTCAATGCTGTCCTGTGTCTGCTCCACTTCCGTCCCGAAAAGACTGTTTTTCTTCAGACCGGTTTTGTCCTCAATGATGACCATGGAGACACCGAGCCGTTCCAGACTGCGGACAGTGTAGACGAAATGCTCGGTCCTCCCGCCGGTGTCGCCATCGAAGATGATGGGCTTGGTTGTGACTTCCATGATGTCCTCAATGGTGCGGAAGCGGGAGGTCATATCGACCAGTTCGATATCGGGTTTGCCTTTCGCGGTGCTGTCACACAGGGAAGAGAGCCACATCGCATCATATTGACGGGCACCGCCATCCTGATAAACGACGGTATTTTCAACAATAAGGCCGGTGAGACCGTCATGGGCCTCCATGGCTGTGATGAGCCCTTTGGCATTCAGCATGCGGCGCAGACGCCCGCGGCGGATATCCGGCATTGCCAGATCTGCCCGGGTGCGGCTGTCGATCTCCTGATATTTCGGGTCGCTGCTGTAGGGATATTCCACCAGCTTGCCGCCGTAGGATGCAAGGATGGAAACGACCTCATCCCTGATGGGTTTTTGAAAACCGCTGACCCAGTCGTCTCCGTGGACAACGATATCCGGACGGAGGTGATCCAGGTTTTCCCTGTAGGACAGCGTTTTTTGTTCAACGACTTTGTAAACGCCCGCGATGTTTTCGAACATAATGCGCCGTTCTGATTCGGGAACCAGCGGAAAACGTTTATAGGAAGCTACCGCTTCATCTGAAAGAACACCGATGATCAGTCTTCCCAGACGGGCAGCCTTGCGGATGATGGCGATATGTCCGCCGTGGATGATGTCGGATGAAAAGCACATGTAGACGGTGCGGGATTCAACTTCCCTGAGCTTTGCCGTGACAATGGCGAGATCCTCCGGGTTGTCTATTTCAGCGCAAAGCAGGTTCTGGACGTCCAGCGCGCAGATGCCGGCTGCTCCGTTCAATTCGTTCAGCGCGTTTTCCGCATAGACCCCGGTCTGTCCGTTTTCACAGAATTCAATGATTTTATTGAGCCAGATGCGCCAGTCGTCTTTTTTCAGATGGTAAAGCGCCTGTGCTTCCATGGCGTCACTGAAGAATTCAATGCCGACCCTGAGGACTTTGCCGTCCTGCACTACCGCTTTGAAATCCTTTTCGGGCAGGGGAAGTGTGGAGGAGACGGTCATGCAGGATACAGGACTGTTGACTACACGGTCAAAGACTTCGTTTTCAAAGACCAGATCCCCGTGCATCAGAATAATGTCGTCATCCAGATATTCACGCGCACAGTAAATACTGTAGATGTAATTGGTTTTATCGTAGAGCGGATTGCGGACAAAGGTGAAGTGAAGCGGCAGAGCCAGACTTTCGCAATAACGGATCAGCACCGCATCATAGTATCCGGTGGTCATCACAACTTCGCGGATACCAGCCTGGGCAATCAGAGTCAGCTGGCGGGAAAGGATCGTTTCTTTCGGTGATATTTCCGTCATGCATTTCGGGTGCTCGCTGGTCAGTACGCCCATCCTTGACCCGAGACCGGAGTTTAGAATCAATGCCTTCATGTGCAAATCCTTAATTATGTCAGGCTCCGGCGGCTGATATCAGTCTTCATCATCAAGACCGGAGAGCTGTTCTTCGACAGAGACGCTGTTGTCTGTTCCGTCGGTTTTGGAGACTTTCCGGCGGATCTTCCGCCAGTAATAGCCGAAGGCCGCGCCGCCGACTACTACGGCTCCGATGATCAGTTCAATAATGTAGGATGTGGTTGCGGGATCGATATACGCGGCTGCGGGAGAAAAGGAACCGAATAATACGAAACACCACACAAAGAAAACCATAGGTAAATGATTCATTTTATAACCTGCCTTTTATTTCTTATCTTTCAGAAGCCGGGACACGATGTATTTTGCACCGTTTTGTCCGCTGCTGCCGATGTTGAAGACATTTACTTTCATGAAGGCGTCGATCGTACGGCGATAGGATTCTTCATGCCTGAATACTTCTTTTACACGGTCAGCGATGTACGGTACTTCTGACGGGTCAATGGAGATGCCGCAAACGCTGCGGAAGGTGATCTCCATGGGTTTGTTTTCATATTGGTCATATTCCGGATTGATGACCTTCATCGGGGTGTTGATGAAAAGCGCCGGCCGTTTGGTGACATAACTGTATTCAAAGGCCGTGCCGGACCAGTCGGTGATGAGAAGATCCGCGGAATAAATGGATTCATGTGAAGAGAAATTATCCTCAAAGACCAGTCTGCTGCCTGCTTTGTCCGCATAACTGTTTTCAAGCTCAGGCATAAATTCCGGATTGCGTTTGACATACTGCGGATGAGGGCGGACGACAACTTTATAACCGGCGTCATAGAGCCGGTCGATGAGCTCCCTGACACAGCTTTCCATTATGTTCCCGGGCTGGTGCGACGGGGCGATGAGGATCATTTTGGTTTTATCGTTTCGTTCGGGGAGATGTTCATGTTCCCGTAAGAGGCGGTCCAGCTGTCCGTAACCATGTTCCACCAGGTTTTTTGGCTTCAGACCGTATTTCTGTTCGTTCTCACGGATCTCACGAACCTGATAGGGACCGACGGTGAAGATGGTATCGAAGTGGTCGAAGGCTGCCTTACGGTATGCCATGGTGGTGGACATCAGGGCGTGAAAGACATAGATATATTCAATATCATGGCGTACTACAGAACGCTTGATATGATAGGTCTGCAGATCCGGCATCGTCATCACGACGACAGGAACATCCAGCTGGGCGAAAAAGCTGCCCAGACTGCGGTCGCTGACATAATAGGGAACCAGATTTTTTTCATTCATCTGAAAGACCTGATCGTCAGGGTCTCCGGTCACGTAGTGAATGATGATCTTTGTGTGACGGAGCAGGTATTCGATGATTTCGGCATAGTAGTTGTAAAAGCCGCTTTTTTCGGAATAGAACATGACCAGTTTGTTCTGCGTGTCGTAGAAACGTTCCATGTCTTCCCGTTCCCGCAGCTGCAGGCGGCGTTCCGCTTCCCGTTTAGCGCGGGATTCTTCGCTGTTGTCGTTGTCCTGTGCCTTTTTAGCGTTCCGGGCTTCGTAGTCGATATATTTTTCCGGTGCGTATATCTTATTTAAAATCGCCAGCTGGGCAATTGCCATCAGGTTGGAACAGATCCAGTACAGCCCGATGCCTGCGGGTACCAGGAAGGTGAAATATAGTGAAAAGAGCACGAGGAAAACCGTCATACCCCATTGCTGCAGCCTGCCCTGTTCCCGCTGCAGCACGTTGTAACGGTCCTGATAAAGGCAGAGTGCCAGGGCGCTCAGCCCGGAGAGCAGCGGAATCAGCAGTGTGGGACCGGGGGCTTGCAGTGAGGGTACTTCGGAAAGGCGTATGCCGAAAAAGTCCAGCTGCATGGTCCGGATCTTTTCAAATGTTTCCGGCGCGAGCAGACCGGTTTCTCTGACTGCCTCCGCGATGCCGCTGTTTTGAATGGCCTCGATGACCTGAAGTTCGGCGCTGCTGCCGGTGATTTCTGTATGTAATAATTCCCCTGCGGTTTTGATCAAAAGCTGAACCGTTTCTTTTGGAACACGGAAAAGATGCTGAAGCGGGTGATAGATGACCTGGATCAGCCCGAGTATGATCGGGATCTGGATGACGGTGGGAAGACAGCCGATGCCGGGGTTGTAGCCCTCCCTTTCGAACAGCTTATACTGTTCTTCCGCGATGCGGTCTTTATCTCCGGCATAGAGTTTTTTGATCTCGTTCATTTCCGGCTGGAGACTGACCATTTTGATGGAATTTTTCTGCACCATCAGGGATATCGGCAGCAGAATGAGCTTGGAAATCAGTGTGAAGAGGATGATGGTTGCTCCATAGTTCTGCACGATATTGTAGCAGAAATACATGATCCATCCCAGTGGTTTTCCCAATACGGTGTTGATGATTTCCAAAACGCTGTCCTTACCTTCTCCATGCAGTCACGGAGTTAAAATTTCACCATTTTCATTATAATACGGTTTTGCCGGGAGGACTTTTGCGCCCGGTGTCTGGTGACTGACAGCGGGCGGGAGCAGGCTTTTGCGTGTTTTGAACCGGACATGCATATTCAGTTTATAATAATACTGCTGAATTTTTATGTTTTGATCATCCCTGAAACAAAGGAGATATTTGAAAATGGCAGAAGAAAATGCAAAAGAAATTGCTGCGGCGGAGAAACCGCAGGATCATCTTGTGACATCAAAACACTGTGCAGCCGTTAATGGCAAAGAGCTTCATTATACCGTGACAGTCGGAACCATGGTCGTGAGCCGGGAGTCCACGAAAGATGGTGTGTATGAAGGGGAAAAGCCCTGTTTTGAGATCTTTTTTACCGCTTACACACTTGATGAACCGGGTGATATTGCAGAACGCCCGCTGACCTTTTCCTTCAACGGCGGACCGGGTTCAGCTTCCCTGTGGGTCCATATGGGTTTCCTGGGACCGAGGCGGGTCAGCCTGGACGCGGATGGGAATGTCACGAAATTTCCGGCTCCTGTGATCGATAATGAATATTCGATTCTTGACATGACAGACCTGGTTTTCATTGATCCTGTCAATACCGGTTTCTCCCGGGCTGTTACGGGCTGTAAGGAAGAAGATTTTTACGGTTATCAGAACGATGTCAGCTCCGTGGGTGATTTTATCCGGCTGTATGTGACCCGTTATGAGCGCTGGGCTTCCCCAAAATACCTCGCTGGGGAATCCTACGGAACACCGCGGTCAGTCGGGCTGGCAAAATATCTCTCCGATGAATACAGTCTCGATCTCAACGGGCTGATGCTGATCTCAACCGCCAATGATTTTGGTACGCTGGAGTTTGATCCCGGTAACGAGCTGCCATTCGTGCTGTTCCTGCCGACTTATGCCGCAGATGCCTGGTATTACAGGAAGGCCGACCCGAAGTATCTGGCAATGAGCATAGAGGATTATATGGCTGAGGTCCGGGAATTTGCCGGCGGGGATTATCTGACAGCGTTGTTCAAGGGCAGCCGCCTCAGCGCTGAAGAAAGGGATAGCCTGGCGGAAAGGCTTTCCGCATATACAGGGCTGAAAAAACAGTATATTTTGAATTCCAATCTGCGTATTGAGATATCCGCGTTCTGTAAAGAACTGCTGCGGGATGAGCATCTGGTCGTCGGACGGATCGACAGCCGCTATACCGGTACTGACCGAAATAATGTCGGCAGCTCATTTGAGGATGATCCATCCGGTTATCAGCTCAGCGGTGCTTTCGGCGGGGCGATCAATGATTATTTCCGCCGGGAACTCGGTTTCAAATGTGAACGGCCATACAAGACATCTTCTCCATTGTGGAAGAACTGGAAATACTGTGAAAATTCATATCTCCGGCAGCAGGATACGATCCGTGATGATATGGCGAAGAACAAGGACCTGAAGGTCTGGGTCATCTGTGGTTATTTTGACCTGGCTACGCCTTTCTTTGCGGCGGAATGGGTCTATGACCATATTTTCCTTGAACCGGAATTCCAAAAGAACCTGTCCTTTACCTATTATCCTTCCGGACATATGATCTACCTGCATGAGCCATCGCTTGCGCAGTTCCGGAAGGACGCGGAGAAGTGGTATGGTAATTGACTGACAGCGGACTGCTGAAAGGGATGCCGGGAAGAAGCTGATCGTATTGGCTGTTTTACAGAGAGTGAATCGAAGCGACCTGTTCTGCTGACTCAGAATGAGTCAGCGAAAACAGGTCACTTTCGACTCAAACCGAATCAATCAGCGTTTTCTTAAATAAAAAAACGAGGCCTGCGTATTTCAGCCGCAGGCCTCGTTTTGATCCTATTGTGTGAGAAGGATGCGGTCGTTGGCAAAGGTTTCGCCGCTGGCTTTTGCGAAGGCATCCATCAGTATTTCGATGGTGAGGTTCTTCTTCTCCTCACCTGATATGTCAAGGATGATCCTGCCTTCATTCATCATGATCAGGCGGTTGCCGTAGCGGATGGCATCCCGCATGTTGTGGGTGACCATCAGCGTCATGATCTTGTTTTCGGTGACGATCTGCTCGGAGAGCGAAAGCACTTTTGCCGCGGTGTGCGGGTCAAGAGCCGCGGTGTGTTCGTCCAGCATCAGGAGCTTCGGTTTTTTGAGCGTTGCCATCAGGAGTGTCAGCGCCTGCCGCTGTCCGCCGGAGAGCAGTCCGACTTTGGCAGTCATGCGGTCTTCCAGCCCCAATCCCAGTGTGGCCAGTTTTTCGCGGTATACATTGCGTTCTTCATTGGTGATCCCGATACGCAGGGTGCGTTTTTCCCCCCTGCGGGCAGCCAGAGCCAGATTCTCTTCGATCTGCATCGTTGCCGCGGTGCCGGTCATGGGGTCCTGAAAAACACGGCCGAGCAAAGCAGCCCGTTTGTGTTCCGGCAGATGAGTGATGTCTGTCCCGTCGATAATGATGCTGCCGCTGTCAACCGGCCAGACACCTGCGATGGCATTCAGCATGGTGGATTTACCGGCCCCGTTACCGCCGATGATGGTCACAAAATCCCCGTCATCCAGGTGAAGATCGATCCCGTTCAGCGCGATTTTTTCGTTGACGGTATTCGGGTTGAAGGTTTTCCGGATATTTTTGATGTCAAGCATTTGCCTTCCCTCCTTTTCCTGCATTGGAGGTGGAAATTTTTTCTTTCCAGTAAGGGATGGCAAGGAACACTGCCACGATCAGGGCGGAGAGAAGCTTCAGCAAATTAGTGTTGAGTCCCAGCCACAGAACGATCTGAATAACGATGTAGTAGATGACTGCACCGATGGCAACGGCGGTAAGCTTGAGCGCAAAATTACGGAAAATTTTTCCGAAGAGTACATCGCTGATGATCACAGCAGCCAGCCCGATAACGATGGCACCGCGTCCCATGTTCACATCCACGAAGCCCTGATAGTGGGAAAGCAGCGCGGAAGAAAGTGCGACGATGCCGTTGGAGATCATCAAACCCAGAATCTTTGCAATATTGGTGTTGATCCCCTGTGCCCGGGACATGGCTTCATTCGCGCCGGTTGCCCGAAGCGAGCAGCCTAATTCGGTCCCGAAGAACCAGTAAAGGGCTCCGATCACAATGGCCAGAATGATGATCGTGGTGAAGATCGGGTTGTTCAGGCTCAATGAACGGACATTGCGCTGACTGACGATCAGATCGTATTTTGTCACGCTGATGCCCTGGTTTGCTTTGAAATCCATGATCGCAAGGTTGATGGAATAAAGAGAGAGCTGTGTCAGGATACCGGAAAGGATCGGCGGGATACCCATAGCGGTATGGAAAATCCCGGTGACCAATCCTGCCAGCATACCGGCGAAGATCGCGCATAACAGCGCGACCCAGACATTCGTACCGTTCAGCATGAGCATCACGCAGACAGCTCCGCCGGTGGCCATGGTGCCGTCAACGGTAAGGTCTGCAAGGTCGAGAACTTTGTACGTGATATAAACACCGATTGCCATAATGCCCCAGATCAGTCCCTGGGCAATGGCTCCCGGCATAGCGTTGAATAGTGCTGTGATGTTAATAGGTCAATACTCCTTTAGATCGTGATTATTTATTGGCAGACGGCAGCTGTCAGATTTGACTGATAACTGCCATCTGCTAATGAATATTGGATCATGAAGGAAAAGGCAGTCTTCAGACTGAAGCCAGTCACTGTCTGAATCTCCGCCTTTTCCTTCTATTTTGCATTAATTATTCAATGGCGGTGTAGCCTTCGGGAATTTCAATACCGAAGATTTCGCACAGTTCAGCATTGTATTTCTTTTCCACTTTTGGGGCGAAGCGGACATCCATGGTGGAGATGTCGGCACCGTTCACGAGAATTTCATAAGCCATTTCACCGGTGGTGTAGCCCAGATCATAGTAGTTGATGGAGAGGGCAGCGACGCCGCATCCGGCGCAGAGGCCTTCTTCACCGACGACAGCGGGGACGCCGGCGGGTTCCAGCACGTTGCGGATGGCTTCGGTGCAGGAAGCTGCGGTGTTATCGGTCGGGATGTAGAGAACATCACTGTTATCAGCAGCATTCTGGGTAACAGAGGCAACATCATTGGAGTCAGCAAAAGTGAATTCTGTGCATTCATATCCCAGGTCAGCAAGATAGCCTTTAATGACTTCCACCTGATATTTAGAGTTCGGCTCAGCAGAGCAGTAAAGGAGACCGACTTTTTTAGCTTCCGGGAAGAGTTCATTGAGCATTTCAGCCTGTTCCTTGAGCGGAGCCAGATCGGAAGTACCGGAAACATTCATACCGGTGGAACCTTTCCAGTCGTCAATATCCAGAGCAGTTGCGTAGTCGGTAACACTGGTCCCGAGAATCGGAATATCACCGGTGGCGGCTACTGCAGCCTGAAGTGCAGGGGTGGCGTTGGCCATGATGAGGTCAACATTATTGGAAATGAAGGTGTTGACGATGGTGGAGCAGGTGTTGGAATCACCGGAAGCGTTCTGAACCTCAATGGTGACAGCGTCGCCAAGCTTTTCAGTCAGTGCATCCTGGAAACCCTGTGTTGCGGCATCCAGCGCTACATGCTGAACCAGCTGGCTGACACCAACGGAATAAGTATCCTGAGCCATTGCGCTTACTGTCAGGCAGAGAATGGCCGCGGCCAGAATTACAAGCATTTTTTTCATAATAAAAAATCCTCCAAAATAAAATTAATTCATCCTTTTCACCCGGAGTGAGGGGCCTTTCAAATTTTTTTATGATTCCAGAGCCCGGTTACCCGGATGAATATCGGCTGGTTAAAAGCAAAAAGCGTGATCTCTTTCCTGCTGTTGTTATTTATGAATTGATCAGGTTTTTTGCTGTCCGGTATTATATCACCGTTTGCGGAATTGTTTTGATGTGGTGACAATTCGGGTATCTTATCGATGCCGATTCAGGGGGGTGGTGTATAGGAAAATTGAAAAATTTTCTGCCGCAGCGACAGCACGACAGGTTGCCAAAGGATGGTAATGTCCTTGTTTTTTTGACGGGCGATCAGACCGAACAGCATTTTTTCATTGTTTTGCAAACTCTTTAGATGCGAGCAGAAAGAAAATCTGTGCAAGGATGTTGACGGCTTCGGAGGTCCAGTTCACAGATGCATTCGTAAAATCTTTTGTGCCGAGATAACCCAATGTCAGCAGAAAGAAAAAGGACAAGATGAAGAAAACAGCAGGCCATACTTTTCCGCAGCGTTTGCTTTCAATGGCCAGACCGCCGCAGAGTCCTAATGAGCCCAGAATATTGGCGGCGATGAAGAAGATCGTACCGCTGAAGACCGTTGGCGTGCCAATCTGATACAGTTTTTCTCCATTGTCCTGCCTGAAGAAAACCATGGCTATGACCGCTGTCCCTGCCAGCAGAAATCCGACAGATTGCATCGGAAAGAATGACTGATTCAGACGTTCAAAATCGCAGATACCCAGGCTGTAAAGCAGTTTCCAGATCGCCTTGAAAATTCCGGAACATATGATCATGATCATACCGGCTGAAAAAACAGCGAAAGCTCCCTTGCTCATGCGGTAATAAACACAGCGCTGCAGGGTGATCGAGGAAATAATAAATAAAACGACAGGAATAAAATCCATCAGGGACATCAATACGGACATAATATCCTCCTGTTCAGAAGGGGCAGGGCAGCATTGGACATGATCCTTCTGCCGATCCTGTATAGTAATAAAATAATCGAAAACAGTGAAAACAGTAGCGAAAAAATTATATCAGGGATTTCCACGAAGATATAAAAATCATAGACTTTGATGGCAGATGGTAATCATTCAGTGAATAAATCGAATGAATAACAGTTTCTCTTACTGTCAGCCGGTCAGATTATAATAATAGGCGGAAACGGATAATTGTTCAGAGCCTAACCTGTATTGTTTCGGACAGTCCCGTCGTCGATACTGTTATGCCGGATTTTCGGTTGTATCAGGACTGCACCATGTGTTTTACACAGCATCGGTCATGGATGTATTAGATAAAGGATATTGAAATGAAAAGGTTCACCAAACAGGGAAATGTGATTTATCTGGTTCTGATTCTCGCTATTTTCGGGTTGGTAATTCTGGGTATTGTTAACAGAAAAGATGATAGAAGCAGAAATGAATCTCAAAACAGATCCGGGCGGGCAGATCGGGAAACCGTGAATACAGTTTCGGGACGCACTGACCGGTACAGTGATCTTTTTGTTCCAACAGAAGATCCTTTGGTACGTGCCCGTAATATCATGATCTGTAAATACGAATTTGATGGACTGCGGAGCAAAGCAAGGCAGCTGGGGACAACAGATATGCTGACTATGAGCGGGGATTCCGCTGAAGCAAATGCATGTGAGTTCACTGTAAGAAGCCTGAGCTCAATCGGGAGTATCCGGACATCAGTTCCATCCGGGCAGGGGAATTTTACTGTTACCCTGAGGTTCCCCGCAGCGCGGGAGAATTCTGCGCGTTTGTGGACAAAAGCATCGCTGCTTTATCTCAGTAATCAAATCGAAGAAGAGATGGCTGAGGAGGCTGTGGAAACGGCTTTTAATAAGGAAACTGCGGACTATGAACTTTTCAGGATCAGCGTCAAAAGCAGTGTTGATATTGATGGAACAGCGGTTACACCGGTGAAGATCATAGAAATCAGCGGAACGCTGGATATGTTTTGAGCGGCTGATACATATCGATCAGGATTCTCTTCCTTCATTGATCTCTATCGTCATATCGGGAAAGAGTTGCCTGAGTTCTTTGAAGAGCAGTTCGCGGGAACCCTCTCTGTCCGGTGCGTTATAATCCGGGACAATGCTGAAAGATATTAATTTCTTTTCGAAGTCAACCTCAAACGAATGTGCTTTTTTGATATCTTTGTGATGCCTGATGACGTCAAGGATCTGATCCCACATCTCTGCTGCCTCCGGAGAATCGACATTGGCAGCACTGATGCCAACTGAGGTAAGGATCAGCCCGAGTTCATCAGATTTCCGGATCAAATTACGTGAAATTCTGCTGATCTCAGAGGCACGCATATTTTCGTCTACTTCAATTTCAACAGATCCGACCTGTATGCCTTCACCATAATTATGGATGACAAGATTGCTGACATTCAATACGCCATCTTCCATGATGATCATTGACCGGATATTTTTGCTGAAAACAGGGTCGACATTTGTTCCGATGAGTTTTGTCACACATTCCCGCATCATGTTCCAGCCGGTGATGATGATCAGGACAGAGATCCCGATGCACAGGTAATGCTCGATATCAATTCCAAAGATATTGTTGATGATGACCGCGGCCAGGATCGCGGCAGAAGTGAGTGCGTCTCCCAGAGCGTCATTTCCGGACATGATCATTCCTACCGAATTTATCTCACGTCCTTTTTTTCGCAGCTGTACTCCATAAAAAAACTTCAGCACCAGTGAGATGACCATAATAATGATAACAGCGGGGTTATAGTCTGGGGCATCATGAGGATCGATAATAACCTGTATGCTCTCAACGATCGATCGCACACCGAAGAACATAATTATGATCGTGACCAGGAGGGAAACCAGATATTCTGACCTTCCGTAGCCGAAGGGATGGTTTCTGTCTGCTTTTTTTGCTCCGATTTTTGCGGAAAATATTGAGAAAATCGATGAAACCAGGTCAGAGAGCCCTTCGATGCCGTCAAGAATGACAGCATGTGCATGTGTCAGGATCCCGATGGTGATTTTTCCGATGGAAAGGAAAATATTCATCACGATCCCAATGATGTTATACCGGATGATTTCTCTGTATCTGTACTCTGTTTTTTTATCGTTCATAATTTATATCTGCCGCGCTGAAGTTTGCCTCAACTTTCTGATACAGGTAATTATAAAGGATAAGTCTGATTATTGCTGATAATTATTGATGAAAAAACTGCAGCCCCGGTTATGACAGGTGTGTTCGGTTATGAATCGATACGAATTAATACAAAATTAATGGCTGCTCCTGAAAAAGCGGGTATAATAAAGTTGTCAATTGGGGATGTTCCGGTCTCGACGGGGGAGGCTGGTCCCGAATTGCGGGCCGAGAGGTGCCGACCTCGTAAAATCAGTACAAAAAATCAAGTGCCAACAATCGCACTTCCTACGCTGCAATGCCTCTCGCTGCATAAGCGGGGCGGCGTTTGCCGCAAATGACCTTTTCAGGTCACGTTCACCCGCATCGTACTGCTGACCGATCGCGGAGTGGGCGTCACAAAGTCAGCATGCTGCCCGCGGCGTCACGACGCGGAGCAAAAGAGGGCTTTCGGGTCTGAGTGAATCGCCTCAACAGGTTTTGTCTGTTTCTCCTCTAAGAGGTTAAATCAATAAACTGACTACGCTCGTAGTATATTCGAGGGTCGAATCTTTCGGACGCGGGTTCGACTCCCGCCATCTCCACAAAGAGCAGAAGACAATGATATGTCAATGCTCACAGAAAAGCTCCTGTTAATCAGGAGCTTTTCTGTTTCTACAAAGAGTTTCTGCAAAGATATATTACTCGTCATAATGACCTTTGCAGGATACAATGTGCGGAACATTCTCTTCGATAAAATAAACGACTCTATTTGAATCATCAATCCGTCTGCTCCACAGTCCACTTAGATTATCCTTTAATGGTTCCGGCTTTCCAATACCTGTATATCCATTGCGCTGTATATCAATAATGAGTCTATTAATTTTCTTCAGCGTTTTTTTATCCTGTTCAAGCCAATACTGATAATCTTCCCATGCTCTGTCTTCCCACAAAATCGGCATCAGTCCACCTCAATCAGATCATGCTCAGCAAAATGCGCTTTGCCTTCTTTAATATCGCGTACTATGCCTTCCAGGTAATGAATATTGCTTTCACTGTAGAACGGGTCTACTGATACCTCAAAGGGAATCCGCTTTTCTCTGCCAACCTTGCGGGCAAAAATCGTAAAGGCTGCGGACATTGATAACCCTAATTCAGCGCAAACCTGCTCCATATTTCTCTTAACGTCAGAATCCATTTTGATATTTACATTGACAACTTCGGACATAATCACTCCTTTCCTGTAAATAATTATATCTTTAAACAATAAGAAGTAAATAAGAATTATTTATATTTTATTATTTTTTTAAGGGATTCAGCGGGCTTTATCCTGTGATATGACATTCGTCTTAACTTGATAAAATTAGCTTGACAATTCAGAATAAACATTCTATAATAGCCTATTATGGCTGAAATAAATTATTTATTAAATTATAACACGGTTTTTGAATCCGGATGCAAAATTCTTTACGGTCCTCATGCCGCAAGCGGTTATCTGCTGAGTACAGCTGCGGAAATTTCTGTAAAGCAGCCGCTGCATCTGCTTGATTTCGGCAGCCGCTGCGATATGTACTACACAGCCCGGCAGCTGCGCTATCTGACAAGGGATCCGGCTGCTGCAATGATGAATATCCGCCTTCAGCGTGCCTTTACCTGTTACCAGGCAGCGGCTCTGCTGAGGCAGATCGGCGGGATGGAGACCGGTGTACCGGTGATTATTCTGGATCTGCTGGCTCCTTACCTTGATGAAAATATCAAAACGGCTGAAATATACCGCCTGTTCCGGGAATCTGTCGATCTGCTTCACTGTGCCATGTCTGAGAGGCTGATTCTGATCGGGGTGAAACCGGTGCCGAAAGATCTTGCTCCGGACCGGGTGTGTCTGGTGAACTCTCTGGCGCGGACCTTTGGCATTATTCCGGTTCAGAATGAACTGCAGCGTGAAAATGCTTCTTCCGGATACCGGCTGCGTCCGGCCGCCCGTGTTTTTGCCCCCTGCAGTGCACAGCGGAAAAGGAAGACACCCGAGCTGACAGACAGCCAGCCGGCTTTATTTGACCTGACTTAGAAAATACTGATAAATGTCTGCCGTATAGAGAATGAGTCAACAAAAACGGGGCACTTTCGGCTCAAGCTGAATAAACCGGTGTTTTCTTATAAATTCAGAAAGGATGATGATATTATGGGACGAACGATACAATCAGCGACGCAAACCTGGATCGAGGAAGAAAAGGCACTGCAGCGTTTCACACGCGCACTGCGCCGGGAGGATCAGGCTGTAATGAAGGACCTGATCCATCTTTCCCGGCTACATATTGCGGAAACTTCGTATGCGGGCAATCTTTACCCGATGGATGCCTATATCATCAGTATGCTGCTGGAGATCGCCAAGCGCAGTGAGCGGATCGAAATGAAAGTCAATGAGCTGTGCAGGCAATGCGGGATCGATGATGTTGCCGAGACTGTGATCCCGAATCTGCCCGGTTTGAAAAAGCTGCTTTATCCGGACGAGTAGTGTATCGTATGCAGTGTGCAGAAATGAAATTGGTTTATGAGTGCTTAAAAAACAGGGTCTGATCGTGGAAACGGGAATCAAAGGGAAGGGCTGGCTGCTGGATCTTTATGAAGATGGCGCGGACAGGATCAGGCTCTGGTTCATTATGGATGACGGAAGCCGGATATGTCTGCGGCAGGATTTCCCTGTCAGTTTTTATATTTACGGACCGGCAGGGCGCCTGCATGACTGCTGTCTGTTCCTGAAGCGCCAGCCGGGCGTGCTTCGTCTGAGCAGAGAGACAAAAAAAGATGTCTTCCAGCCTGATCTGCTGTGCGTGCTGCGTGTGGATATGGTCGGCCCGGATTCGCAAAAGTCCTGTTTTCAGTCTGTGCAGCGGACATTTCCGGATCTGACCTGGTATAACGCGGATATTTCTGTTCAGGCCCGGCATTGTGCCATGTATGAAAGCTTCCCGATGGCTTTATGCGAGCTGGATTACGATGAAGATGGCACGCTGCATTCTCTGCATGTACTGAATTCGCGCTGGGATCTGCCTGTTCTGCTGCCGGTTCTGAAGGTGATGGAGATGATCCCCGACCGCGATCCGGCAAAGGCAGAGCCGTCTGCTGTGGATGTTTATCCGGATGGGAAAAAGATCCGCGTTTTGCTGGATGATCCTGCCGAGGCGCTGGAAAAAATCAATGAACTGACGGACGCGTTCGATCCGGATATTCTGCTTACGGAATGGGGAGACAACTGGCTGATCCCGAAGCTGCTGGAGATGAGTGCCGGAACCGGGATCCCGCTGCATTTCAACCGGGATCCGGAAAAGGAGGTTTTATGGAAAAAAGAAACTTCCTATTTTTCATATGGCCAGATCGTATACCGTGCACAGGAAGCACATCTTTTCGGCCGATGTCATATTGACAGGAAGAATGCCATGATGTGGAAGGATTACGGTTTTGACGGTGCCCTTGAAATGGCACGGGTAACGGCTATGCCGATCGAGCATGCAGCCCGGGTCTCACCGGGATCCGGTATTTCGGCCATGCAGATGATTACCGCCATGCAGCACGATGTGCTGGTTCCCGAGCAGAAACAGCAGTCCGAGCAGATAAAAAATGGTCTGGACCTGATTCGCTTTGACCGCGGCGGGATGATCTATCAACCGAAACCGGGACTTTATACGGATATCGCGGAAATCGATTTCGTTTCCATGTATCCTGCGATCATAATCAATGGAAATATCTCTCCGGAGATTCCGCTTCCTGACGGTCTGGAACCGGCGCAGGAAGAGCCTGGCATTGTTCCTCTCACCTTGAAGCCTCTTTATGAGAAACGCGTGAAAATCAAACAGAAACTGCTGCGTTATCCGGACAAAGAGGTTCCCCTGGCGAAAAGTTATGCTGCCCGTGCCTCTGCTTTGAAGTGGCTGCTGGTGGTATGTTTCGGTTTTCTCGGATATAAAAATGCCCGTTTCGGACGGATTGAGTCCCATGAAGCAGTGACCCGCGGCGGAAGGGAGGCGCTGCTGATCGCCAAAGAAGCCGCGGAGGACATGGGCTTTGAGGTGCTGCATATGTTTGTGGATGCGTTGTGGCTGCGGAAGCGCGGCTGTGTCAGTGTGGCGGATTTTCAGCCGGTTCTGGATGAGATCTCCCGCCGGACGAAAATGATGATCGCACTTGACGGTATTTATAACTGGCTCGCTTTCCTGCCATCCCGTTCTGATGATGCGGTTCCTGTTCCGAACCGTTATTTCGGTACTTTCCGCAGCGGTGAACTGAAGATGCGCGGCATTGAAGCCCGGCGGCATGATATGCCGCCCTGGATCGTTGAGACACAGCGCAAGGCTCTGAAATGTCTTTCCCTGGCAGATGATGTCCGCGATCTGCCGAAATATCTCCGTGAGGCTTTCTCAGTTTTTAAACAGGCGCTTGATGATTTGAATGCGGGAAAGGTGCCGCTTAAAGAACTTGTCGTTACCATGCGTATCAGCCGGGAACTGGAAGCCTACAGAGCTCCGACCCCGAGTGTCCGGGCAGCACAGCAGCTGCTGGACAGGACCGGAAAGCGGCTTTCACCCGGGCAGAAGGTGCGTTTTTTATATACGGTCGGGAAAGAGGATGTTCACGCGTGGGAGCTGCCGGACCCCGTTCTGCCGGAAGATGTCGATAAGGCTAAATACCGTCTGCTTTTCGGCAGGGCAGCCGGGACGATCCTTTACCCTTTCGGTATCGATGCGAAAGAGGTTGAAGACTGGGCATGCGGCGGACTGCAGTTTAAATTATGCTGAGCTGTTATCATGCCGTTTTTGTATATTTTTCGTTTTCCGCTTATACTTAAATCGGGAAATAACCTTCTGGGTTTTCTTTGAAAGGATCTATGATATATGCAAAAATCTGATATCGGTATACTTGGATTGGCTGTTATGGGTGAAAACCTTGCGATCAACATGGAAAGCAAAGGGTTTACCGTCAGTGTTTACAACCGTACAACCGAGAAAGTTACAAAATTCATAAACGGACGTGCTCAGGGGAAAAATATACAGGGCGCTTATTCTTTGGAAGAACTGGTCTCGCAATTGAAAAAGCCGCGAAAGGTGATGATCATGGTCAAAGCCGGAAACCCGGTGGATGAAATGATCGAACAGCTTCTTCCGCTGATGGAAGCGGGCGATGTGATCATCGATGGCGGTAATTCGCATTTTCCGGATACACAGCGCCGGACTGCTTATGTGGAAAGCAAAGGACTGCTCTATGTGGGTACCGGGGTTTCCGGGGGTGAGGAAGGCGCTCTCAAGGGGCCTTCCATGATGCCGGGCGGTTCCGATGCGGCCTGGCCTGTTGTCAAACCGATCTTTCAGGCGATCTGCGCGAAAGTGGAAGATGGTTCTCCCTGCTGTGAATGGGTCGGTTCGGATGGTGCGGGACATTATGTCAAGATGGTTCATAACGGTATTGAATACGGCGATATGCAGCTGATTTGCGAAGCTTACCAGCTGATGCGGGATCTGCTGGGAATGTCCGCAGATGAGATGCATGAGGTTTTTGCGGAATGGAACCGGGGAGAACTGGACAGGAACTGGACAGCTATCTGATCGGTATTACAGCGGATATTCTGGCTTTTAAGGATGAGGACGGGATGCCGCTGGTGGATAAGATTCTTGATACCGCGGGACAAAAGGGAACCGGAAAATGGACTTCTATTGCGGCTCTGGATGAGGGTATTCCGCTAACCCTGATCGGGGAAGCAGTTTTTGCCCGATGTCTCAGCGCGATGAAAGCAGAACGAACCGAAGCGTCCAACATACTGCACGGACCGGAAAAGCCGCAGAATATTGACAGGACTCATCTGATCAGCGCTATTAAGGATGCGTTGTATGCTTCCAAAATCATTTCTTATGCGCAGGGCTTTTCTCTGCTGCGGGATGCGGCAGAGACCTATCATTGGAATCTCCATTACGGGAATATTGCACTGATGTGGCGCGGCGGGTGTATTATCCGCAGTGTTTTCCTCGGAGATATTAAGAAGGCTTTTGATGCGGCTCCGGACCTGCCCAATCTGCTGCTGGATGAGACGTTCAGAAAACGGGTCGAAAAAGCACAGCATGGATGGCGCGAGGTCTGCGCGGAAGCGATCCGCTGCGGAATTCCGGTACCGGCGATGTGCAGCGCATTGAATTATTACGATGCTTACCGTACGGAACGGCTCAGCGCAAATCTGCTTCAGGCTCAGCGGGACTATTTCGGTGCACATACCTATGAACGGCTTGATCGGCCACGCGGGGAATTCTTCCATACCAACTGGACCGGTAAAGGCGGTGATACTGCTGCTTCGACGTATAACGCATAGGGATGGGTTTATCCCAGGAAATTGAGAAAAATGGATCATAACACAAAAATTGACAAAATTATTTGTATAATTCTGTCAATTTTTGTGCTGTGTGTATTGATTTTCTTATTCTTTCACGTTTTTTTCAGGAAAGCATCCCTGCCATCTGATATCGATGCGGCTGCGGATACTGAGAATGCTCAGATAAATGAGATTTATCCTGATGATCTGCTGCCAAAAAAAATATTTATCGGACAGAAAGCACCGACAGTGTATTTTCAAATGCCTGACGGAAATCCGGTAAGCATTGATGCACTTGCAGCTTCTTCACCTGAAGGGTTGTGGATAACAATTTCTGCCGGAGCTGAGCAGGATCAGGAACATATTGAGGCTGTCCGTTCTTTATCTTCCGCAAACAAAATCATGTCATTTACTGTCGTGAAACAAGTCCCGGATAAGGATATTGATTTTTACCTCTCGGACCCGGAAGAAACGTGCCGGCTTGAATGGGGAGTTGAAGCGTTTCCCGCGGATATTATACTGGATCCACAAGGAAACGTTTTGGAGTGTCATGCCGGCCGGCTCAAACCGGGAGAAGCGGAAGGAATGCTGAAGCGTGTCCGGGAGGGAAGGGCTGCCGTTAATTTTGCTTTTATAGAGCATGTAATGTCTGATGGAAACGGCGGATTTTATACCAGTACAGCACAAAATGGTGAGTTCCCTTCCGGTAAAGATATTTTGAGTGAGAGTCAGGGTCTGGTAATGATGTATGCACTGAACGCAGATGATCCTGAGCTATTCCGTAAAACCTGGACTTTTACAAAAGAGCATTTACTGAAGAATGATTTGGCTGCCTGGTATGTGAACAGTGACGATAAACCGGCTAATGTAAACGCGTTTCTGGATGATCTGCGCATATGGTTTGCATTGTATAAAGCAGAAACGAAATTCGATAAGTCTTATGCTTCTGAAGCGGATGCGATGCTTAAAGCTGTAAAGAGCCGCTGCCTTGATCTCAAAAAACGTCCGGTGGATTTCGCTTATCTTTCAGGCAGTGAACGTGCTGATATCATTTCACTGCATTATCTGGATCTGGAAGCCATACAGGCAATGAAAGAAGCGGATCCGGATTTCGGACCTGTTTATGACAGTGCTCTGAATATCCTGCTTGATGGCAGAATATCAGATGAATTTCCCTTATATTATAAAAACTATGATTATTCAACCCGCAGTTATGATCCGGGCAGCCTGAATACGGCGGAGGCTTTATATACTTTTTGGAATATGAGCCGTGCGGGGATGCTGCCGAAGGAATCACTGTGCTGGTTAAAGGAGAAGATGCAGTCCGGTGGTCTTGCAGCGCGGTATAATATCAACGGTGAGGTCGTCCTAGGCTATAATTATGATTCTACTGCAGTATATGCACTGGCGGCTTTGACGGCCATGGAAGCCGGTGATGATGAGCTGTTCGGGATGGCACTGCGCAGAATGGAAAGAAAACTCATATTGGATGCGGATGACGAGTTTTTCGGTGCTTATACCCAAAAAGGGGCTGTCATATATTCGTTTGATCAACTGATGCCGCTGTTGGTAAATGCGTCAGTGGATAGGTATCTGATTGGAAAAGCGTCAGGGAATGGAAAACAATAAAGCAAGAAAAATCAAAGATATTTTCGACGATGGTTTGGCAGTTTTCCGCCGCAGGGTGAATTGGTTCAATCAGCGTCTGAGCCGGGTATATTCTCCAAATCTTGCCGCTGTCACTGGAACGGTGATCGTATTCATTGTGGCGGCTTTTATTCTGTTCTTCCCTCCGGTCATGGGAGTTGCTGATGATGGTTCTTTATCCGATATTATGCTTGGAACAGGACTGGGGTACCGTGTGGAGGATCTGTCTTACCCTGTGGGTGCTTATTTTACACGTCTTTATCTCCATTCTACACAGCAGTCTCATGGTTTTTCGACCCATCTCATGCTGATAAAGTTTGCTAAATGGATAGATAAGCAGTTTACACATGACAATCTGTTCGATATCCGTTTTCTGGGAGCGATTTATCTGATCATTTATCTGCCTGCAGTATACCTGGCACTGCGGGGGCTCGTCGCCCGCGTGAGGGTGGCTGCGGAAGCAACCGCGCTGATGATCGTGGGAGCACTGATCCTTGGTGATGCATCAATGATCGTTTATTTTAACAGTCTTTATCCCGAGGCTTTTTGGCAGGTTTTTTTGGTTTACTGTATTGGTTTTTGTCTTGCTTTGCAGCATGGGAATGAGGTCTGGACTCAGATCGGCCTGATCGGGGTCATGATTGCGGGATCTTTACTGACACTCTCCGAACGGCATTGTGCAGCGGCGGGTATTGTTTTGATAATTTTTTGTGTACGGCAGATTTTTATGGAAGACAGCAACAAGCAGTCAAAAATGCTTGCTGTGGTGAGTGTCGCAGTGCTGCTGGCAGCTTCTCTGAACACGGTGCTTATCGGATCATCCCGTTTTACACCGGAGTCACGGCTGCATACCATCACAAATGGTGTTATGGTGCACTCTTCAGATCCGGCAAAAGTGCTTGAAGAGTTTGACATTGATCCGCGGTTTGAAACTTTAGCGGATACTTCCACTTTTTCCGCAATCCCTTATGTTACAGTTGGAAATCCGGATATCCAACGCAATTTTATAAGCCGTGTCTCTCTTTGGAAAATATTGCTTTTCTACATGAAGCATCCGATAAACTTTATCGGTTTATTAGAGAACGGAACAACATCTGCATTTAATCCAAACAGACGGTTTACGGGAAATTTTGAAAGAGCTACAGGTTTGCCTGAACGTGCTCAAAATCAGCTGCTGATTTTTTACAGTAACTTTAAATCAAATTCTTTGCCCCAAACGATGGGTTTTCTTGTGATCCTGTCTGCGGTTTATGTTATACTGTTTCGGAAACAAAAAAGCCTTACACAAAAACCTGCCCGCTGGACCAATCGTGAAAGACAGATCATGCTGGATACTTTTTTCTGTCTGCTTGCGGCAGGAATTGCGGATATCACCGTTGTTATTTTTTTGAGCGGAACTGCGGAACTTGAACGGTATCAGATGTTGTATGGAATTTGTATTGATGGTGTTTTAATGTTATTCATTTCTGAAATATTACACCGGACAAATATTTTGGCTATGGAGGGGTGATGGATCGGGAATCAAGAACCAGCCGGATTTTTCTTATTCAGGATTTTGGAATATTATTGTTTATGGCAGCGGTTATGGCAGCATCGCTGATTACTGCCCTGACTGACAAATCTCTGGTATATCAGCATACGGCCTTGCTGGTGGGTATTATGTTATCTTCGCTGCTGCTTGGCCTGCGTGCCCGTATCGGAGGAATCATGGTTTCCGGCGCGATGATTCTGCTGTTTGCGATTTATAAACTGTATATGTATTTTGCCTATAAAACGCCAATCGAATGGACAGCCTACCTGTGGCCTGTTGTCATAGTCACTGCGTTGATCGGTATGTCAGTATTTATATCCTATTTTTCAGTAATTGAAGGTGTAAACGGTCTTTTGAACAACCGTCTGGATCAGCTTACCGTTATGGATCCTTTGACAGGGTTGGAAAATAATCGTTCCATGATCAGCTCACTGGCCCGGTACATGGCTTTGAGCGAACGCAAAGGTACGGAGATGGGGTTGATGATGATCCGGCTGCGTTATGCGGACGAACTGAAAAAGGTCCTTACTGCTGATCAATTCAATCAATTGCGGCATAATCTCGCTCAGGTCGTTCAAAACGTCGTACGCGTGGAAGACAGGGTTTTCTCTATTGATGATAATGGATCGCTGGGTATTATCTATTTCAGTACAGGGGCTTCTTTTCTGAAGGGACGTATCCTTAAAGCTGTCGAGGAAGAAAACCTGCTGCCGGATCTGAATGAGCAAATGCTGAAAGTCGATTTGAGTATTGTTTATAAACAGTATGAAAAAGAATTGGGTAAAGATGCTATGCGTTTTGTCAATGAGGTGGAAAAGGAATTCGCATATGAGGTTTAGCCAGGTCCTGCTGTGCCTGCTGTTATCCGGAGCATATCTTCTTTCTGCTCAAAGAAGCTTTTCTCAAAGCATATCGCCTGCTGAAAAGAGTGAAAATATCCTGGTCGTTTATCCTGAAGAGGCAATCAGCCGGGGACAGGCGGATAATCTTTCTGCAATTGCGCAGGTACTGTTTGCCATGCGTTATCAGGCGGATTGGCTGGAAGCCGCTGAAGCGAAAGATGCTGTCAAAAATTATAATAAGGTCATCTGGTGTGCAACGGTGGATTCAGAAAGAATGCCTGAAGAGATACTGACCGGTTATGACGGTTTTCTGCTTGTGCTTGGACAGGCAAAGGGATTGGATGCGATCGGTATTCATCCCATTCCAGAGCTGAGCGGAAAATTAATCGGTACAACGAAATATCGTTTTGCTGATAATTATTCCTTCGAAGCTTCAGTTGAGGTGCTGGATGCCGGAATATTCCAGGAAGCTTCTTACACGAACCAGGAATTAAATGTGTATGGAGAAGCCTTTCCCCTTGTGAGCGGTTCGGATCGGATCCGTTATATTCCGCTGGTAGATTATACAAGCAATTTTGCGAAAGCTCTTCTGATGCAGGAAATAGCCCATTGGCTTTGGGTCTGGGATTCTCCGATCCATTCGTATTCTGAATATATTGTGTTGGATGCAGTATACCCTTTTACTGATCCATATCGCCTGAAAGATATTGTGAATTATATGGTTGGGCTGAAGATGAATTTTGTGATTTCTGTAATGCCGATTTATGAGCACGCAGATTATCCGGCAATGGCACTTTTCTGCGAAGTACTGCGATTTGCACAGGCAAACGGCGGTGCGGTGATCCTTCATTCCCCGATTATTCAGGATAATGTTGACCCTGAATTGCTGACAAAACAATTGAACACCGCGGCCGGTAATTATTTTGATAACGGCGTCTGGCTTTTAGGGCTTGAGATCCCTTCAGAGTGGATATTTGATAAAGCATTGACCGATGTTCTCAATCGATCACGCACTCTTTTCCTTTCGGAGCTGGATGCTTTTGAACGGCATCCGGTCAATGAGTACGGATTAAATACATATCTGGAACTGGGCAATCAGCAGATCGTTCCGGCATTCCGTTTGGATGAGAGCGGTATCAGCCATATAGCGAACTGTCCGACTGCTGTTTACCTGAACCTTGATACGATGACGGATGATTTCATATATGCTGTTGTTGATGCAGCGAAGGATTCTCCGATCCCAATGCAGGACATGTGGAGCATGGGACATCGCATTTATATGGATGATTCCAAATCCCTTCTTTGGGATCGAAATACTCTGACTGTCAATGGGGAGCAGCAATTTATAAATTATGAACCGCGTGAAATCGAAGAAAATTTTGATTATAAACGGAACGTTTACTATCGTTTCGTGACGAATCTTGCCCGGCAAAACCGTTTTTTGATAGCTGTCAGCAGCGTTGTACTTGTATTATTCATTTTTCTCGTTTTTCAATCAAGACGGCAGATGCGGAAAAGGTTCCTGAAAGACATTCCAAATGAAACAAAGGAGATAGCCTCCAGATGACAGCAGCCGAGATCATTTCCATTTATGCCGTCGCAGCCATCTGGTTCATGATGCTGATCAATGTTATTTTGAGTATTGGCGGTTATATCTATATCTACCGCTGCAACCAAAGTGACGGACATATTCCGCTGCCTGAGGATGAATATCCGATGGTCTCTGTTCTGGTTCCTGCTCATAATGAAGCGCTGGTGGTGCAGCGGACAGTGCGGGCGCTGCTGAATTTTGACTATCCTGATGATAAATATGAGATCATTGTCATTAATGATAATTCTTCTGATGATACGGAAAGTATTCTTGCCGGTCTTGCTGCTGAATTTCCGAAAAACCGCCTGATGTGTATAAGCACCGATAAAACAGTCGGCGGTACTGGCAAATCAAACGCACTAAATATCGGTTTTTCAGCAGCCAGGGGATCTGTCATTGCTATTTATGACGCAGATAACACACCTGAGCCGCAGGCACTCCGCCTTCTTGTTGAAAATCTTGTTGCGGATCCCAAGGCAGGTGCGGTGATCGGAAAATTCCGGACCCGCAACCGCAATGCTTCTATTCTTACGCGCTTTGTGAATATCGAAACGCTCTCACATCAATGTATGAACCAGGCGGGACGCTTTTTCTTCTTCAAGCTTTGTACGATCCCGGGAACAAATTATGTGATCCGCAGAAGTATTGTTGAACAGGTTGGCGGCTGGGATGTGAAGGCTTTGAGCGAGGATACGGAAATCAGTTTCCGTATTTACCGTATGGGATATTATATCAAGCAGCTGCCACAGGCGGTAACCTGGGAACAGGAACCGCATCTGCTGCCTGTCTGGTTCCGTCAGCGTGTCCGTTGGGCGAAGGGTAATATTTATGTTATGCTGAAGAATTTTAAGTATACTTTTGACCGTAAAGCAGGTCCGATGCGTCTGGACACGTTATATTATGCACTGACCTACAGCATTATGCTTTCATCGCTGATTGCTTCTGATATTATTTTTCTGGGCGGTATACTGGGAAAAATCACGGTTCGGCTTGGCGGTTTTTCATCCACTCTGTGGGGAATGGCGATCCTGGTTTTCGTTGCCAATATGATGCTCACACTTTCTCTGGAACGAAATGAATTCAATCTGGAATCACTGGGCCTTGTTACTCTGATGCTGTTCACTTATGCCAAACTGTGGGTTTTTGTCGTTATTAAAGCAATTTTTGATCTGCTGATGGATGCACTGCTTAAGCGGGAAGTAAAATGGGATAAAACTGTACGATATGTTGAAACGGAATGATTTCCGTGCATTTGTAAAAAACAATAAATGTGTTGAGAAATGTTTTGTGTCTGAAAAAAAAGAGGTGTTTTGTGAAAGAAAAATTATCTGCTTATATGATTGTTCTTGTAACAGTGCTTTTCGTACTTTCGGTTTCTGCGGCATTTGCCTTTCAAATCGACTCTCCGGAAAATGCTCCCGTTGAAGAACCAGTTTCGATCACCAGCTATGTACTGTCCAGTGATCCTAAAAATGCCGATTCACCCAGGAGAGAGCGGCCGGAAACACCGGAAACCCAGCTTCATCAGATTTTTAAATTTTCACAAAACATAATATTGCAGGGAATATTTGAAAAATCCGGTTATTTTTTCAAGGTTCAAAAATATTGGGAACCGGTCTACGCGCTTGCTCAAATTGAATATACTGTCAGTCCGTTGATCAGGGATGATGTACCGGCTTCTTTGACCTTTTTTATCAATGATTCGCCGATTTATTCCTGTGCTGTGGCTTATGAGGAAGGTGCGTCTCAAATCGTATTTGTCCCGATCCCGGTGGAATACCTGAAAAAGGATTTTAATGAATTTGCTCTTACCGGGTATGTGCGTCTTTACGATGAGGAAGGATGTCTGGATGATTTTTCCGGCGCAAACTGGATCAGTATTTCCGCTTCTTCCTTTATCGAAGTCGGATATGATCTGGTGGAAGTCGGCACACAGCTGAGCTATTATCCCTATCCGCTGGTATCTTCTGTTGATCCAAGCGGCAGTGATCTTACAATATTTGTACCTGAAAAAGCCTCTGAAGAAGAATTACGCACTGCTTTCCTGATGCGTGCGGATCTGGGAAATGAAACTGTTACAGAAGACAGGATCGCACTTAAAACCCTGGACCATTATGAATACAGTGAGGGAAATGCTTTGATCATTGCACAGCTGAGCCGTCTCCCTCAGGAAGCGAAGGAACAATATGACGCTCTGGGCAAATCTTTCAGAAGCGGGGCTGTCGTTTATGAATATAGAAAAGGCGATTCTACCGTGATCGTCATTACTGCTTCTGCGAAGGAGGACCTGTTTGAGGGCGCTTGTATGCTGGCGGATGAATCACGTGTTATTCAGGAAAAATATTCCTGGGCACATGTTCCTTCCGGAAGCGCACAAAATATAATGAAAAACTCGCAAATTTCTTCGCTGATCAGTACCGGCGAAACAGTCAAAAGCCTGACGAACCAGAGCGGTATCAGTTTTATCGGTCCTTTCCATCAGGAAAATACGATTTATCTGCCGTTCAGCGGCGGTTTCGTGTTGGGTGAAGGCGGTAAAGCAGAAATCAAAATGCGTTACAGTGATAACCTTGATTTTGAACGTTCCCTCATTACGGTTTATTGGGACAATACGCCAATTGCTTCCAAAAAACTATCGAAAGAACATGCGAACAATGATAGTTTTTCATTCCTTTTCCCCTCTGATGTTGTTGGTACACATGCAGACAGTTTGAAAATAGCTTTCGACCTGGAAATTCCGGATGTTTACTGTACCAAGCGGGCAGACCGGATGCCATGGGCATATGTTTCAGGTGATTCGACTTTTTATCTGCCATCCGGTGTCAGCAGTACTTATGATCTTGCTTTGCGTCCTTACCCGTTTGAGGTTCTTGGACTATTCAATAATCTGACAGTTGTCGTTCCGGACAATATGAGTGAAACAGAGTATGCCTTGTTCGGACGCATAGCAGCCCTTACAGGCGTAGATATAATGCCATACGGAACAATGCTTGTACGTTTTGCTTCCGATTTTGTCCCGGAAAAAGAAAATTCCAATATTATTATTCTGGGTACATGGAAGGATAACAGTGCTATCCGTGCGCTGAATGACCGCATGAGTTTCAAATATGAGTCTGACGGTTCACGTTTTGCAAGCAATGAACAGCTGCTTCTGTCTTCCCGTTATGCGGAGGAGATCAATGTTTTTCAAATCATCCGCCATCCAAATCAGGAGGGACGCGCGATCCTTATTGTCAGCGGCCCGAACGATAAGGCTCTTACACTCGCAGACCGGTTTGCATCAGTTTTGTCTAACACATGGACATTTGCCGGAGATGTTTTTATTATTGATCCTGACCTTGAAACAAAAAGCTTCCATTTCATTGAAGAACTGCCGGTACGGGAGCTTTCATTGCGGGAACGTGTAGAACAGAACAAGGACGCAGTTCTTTTTACGCTGATCTCAACAGCAGCTATGATCATGCTGTTCTCAGGTGCATTGCTGATCCTGCTGCGATATCGGCGAAACGTAATTGAAGAGGAGAAAAAGTCTTAAATTCATACAGAAATAAAGGTAAAGGGATCAAAATATGCGGATCAGAAGAGATTGGTTCAATACACTTGCCATATTTTTATTTGAGTCTATCATTTTGTTTGCGCTGACAGCCGGTATCAGCGAGCTTGCGGATGGAAGAGAGTATTCCTGGCTGCTGCGTGGACAATGTATCGGCACTGTGGCATTAATACTCATAGTATTTGTGATTTTGAGTTCGCTTTACAGTCGGTTGGAACTCTCAAAAAAGCTGTCAATTTATTCGTCTGCCGGATTTATATCGGAAATTCTGGTTGTCATACTGATCCTTTGTGCGGCAATTAAGCTGCGACTGAATCATCTGGCGGCTTATTCGGTTGAGCCGTATGGCGAATATAAGTCATTTTATGATATTGCTGAACTGATTTATACGGGACAGCTTGATTTCAATTCGTATTATCGTGATTTTATTGCGATGTTTCCTTTCCATTATGGTTATCCCCATCTGCTTTCGATCCTGTTCTCCTTTACAGGAATAAAATTGACGGCTGCTGTTTTTCTCAATCTGGCTATGCAGATCGGGGCGTTGATCCTGGTTTGGCTGATTGCACGCAAACTTGGCGGCAGTCTTGCAGGGTTGATCTCGCTTTCCGCTTTTTCATTTTTACCATCCAATGTGACTTACAGTAATTTTTTGGCAGAAGAATTTGAATTCGTTTTTTTACTGCTGCTGGGGATCTTTTTTCTGGTGATACAAAATCAGCATGACAGAAAATCAGGAAAAGCTCCAATTCTGGAAGCTGTTTTGCTCTCTGCCTCAGGTATTATTTTTGGAATTGCAACCTGGGTTCAGCCTTTTGTACCGGTCATTCTGGCTGCCATTCTGCTTTATATGAGAAACGGTACAAGCTGGATGCCGGAAAAACCGAAGAATGAGATCTCTTTAGGTCTTCGTATGACAGAAAAAGGCTGGCAGCGGATTTTGATCCTGATGGTTTTCTATCTTGCCACGTTTTTAATTGGGCAAAAGGGGATCACTTATGCAGTGAATAAACAGATTTCTGATATCAGCTCTTCTCTCGGTTATTCATTTATGACGGGTATGAACGCCGGTTCGGATGGAAAATGGAATCGGGAGGATTCCGATTATCTTTACGGTGTGCTCAATGAGACCGGATCAGCTGTGGAAGCTCAGCTGTCATGCAGAGCTTTAGGATTTGAAAGAATGGGCTACTCGGGAAAAAACACAGTAAATCTGATGCTGAAGAAAATTGCTGACGTTGCAGGGACCGATGATTTCGCTGTATCACTGATAACAATGCGTCTGCAGGAGAAAGATGCTTTGACGGATATAACGGCAGGTACCATGGACAGGGCTTTCTTCAACAGCAATTTTTATTATCTCGTTATTTTATTCTTTGCCGGAGCAGCTGCACTCATCCATTATTTCAGAAAACCCGGTTTTTCTCTGTTTTTTATTTTACTGTGTGACGGGGCTTTTCTGATGTTTTTATTTTTAGAGAATCAGCCGAGAAATCATTATTTCTTACTCCCGATATTTTCAATTATGAGCGGAATGGCTTTTTCAGGCCTTTACCAGCTGACGGATCAATATATTATGAATCAAAAGAAAGAGGAAGCTCGGGCAAAACAGAGAGATGTAAGGCGTGCGGAGCGTATAGCGGATATTGAAGCTTTTGAGCATGAAATCGAACAGCTTCGGGCTGAAGCGCTCCATGCACAATTCGATATGGAAACAGCTATTAAAGAAGGGCATATCCGTATTATAGCGAGTGAGGCTGTTTCCGGGCAGTCTGTCCAGCCCCAAAATAATGGTCCTGACAGAAAAATAGAGGAAGCTTCCAACATTACACTGGTAGAATTGGAAAAACTTGCGGAAAAGGATACGGCTGCTGACCGAAAAAACATTGATGCTTCGAATGAAAGTGATTCGGATGCGGATTTGAACGACAGGAAGGAAGAATAATTTGAGCCGCAAAACAAAATCCTTCCATGTACGTATTGCACCCCGGACAGATTTCATGGCGTTGATTTTTGCTTTGCTTGCTTTGTTGTGTATGGTGATCGGGTGCAGGCAGGGTCCGGTTTTGTATCCGGCATACAATGATCAATATGAGTATTTTCTGAAACGCTGCGGGCTGACATTGACACAGAAAGATCAGGATAGCGGTGTACTGAGTCCCGTCAGACCTTTGACAGAATTTGAATATACAGATTTTTCCTGGAGAGAGCTCTTTTCTCCCGGGACAGAAAACAGTACCGCATTTGCTGCAGCAATCGTCCGCATATTCACAGCTCCTTTCGGTTTGAAATTTCATACGGATTATTTGCTGATATTCTGGTGTGCAGTTTTGTATACAGCCGTATTTTTCGTCACATCAGGTCTGAAAAGATCTTTCAGGTACGGATGGAGCATTATTCCCGGGCTGCTGTGCCTGCTCTTTACGGATGGAAATTTTATGGCTGTTTTCCGGAGCCTTTATCCGCAGGGAGCCATGATCGCCTTTGGTCTTCTTTACTTTGGTTTTCTGCTTGATGCATGTGTCCGGCGAAGAACCGGGGAAAAAGCTGTGCTTCTTCCTGCAGCAATCTCGGGAGCTCTGTTTTTGACAGCGGATACATCTATGCTCCTGTTCCTTCCTTTTGCGGTTTGTATTTATATCTGGTTTCTGGTTCCGGTCCTGCGTGATCGCAGAAGCAGGTTTTATCAATGGATCCCAGCCTGTTTTGTCATGCTGGCTGTGGTGCTGAATGTGGTCGCTGCTGATTGGAAAACGGATATCTATTTTTCAAAAGCTTCCCGATATCAGAGTGTCTTTAATACAATGCTCCCTGCATCCGATGACCCTTCTTTGTTCCTGCTTGAATTAGGCCTTGACTCATCATACCTTCCCGATGTAGGAAAAACCTATGATGATGACCCATCCGGTTTTTCCCATTCACCGGCAGAAGATGAAAGACTCTTTTCAGCGCTGACAGTTGATAACCTGCTTTTTATCTATCAAACGCATCCTCAATTGCTTTTCCGCGTTATAAAGGATGGTCCGGCACAGATCAATTCTTATGTAAATCCGGAAAATCTGTCTTTGGATAAAGACAGTCATGGAAATCGTTTTTCTCGGACCGGTGAAGGTCTGCTGGGTTTTGTCCGCAGGATACTGCCTTACAACTGGCCTGTTTTTGCTGTCTGCATCCTGTTTGAATGTCTGACCGTCGTAATTCTTTCCGTTTATAAACGCAGAATTTCATTTTTGCTGTTGATCCCTGCTTTTGCAGGAGCACTTTTGTATTTACCATCTTGTGTTATACTGTGCGGGTACCGGTTCGCCTCACAATATACACTTTTTCAGGTGTTTCTGATGGATATGGTATTGGGATTTCTTTTGGCCGGTGCTGATTACTGTCTTGAGCGAATCACTGTCTGGGCTCTGCGTTATTCAAAATTACCGGCTGCATGAACCGCGTTTTCGTCAGATGCGCAGCTGCAATAAGTACTGCCCTGCGAAAGAATAATTCCGACAGTCCGTTTCATGGAAGCTTCATCTGTTCTTTATTCCCAGATGAACCTGCTTACAGTTCCGTCTGAGGTGATTTGATTGTAGATTCCTGCAAAGGGATTGACCAGCCAGATGTTCCCGTCTGACAAAAAGGCGATCCAGGCAGAGCTTTGGTTTTCACCGGGTGACCAGATCAAATGCTGCGGAGTAATGTAACCGGAGGAGCTTTTAGAGGGATAGACTGTCCTGACGTTTTCTCCATCGGGATCGCTGATCATGATGCGGTAGCGTTCTGATTCTACCTGCTGGGGGAGTTCAGTCTGCAGCCAGGTCAGGTAGGTTTTGCCATTGGAGAAACGGGGCGAAACAGTCGGATATGAGAAAAGTCCGGCATTTTCGATGACTGTACGGAATTCTCCCGTATCCAGGTCATAAAACGCAATGTGGTAGTCAGTCGGGTCGAAGGTTTGGACCTCACCGTTCGTTTTTCCATGAAAGGTAAAGTAAAAACCGTTATTTTCACTGTTCCAGCTGACACCCGGGATCCATGCCCAGTCACTGCGGGTCTTTTCATATGGGGTAAAACGGACCAATTCTTTCTTTTCACCGGCGAGGCGGTCAACGACACCAAGATTTTCAGGTGTGGCAAAAAGCAGCTGCCTTGCGTCATCGGAAAGAGAAAATTCAGTTCCCCACCAGCTTAAATCACTGCTGTCATCCGGCGGCAGGATCTCTTCCTGCGTCATCAGCATGCCGGTATCACTTACAAACTGCATTCGCAGGTCATTAAGCGCTTTCCATCCGGGTGTCTGCTCTGATGGTTCTACGGAAGAATAAATAAACCGTCTTGTACTGCCCGGGAGCCAGGATCCAAAGTGCAGTACGTTGGAGACACGGAGTGAAACGGGTTCCGAATCCCACATGCTCAGATTTACCATCCAGATACCATTTATTTCGGCAGAATGTCCTGTCCGGGAGAAAAGCAGCCACTGACCGTCCGACGACAGATCCAGCACCCTTCCGTCAAGGTCACCGGTGGAAACAAGCGGGGTGCGGTTTTCGGTTGATCCCTGCATCATCCAGGCACTGCCATCGGAAATATAGATCAGCCTGCCGTTGATTTTGATAGGGGAATATTCGGCTTTTGCTCCGCGCATCAGGATCTCAGGAATGGATTCTCTGGTCGTCACTGCGGAGACTACAGCTTTGGCGGTCTGTACACCGTCTTCATAGGTATATCGCGTTGTGATCTGACGTGTCCCGTTTCGGCCCTGTTGGATAAGATGAGTCTCACCATCCGGAAGTGACTCATTACGAACTGTCTGGCTCTGAAACGGTATGACCTGTTCTGTAATTATATCTTCAGTCCTCACGCGTGTGATCCGGATGATCCCGTCAGCGGGAACAGCCATCGGCATTGCCGGAGATACGATATCCGCTTCATTCACTGTAACGCCGACGGCACGTACCGCTTCAGCTACAGTGGCGTCAGCAGCGATCCTGCTGTCATAGCGAATATTGTCGCAAAAAACGCTGATGTCTCTTAATTGCGTTTCGTTTTCAGAATAAAAGCTGCGGATCTCAGCACATCCGGCCAGGAGCAGACAGAGCAGCACAAAAAATAATGCCCGGCATTGCTGTCGGGTCTTTTTATGCTTCTTGTCTGATGAATTCTGACAGTTCATGTACTATTTTTTTACTGCATCAACGGATGCGATGCCTTTTTGTAGTTTGAATGATTTGATTATGAAATCCTTCTGCAATTGTTCTATAAAGCTATGTACGGGCTGCTGAATGATCCCGTTGGCTTTGTCCGCTTCTATTTTGATCACGGGAATATCCAGCGTTTTGATGTTCACATGAGCCTTGCTGCCGTCCCATATTACAGAGGCGGTGGCTTTTGCAGTGGTTTTGATGAGGCTCTTTCCTACACGGGCAGAAAGGGAAATCTCATCCTGATCAAAGCTGATTTTCGGTTCAGATACATCCAGACCAATTTTAATTTTCTGGCTGATCAGCTCTTTGACTTCTTCTTTATGTTTGTTCAGATATTCCTCTGCGTATTTTGTAGCTTCCTGATCGGTAAGGAGTATCTGGATATTTGAGCCACTGGGCATTTTTTCGAAATCAAGGTTGAACATTATTTTTTTCTCGCTTCCAAAATAGCAAATCCATCGTAGATGTTGAAGGAGAGAACTTCATATCCCTTCATTAAATCATGGATAAAATCATTGATCGGCCCCTGAATATATGAATCTACTGTAGAAGGATCTACCGAAACGATCGGGATGTCAACAGATTCAACATTGACCCGCAGTGTTTGTGTCGCTGTATCCCACACGACGGTTCCGCTGGCAGATGCCGTGATTTTCAGGAATCCAACACCGCCGCGGATGGAAACGACCAGGCGGTTTTCATCAAAGTCTATTTTCGGATCCGAGAAATCCATTTTCATCCCGAGGGTCTGTTCAATCATCTTCTGAATATCTTCCATATATTTTTCCAGATATTCAGAAGCGGCAGCGGTGGCATCTTCATCTGTCAGTTTAAGCTGAAAAACTGAACCGGAAGGCAGATTTTGCACTTCAAGAAGCTGATTTGTCAATTTTTCAACTGTCTGTGCGGAAATTGTACTCCATCCGAAAAATAAGACAATAATTACGGCAATAATTGGTAAAATTGATTTATGAGTTTTTGTCATAATTACCTCCACAGGTTTTATACGAGACTCGCAATGAATTTGTTCCTGCAAATTCAATCAGGCAGGTACTGAAAGAGATTATAGCACGACAAAATGGAAGAAACCGGAAATTATACACAAGAAATTCTGACTGCTTTGGAGGCGGTGCTTTTTGCAGCGGCAGCACCGGTTTCCTATGCCCGGTTGGCTGAAACGATGGGGCTGAAGGTCGGTGTCATACATGAAATGTGTCAGGCTCTTTCCAATGATTATGAAAAGAGGGGAGCCGGTATACGGATGCAGTTCATGGATGCACAGGTGCAGCTGACTACCGCGCCGGAAGCCTCTTCCGCTGTGGAGACTTTTCTGGGACTGGAAGCCACACAAAAGCTCAGCCGGGCTGCTCTTGAGACACTGACGATCGTGGCCTACCGGCAGCCGATTTCCCGTCCTGCCATTGATGCTATCAGAGGTGTGAACAGTGAATACATACTGAGAGGGCTTCTGACCCGTGGCCTGGTCGAAGAAATGGGACGTGCGGAAACAGCAGGCCGGCCGATCCTGTACGGGACAACTCAGGATTTTCTTCTGTACTTCGGGCTTTCATCTTTGAGTGACCTGCCTCCGTTTGAAACGACAGAGCCGGAAGAAAATGAAACGGAAATGAGCATACTAAAGGAGTAATGAGGAATATGGAAGAACGTTTGCAAAAAATATTATCCCGCAGTGGTTTTGGTTCGAGAAGGGCCTGTGAAGAAATGATCGTCATGGGCCGTGTTACTGTGAATGGTGAAACTGCGGAATTGGGTTCAAAAGCGGATCCGAAGAAAGATGTAATTCGTGTAGATGGATCGGTTCTGCATTATACCGAACCTGAGAAGGTATATATCATGCTGAATAAGCCGCGCTTTGTCCTTTCCGACCGCGACCCTTCAGATCCGAGACGGAGTGTTTTTTCAATTGTAGAGAATTCTGACGGTTTATTTGTGGTCGGGCGGCTTGATTTTGAGAGTGAAGGATTGATACTGCTCACGAATGACGGCGAACTTGCCAATAAGCTTTCCCACCCGCGTTACGGGAAGGAAAAGGAATATCAGGTTCTGGCTGCCAAGCGCCCGGATGAGAAACAGCTCAAAGCCTGGCGTCACGGTGTGATTTTGGAAGATGGAGAAAAAACCGGTCCGGCCCAGGTACAGGTCAGCAGCCTTTCCGGAAAAGGCGCCTGGCTGCGTGTTATTATGACGGAAGGAAGGAAGCGTCAGATCCGTGAAATCGGTAAAACGATAGGACTGCCCATCGTTCGTCTTATCCGTGTACGTATCGGGACATTGGAGTTAGGTGATCTGAAACCGGGTGAATACAGAGATTTGAATGAAAATCAGGTTAAATCTCTGAGAGCACTGGTTTCCGGAAAACCCCGTGCCGAAAAGCAGGCTGCCGCATACGCAAAGCTTGGAGAGCAGAGAAAGTTCCGCAAACCGGGAGAGAAAAAACCGCTTCATAAAATCAGCCGCGCTGACCGGAAAGGTACGGACAAAAAACCGTTTGCAAAACCGGCCAAAAAGAAAGTGATGTGAGTTCGTATTCAGAACAGGTGCTGATTATTCTGCCAGAGAAGTTTGAAAAAGGTGTCAGTATTCAGGTGTCAGGTTTCAGAAATTCTGATTTTCATGACGCATTGGTGAATCCTGTTTTGTATAATAATTTTGAAAGATGTGAACAACGGACAGGAAATTCATATTTCTGATTTCTTATTTGGCGTATTTCGGTTATAATGAATCGCTGGCGGTCAAGCCGGCTGTATTGGAGGAAATGATATGAAAATCACAATGGTCATCCCGACCTATAATGAATCGGAAAACCTGCCGAAGCTGGTGGAGGATGTGCTTGCCCTTCCGTTGGATGATATTCATATTCTGATCGTAGATGATAACAGTCCGGACGGGACCGGTGAACTGGCCGAAAAATTGCGGGTACAGTACAACGACAGGATACATTGTCTCCATCGGGCCGGCAAATTAGGCCTTGGCTCAGCTTACCGTGAAGGGTTTAAGAAAGCGATAGAAGAGGGCGCTGATTATATCGGACAGATGGATGCTGATTTTTCTCACCCCATCGACAAGATCCCGCTGATGGTCAGGGAGCTTGAACATGCAGATCTGGTCATTGGTTCCCGCTACGTGAAAGGCGGCAGTCTTGACGAAAACTGGCCTTTTTACCGCAAATGGCTTTCAGGTTTTGGGAACGCTTATGCCCGTGTCATTTTAGGCCTGCCCAACCGTGATGTGACCGGCGGTTTCAAGCTTTGGAAGAAAGAGACGCTGCAGGCCATGCCGATGGATACCATCAAGTCCAATGGTTACGTTTTTCAGGTCGAAATGAATTACGTAGCTTCAAAAATGGGTTTTAAAATCGTCGAGATCCCGATTTATTTTCAGGAGCGGACGATGGGTAAATCCAAGATGAATATGAGAATTTCCATGGAGGCAGCCTGGAGGACGATCGCGCTGCGCTTCCAGCATCAGGATGTGAAAAAAGTTGTCAGCAGATAACAGCCTGGCAGCAAAGGTAATAATATATTTTGATTAACAGCAGGGTAAGATGAACGAAAGTATTTATGATGAATTAAAATGGCGGGGAATGATCCACGATCAGATCGACGGTGTTGAAAAATTACTGAGCGAAAAGAAAGTCACGCTTTATAACGGGTTTGATCCGACAGCGGACAGCCTTCATGTGGGGCATATGGTCCCGCTGATCGCGTTGGCCCGTTTTCAGCGTTACGGTCATCATGTCCTGGCACTTGCCGGGGGCGGTACTTGTATGATCGGTGATCCTTCAGGACGTTCAGCTGAGCGCAATCTGCTTTCCCGCGAAGAGGTGCTGCATAATGTGGAGTGCATCAAAAAGCAGCTGGCTCATTTCCTTGATTTTGATGTGAAATCAAATCCTGCGAAAATCGTGAATAACATGGATTGGCTCGGTGAGCTTTCCATGCTGGATTTTCTGAGGGATACAGGTAAATATTTCACGATCAATTACATGATGAGCAAGGATTCCGTGAAGAACCGTATGGATCGTGAATCCGGCCTGTCATTTACTGAGTTCAGTTATATGCTGCTGCAGAGTTATGACTTCCTGCATCTCCATGAGAAAATGGGTTGTGAACTGCAGTGCGGTGGTTCTGACCAGTGGGGAAATATTACTGCGGGCACGGATCTTATCCGTAAAAAGACAGGCGATGCAGTTTATGGTTTGACATATCCGCTTATTAAGAAATCTGACGGGACAAAGTTCGGCAAGACCGCCGGCGGTGCGGTCTGGCTTGATTCCAAACGGACCTCGCCGTATAAGTTCTATCAGTTCTGGCTGAATACGGATGACAGTGATGTTATCCATTATCTGAAATTCTTTACATTCTTTGATGAAGAAAAAATCAGCGGATTAGCATCAGAGACCGCTGAACATCCTGAAGCCCGTGCCGCGCAGAAAGCACTGGCTGTTGAAATGACGCGCATGATGCACGGGGAAACCGCAGTCGCCAATGCGCAGCAGGCCAGCCAGGCATTGTTTGGCGGTGATATTATCGGCCTGACAGCTGAGGATATTCATGATATTTTCTCCGAAGTTCCTTCATTCGATATGCCCGCGGATCATTTCAGCGGTGATGGTTTGAATGTGGTGGATGTGCTGACCGGAACGGGCTTCCTCAAGTCCAAAGGCGAAGCACGCCGCGGTATCCAGGAAGGCGGTATCTACGTGAACAATAACCGTGTCGCAGATGCGGCAATGAACGTGAATATTTCCAATTTTATCGACGGGAAATATCTGGTACTGCGCAGAGGCAAGAAGAATTATTTCCTTGTAAAAGCCATATAATTCAATTCAAAGATTATAAACAGGAGTGCCGCATATAAAAAGGTGCGGCACTCCTGTTTATATGTTTATATGCGACCGGGGGGCAGGCATTGCTGATTGCTGCCGGCTGCCTGCCGGTCGATAACCGCTGAGCACTGCTAATTTTTTTCGAGCCAGGAGCGGAGCAGCTGGTAAAGCTCTTGAAGCTGTCCCGTGCGGATCTCATTCTGCTGGGCAGCTTCATCATAGGTATTGACAGCTGTGTCTTCCAGCTTGTTCAGGCGTTCCATGATCATTTCGACGGAACGCTTATAATCCGATTGTATTTCATCCTGTCCCAGGGAATAGTTCATCCAGCGTTTCTGGTCTTCGGATTTGAAGTTAGCCCATTCCTGATGGAATTTTTCTTCTGTCAGACGCTGCATTTCCGTCAGCTCATTTGTGCGGCGGTCAAAACGGGCTGAAGCTTCATCCAGAATATCCTGGGACCGTTTGATGGAGCGTTTTGTCGCGTCAAGGGACTGTACCTGGCCTTCCAGTGAAGAGGCGCGCTCTACGACTTCGGCGAAGGATTCCTTCCATTCAGCCCATTCCTTTTCGCGGTTGACATCGGCAACATTGATTTTTTCCTGAAACGCCAGCCACTGCTGCCGGCGTTCGTTTTCACCGCTCAGTACATCATTGATACGGGCTTCCATCCGTTTGATGGAATCGGCGGAGATGTCGACCTTGGTACGCATTTCTTCGTTTCGTTTGCGGTAGGCGTTCAGCTCGGTCTGCATATCACCGAGACGTTTGATATCCTGTTTACGGCTTTCTTCATTCGTTTTCTGGATACGGAGAAAATCGTCACGTTCCAAAGCTACTTTTTCGATCCTGTGTGCAACTTCCTCGACATTTCGGTTGACGGTAAATATGTCATCCTGGCGGGCCTGGACGGCTTTTTTGATATCGCCGATTGGTTCAACCTGTTTGCGCAGCTCCAGAATTGCACGGCTCAGTGATTCCTGAACCGTCCGCTGGTTGCCCTCCAGTTCATTTTCCTTTAGGGTATGCGATTTGTTGTTTTCCTCGATCATGATCTGGAGCTCACCGCGGTTCTGTGCGATGGTACCTTCCAGATGATCCAGACGCGGAAAAACGCTTGGATAAATACTGATTTCTTTCTGCAGATCTTTGATATCGTTTTTCAGTGCAAGATTTTCGCTTTTCAGCTGTGTGATCTGTTCCTGCAGAAGAAAAATAGCATCCTTATCCTTGCGGCGTTCAGCGTCAAGCCAATCGAGCCGCTTCAATATCTGAGGAATATCATAATAATCATCGCCGGCGTTCGGCTGCCAGGTTTGTGCCATAGTCTCTTTCTCCTTCTGCTATTATATCAGGAAAAATGAATCGCGTAAAATCCCGGATTTATTGTATCCGGCAGAAAAATGATGGAATTATGTTATGACAGCCGGTGAACATTTGCGAAAAACTGACTTATAATTAGGAACGGTTTTGATGAATATTGAAAATCGGATGCAGCAGAGGAATCAGGATAAACCGATCTTTGTTTTCATCCGGAATATCTCTAAGGAAATGATCGATGAGCAGAGTGATTAATTCGGAGAGTGCGGGAAAGGACCGTACCCGTTTAACAAAAATTGTTGTGATCGCAATTCGGGAGTTGCTGCGGCAGAAAGAACCGAGTGATTTGTCGCGGGATTTGATCGCGTGTATATTAATGTCGCTGGACGGTATTTATGATACGGTAGATGCGTCTGTGGAAGCATGGGAAAAACGCGGCTACTGGCTGAAAGCTGACCGTTTCCGCATGGATTGGCAATGGACAAAGCTGCTGGCAGACCAGATGCGTCCGTTGGTTCTTGCTGAAAATTACGGCGAGCTGATCCCGCTGATGGTGCAGGTACTGCAGGCATTGGATTCTGTAAAGGTTTCGGAGAATCATCGCCTCGGTACACCCTGGACCGGTGCATGGGCAGAATTGACCGGAAAGAAGAAATAAACTGTCATAATCGATCGTTCGTCATGAATATCTAAACACCTTTTATCGCTGTTATGCCACAACGTTACCCAATTCCCGAAAAATTTACTGAGACTGAAATCGTTGTAGTCAATTCCCGTTTTATTGCTTCCGCGGCACCGGTTTTTTCCAATGAAGAAGCAAGGGAGTTTATCAATTCCATCAAAGCGAAGTATCCCGACGCAACGCATCATGTGCCGGCATATATACTGGGGTATGGCAACTCCGTCAGTGCATACTGCAGTGATGACGGGGAACCTTCCGGCAGCTCTGGGAGACCTGTACTGGCGGTATTGCAGGGCAGCGGACTTGGTGATGCAGCGATCGTTGTTACGCGTTACTTCGGCGGGACTAAACTGGGAATCGGCGGTCTGGTCCATGCTTATGGCGACGCGGCAAAAGCGGTGCTGGAAATTCTTCCCCGTGCGGAAAAGATCCCGACGTATATCGTGATGCTTGCCATTGAATACAGCTTTTTTGAACGGGCGCGGCTGCTTCTGCAAAAGTGGAACGCGCTGACGCTGGACGAGGATTTCGGTGCGGATGTTACGATCACAGCCCGGTTCACGGTGGAAGCCCTGCCGGGATTTCAGGCTGAGCTTTCAGAACTGACGCGCGGCCAGGTGCAGGCTGAGATCATCGAATATGAACCTGAAACCATTATGCCGCTCGGATCATTTTGATTTTTCCAAAAGTTTAAAAAAAATCAGGTATCTATTCAGAACATTCTCTGGGGACAGTCCCATCAGGGTATCTATATCAGATCATACTCCGGGAGGTGTCGCAAATTATAAATTTGAAAAGCCATCGGGAGGGAGTGCTTCGCAGGGACGCGGAATAAACGTCAGCAGCCTGCGAAAGTGATCCCCGCGTCCCGGTTAATTCAGTCGGGGAACCCCTGTATAAGCCAAGACCTGCCGCCCGCCCACCATTGCGGAGCATCTGCTTTTGAGGGTATTTCTGAAAAAAGCTGCCGTACAAAGATGTTCGACAGCCTCCGCTAATACGTTCTGAATAGATACAAAATCAGAAACTATTCAGATTTCCCGAAAGAGTAGCTGTAACAATTGAACACGTCCGGATACAAAAATAAAGCCGCTGAGGTGACTTTCGTCAGGAGAGAACCTTTCAGATTTCCGGTTACAAATCATGATTAAACATACAAAGATAAAATCACACGTTTTTTATTGGAATTTTGCAATTAGTTGTGTTATACTTTCTGCATAACAGGTGAAATATTTTCCGAAATATTGGTTAATGGTAAATGTTTTTATATCATATCTGATAATTTCGGAGTAAAATAAAACAGTTCATAAAAATACAGAAGTTAATGTGATGAATCCTTTCGAGGTAAGCTATGGGGCGAGGAAAAAGTCATTTGAACCGGATAACAGAAATACTTCTGTTCCTGACGCTTATAAATATTTTTTACGTATTTCCGATCAGTGCACAGGATTCCGGACAGAAGGTTGTTCGTGTCGGATGGTATGATTCCGCTTTCCATCATACAGATCAATTCGGAAGGCGTTCCGGCTATGGTTACGAATATCAGCAGAGAGTAGCAATTTATACCGGGTGGATATATGAATATGTTGAAGGAAGCTGGTCGGAGCTTCTGGAAAAGCTGATTTCAGGTGAAATCGATCTGCTGAGCGATGTATCATATACACCTGAACGAGCGAAAAAAATCCTTTACTCTGCCGAAGCAATGGGATCGGAAGGGTATCATGTCTTTATTTCACCCGAAAATAACGAAATAAGACCTGATAACTTTTCATCATTAGATGGGAAGCGGGTCGGTGTCAATAAGAACAGCATCCAGGAGCAGATGTTTATCGACTGGGCTGCTATTCACAATGTTAATCCTGAAATTGTTGAATCTACCGAGAAGACACCCGTGTTGCTGGAAATGCTTTCGAACGGCGAGTTTGATGCACTGGTAACACTGGATACATACAGCAATTCCGCTGATGTGGTACCTGTGTGGAAGGTTGGATTTGCAGAATCCTATTTCGGTATCAATAAGGACCGGCTTGATCTGAAGCAGGATCTTGATATCGCAATGAACCGGCTCATCGAGGATAACCGGGATTTTAATCAGCAGCTGACCGATAAGTATAATAAGGCAGGCAGTGTCAACAGTTTCCTTACTGCAGAAGAAAAGAAATGGCTTTCCGAACACGGTGCGATCCGTGTAGGATATCGGGATGATTTCCTTCCGTTCTGCGACTTGGATGATGAAGCGCAAGCCCTGACCGGCGCATTATCTGATTATCTTGTATTTGGTGAAACCTGCGAGAAAAATGCCCAAATCACTTTTGAAACAAAGGCGTTTGCGACTACAGAAGAGGCACTTCAGGCAGTAGGTTCCGGAGAAATCGACTGTGTATTTCCTTTGAGCCTGAGTTCCTATGACGGCGAGCAGCGTGGCGTTATTATTACAGATCCTTTAGTCAGTACAGAGATGTATGCAATCGTCAGGACCTCAGACCATCAGGGTATTTCGAGAGACCGGGAAATGACAGCAGCGGTGATCCGGGGCAACCCGAATTATGAATCCTTCCTGATGGATAATTTCCCGAACTGGCTGGTCGCTTATTATGACGACAGCAAATCTGTTTTTCAGGCTATCGTTTCCGGAGAAGCGGATTGCGGATTTGTCAGCAATTACCGTATCAACCGTCTCAGTGACCTGTTCGAGAAATATGACCTTTCTGTTCTTGCTGTTGGTGAAGTAATGGATATGCCTTTCGCTATCAGCCGTGAAAACAAATACCTGTATTCCATACTTAACAAGATCACGCGGCTCATGCCGACAACGATGATCAACTCGTCATTAACAAATTATGGTTTCAGTGATGATAAAGTCACATTTATTGAGTATCTCCGGGATAACCTGATCTACTTTATCGCTACCATTGCGATCGTCGCTGTGGTTTTTCTGCTTCTGATCCTTAGAAATGTACGGGCAGAAGAGAAGGTTGAAGAAGGACGCCAGATCATTTCAGAAACCGAGCGTGATCATCTGACCAATCTGTACAACAGAAATTTCTTCTTTGTTTATGCCAACCGCCATTACCGTGAAAATCCTTTAAAACCTATGGATGCGGTTGTTATGAATATTGACCGGTTTCATTCTGTTAATGCTTTGTACGGAATGGAATTCGGAGATCGTGTTTTGCGGACGTTAGGAGAAGAAATTCAGAATTTTATTAATGAGAATGAAGGTATAGCCAGCCGATTCGATGCAGACCGATTCAGTATTTACTGCCGGCATAATGAAGACTGGAAGACAGTTTTAGAACGGTTCCAGTCCTGTCTGGATAAACTTCCCCACGATGCCAACATTCATCTGCGTATGGGTGTCAAACCCTGGCAGGAAGGAATGGAGCCTGTTCCTCAATTTGACCGGGCCAGAATAGCCTGCAACAAGATCCGCGGAAATTTCAGATCCCAGGTCGTGATATATGATGATGAAATGGAAGAACGGGAGAACCGGATACAGCACCTTTTAAATGATCTTGGCCGGGCTTTAGAGCAAAAGGAATTTGAAATATATTACCAGCCAAAATACGATATCCGGACTGAGGTACCGAAGCTTTCAAGCGCTGAAGCACTGGTTCGCTGGAATCACCCGGAACTGGGTCTGCTTCAACCGGATGAATTTATTCCGCTGTTTGAGCAGAGCGGACAAATCAGCAGTCTTGACAATTATGTCTGGGCTGAAACTGCCCGTCAAATTGCCAGGTGGAGAGACCGCTGCGGCATAACACTTCCTGTATCTGTCAATCTTTCCCGAATGGATGTTTTTGACTCCGCTTTGATCTCTACATTGGACAGACTTGTCGCTCAATACAGCCTGACCGCCAAAGCACTGAAATTGGAAGTCACAGAATCCGCATATACGGAAAATGCTGATCAGCTGATAACGGTAATTGAACAGCTGCGGCGCAAAGGATATGAAATTGAAATGGATGACTTCGGTTCCGGTTTTTCATCCCTGAATATGCTCTCTTCCATGCCAATCGATGTATTGAAGATGGATATTGCATTCATGGTGTGGAAACTGAAAAGCAGCTGAAACTGCTTAAAGATGCGGGCTGCGACCTGGTGCAGGGATATTATTTCTCGCGTCCGCTCCCGTCAGATGAATTTGAGCAAAAAATCCTCAGTGTTTCAGCAAGTGTGAAGAAATAAACGCGGCCGCGGTGTCAGCGCCGTTGACGGATTGCGGTGCTGTTTTCCCGAGTGTCAGCAGTGCAATGATTTCCTCATCAAGGGTGAAGGATTCAAAGCGCTCAAGCGCAATTTCCAGCGTATTAGGACGTGTGGATAAAAAGGCTGCGGTGACATCGGATTCACGGAAGTTTTCCCGGGAAATATATCCGTAAGCTGCTCCGGCGGCACAAACTTCAGCAATAGTGGAGTACCCGGCTTTACCGATAATGAAATCGGCGGCGTGAACCATGTCCGGGTGATAGTATCCGGAGTGATGGGGAAGCAGTATTTTGTTCCCTGCATGTTCGGTTTTTTCGAATGTTCCGGGAAGAAGCAGTGTCAGATTATCGGGGATATGACTGTTGACGGCGAAATCAAGGTTTTCCGGAATTCCACCCATGGAAATCAACCCGATCCGGTGGGTATCCGGAATACCGAGTGAGGCACGGAACTCCTCAGCGGAATGATGCGGTTTCCGGCTGGCGGGCGGTATCAGGATATCCGCTGCAGGAAGCGGATCACAGAGCGGTTCTGACTGCATCCGAAAATCCGCCTGAATAAAGATTTCCTTCAAACGTTCATTGATCTCCCTGAATCCCGGACACTGCGGTACGTAAAGCTCGTAGATCCAATCCCAAGTGAAATTTTCAAAGAGAAACGTCGACAAACCGGCCTTTTTTCCCGTGACGATGCCAAGCGGTGAGATATCACAGATGACAGCATCTGCATCGAGGTCGTGAAGAATTTCGGCCAATGCATCGGATCGTTCCGGAATGCTGTTCAGATAGGCATTGATATTTTCAACACTGCGGGGAAGGTCATGCTCCATGGGATTGAGCTGTACCAGTCCGACATCGACCGCGCCCGGGTGGTAAGTGAAATTGCTGATTCCCGCGTCACGGAAAAGCCATTCCGGTGTGCCGGTAAAAATTTCAAAGTAAACCTGAGGTTCAAGTGATGTCAGGGCTTCCATAATGGCTGATGCCCTGCTGGCATGTCCAAAACCGTGTGAAGAAATGAAGTAAGCAATTTTCACAATATACTCCTGTTTATATTGCATGTGTTTAATTATTATATATCAATATCTTCAATCACATTGTTCAGCAGCAGCCGGGTGAGTTTGCGTGAAGAGGACGGCACACGGCTGTTTTGAATGAGATCATCGGCAGTTTTTTTACTGATACAGGTGTTGGGACGAATACAGATATCTCCGATTTTTTTGAGCAGTGCCGCAGCTTCTTCGGACGGATCAGAAAAAAGAGGATGCCATGCCGGGAGCTGAACACCTTCCAGAAGACAGCGATAGGCACAGCTTTTCGGCAGCCAGTGAGCGATTTTCTGCAGGCTTTCCTGTGAAATCTTTGTGCAGGTAGGCATTTTTTGAAAACGCTGTGGGTAGCAGATACAGCGGGAATTTTCCTTGTTCAGATAGGGACAGAGCACAGATGTATAAAAAACTTCCCCTGTATCCTCATCCTGCACTTTGTATAAGCAGCATAGCGCGCAGCAGTCGCAAAGCAGTTCCCATTCCTCTTCGGTTAAAAAGCTCTTAATATCTGTCACAGGGATTCTCCGTTCAATAAAGTCTCGAATGATCTGCAGAATGTATCCGGGTCGTCTGTGGTCATCAGCCTCAGCATATCATCCCGGCTGATATCAAGTCGGGACAGGTAACGCTTGGCAAATTTGCGGAAGGTCACGCAGCCCCACCGATCACCGTAATATTCCATATTGTATTGCAGATGTTTCCGGCAGGTGTCACGGAACAGGCCAAAAGGTACTGCTTCAAAATCATAGCCAGCAAAGATCCATGGATTGCGCAGCATGGCGCGTCCGATCATGACCGCATCGCAGCCGGTTTCGCTCATCATACGTTCTGCATCGGCAATAGTTACAACGTCTCCGTTTCCGACGACCGGAATTTTCAGCTCTGATTTGAGCGCCGCAATTGCAGTCCAGTCTGCGCAGCCGCTGTACTCCTGCCTGCGTGTCCGTGCGTGCAGCGTGATCATGGATGCACCGCAGTCTTCCGCGATTTTCCCAATCTCAAGATAGTTGATGGAATCTTCATCCCAACCCAGCCGGATCTTGGCAGTGACAGGTACGGAAACCCTTGCCCTGATCCCGGAAATGATCATTTTAATTTTCTCAGGATGGCGCAGCAAACCTGCCCCTGCGCCGCGATTGGCTACCTGCCGGGCAGAACAGCCCATGTTGATATCAAAAGCGTCCGGATGACAGCGCTCTTCCAGAATACAGGCTGATTCTATGAGACGCTGCGGGTCGTCATCAAAAAGCTGGAAAATGATTGGACGTTCTGATGCGTCAAAGGCGATCCGCTGCGGCAGATTGGGCGTTTTATGGACGACATCCAATCCATTGATGAACTCTGTAATCGAAAAGGGTGCGCCGAGTTCTCTGGTGATGCGCCTGAACGGTTCAATGGTCCAGCCATCCAGCGGTGCCTGTAACAAAGGTTTTCTGATGACGATGGACCCAATCAAAAACGGATGAAAATCCACAGCTGATCCGATCAGGAAATGCAAACCAGCCACAATCCGTAGGCATCCAGGTATTTGCCGTCTTTGGAGTATCCATCTCCGGCGGTCAGATCCTGAAGCGGCAGAATGTACGGCCGTTCGTGATATTCCACTTCTGCCAGAACGCCCAGATTGCGGTCAACCCCGTTGAGCCCGGTCATACTTACCCGGCAATTTTCCTGCAGCGGGCCATCCTCTTCATCATAAGGAAAACAGACCTTGCATTTGACAGGAAACCGCAGTGATTCATTCAAAAAGTCCAGCCAGCAGTCCATGGGCATTTTTACTGTTGGATCAACCGGCTTTTCGAAGGCTTTGACGATCAATTTCCCTTCCCTTCCCAAACCGTCCAGAAAGAGCCGTGTAAATATCTCCTGCTTTTTCCAGGCAAGTTCGAATTCATCAACGGTCTCATCTGTCTGTTCCAGAACTTCCGCGGGAAGAATATAACTTGTCCAGCTCACTTCTTCATCAAATGCGTCATAAAAGTAATCATCATCAAAGCTGTCCAGTGTCTCCGGTGTCCACTCGACCATGACTTCATCCCGTGTCTGTTCATCAGTCGGGTCTGCGTCATACAGCATGCGGACGATCCCCTTTTGTCCTTTCAGTTCCCTTTCGTTTTCACTCAAAAAGGAATCCCGGACGACAACAACTTTCCCGATTTTAATATTTTCCATAACTTTTTACTTCCATTTTCCAACAGCTAATTGCTTAATACTCAAAACCAACTATTAGAATTATATCTGTTTTCACTCTTTTCTGTTTCGGATAATGGATTTATAATTATCAATGAACTGATTTGATCAGTGTTGAAATGCAACTATGTAAAAGGGTCCATCCGGATCCTGATGCGAGGAGAATTTATGGACATAAAACGAGTTTTTCTGATCATTCTTGACAGCGTCGGAATGGGACCGGCCCCGGATGCCGCTGATTTTGGTGATATCAATCCGAATACGCTGGGGCATATCGCAGCTTCCATTCCGGGGTTCAAACTGCCGACCATGCAGTACCTCGGACTCGGGAATATTGACGGGATGGAAGGATATGAAGCCTCTAAGCTCCCGCTGGGCGCTTTTGCAAGGCTTCACGAGCTTTCTGCCGGGAAAGATACTACTATCGGTCATTGGGAAATCGCCGGGATCATCAGCCCGAAACGTCTTCCCACTTATCCAAACGGATTTCCGGAAGAAGTTCTGAAACCTTTCCGTGAACAAACCGGAAGAGGTGTTTTAGGAAACTGTGTCGCATCCGGTACCACGATCCTTGATGAGCTGGGCGAGGAACATATGCGGACCGGAGACCTTATTGTTTATACTTCTGCGGATTCTGTATTCCAGATCGCTGCGCACGAAGATATTGTTCCGATTGATACACTTTACGAATACTGCCGGATCGCCCGTAAAATCCTGACGGGTGAACATGGCGTTGCCCGCGTGATCGCACGCCCGTTTGTCGGTACCGGAGCGGGAAAATTCACCCGCACCGCAAAACGCCGCGATTTCTCTTTGAAACCACCGGAAGAAACCATCATGACCCGCCTGAAGGAACAGGGTAAGACAGTCGCCTGTGTCGGGAAGATCGAGGATATTTTTGACGGCGAGGGCGTTACCTTCGCTGTTCATAACCAGTCCAATATGGACGGTATGCATCATATAGAAGAATGCATGGAAAGATTCCCGGAAGGATTGATTTTTGTCAATCTGGTGGATTTTGATATGTTATGGGGACACCGAAGAAATGTGAAGGGGTATGCAGACGGGCTGATCGAGTTTGATAAATGGCTCGGAAACTTTCTGCCGAAGCTTCAGCATGGAGATGTCGTGATGATTTCTGCTGATCACGGTAATGACCCGACTCATCCGGGTACCGATCACACCCGTGAATATGTACCGCTTCTGATTTACGGTGAGCAGATCCCCATCGGAAAAAATCTTGGCACGGTCGACGGGTTCTGCTGCATCGGACAGACGATTGCGTCCATGCTGCATGCCGGGCCGATGAAGAACGGCATTGATCTTTTCGCTGAATAGTTTTAAAACTGATATAACAGCAATAGAAACTGCAATGGAGCTGTCGCAAATTATAATTTTGAAAAGCCATCGGGAGGGAGTGCTTCGCAGGGACGCGGAATAAGCGTCAGCTGGGAGCGAAAGTGATCCCCGCGTCCCGGTTAATTCAGTCGGGGGACACGCGCTGAGCAAGCTCACGCGTGTCCCCCGACACCCCTGTATAATCTGCTGAATCACTCCGTTGATGATATGATTATTCAGATGATTTCCCAAAACAAAAGATGAGCCGTTTCGCGTTATTTAAAAAGCGCCAAAGCTGGCGGGTGACTGAAGGTCAGCCCGGCTGGCCCCGGCAATATCAATATGT
>CACYHU010000046.1 GCA_902774215.1 uncultured Chloroflexota bacterium
TAAAGAAATTAACTGTTATAATATATTAATTAGGCAGATAAGATGTGATGTAGTATTCCGATTATTTGCCTGTAATTTTTTATAGAGAAAGCCCGCCGCTTCCGGACCGCCGGAAAGAAAATACGGCCCGGCGTTACAGCTTCCCGCACCGGAAAAAAGCGGCTGCGGCAATGAAGCTGCACGCCATACAATAAGATCATATTACAGGAAAAGTCGAACTGAAAATGAATGAAACGCATAAACCAACCATAATGCAGATACAGACCGGTCTGACAAAAAAGATCCTCATCACCACAGCGATCATGTCAGCTTTAATATTGATCGTATATTACTTCAATATCCCCAATCCGAATATGATATTAATAGCAGGACTTGTCCTGTGTTCCGCTCTGTTCGGGTTTGGCGGCGGGATCGTAGCCGCACTCATTATGTTCGGTTACACGCTGTTCTTTTTCTCGACTGATAACAGCTTTACCCGGTTTACCCCTCAGAATCTGCAGAAAGTATTCGTATCCTTATTCGGTATAACCGCGGATATGCTTTTCGTCTGCTTCCTCAAAAATGCAGAAGTTCAGGCCTTCCAAAAAGTGGACGCCCTTACAAAAGAGCTTCATCATGAAAATAAAATACTTGAGCAGATGTCTCTTACTGACGCGCTTACGGGGATCCGCAACCGGATGGCGCTGCGTCAGGATTATGAGTCATATCAGGGACATGAAGTCACGGTGATGATGCTCGACCTGAATAACTTCAAGGTCATCAATGATACCCATGGACATGAGGTGGGAGACCTCATCCTTCGGGAGACAGGGAAAATTCTTACCGACATTTTCGGAGAAAACCATTGTTACCGTTATGGCGGCGACGAGTTTCTCGTCATTGTCCCTGATGGATCCGAGGCTGATTTTCAGGCAAAACTTGATACCCTGGAACATTCAAAGCCGGTCATTAAAAACTCCGTCCCGGTTGAATTCTCAACAGGCTATGTCCATGAAATGCTGAGCGATTTAGACAGACTGCGCATCCTCATCTCAAACGCAGACGAAAAAATGTACCGGGAAAAACGCATTAAAGAAAATACAAAAAAAACCTCACCGGTTCTTGAAAAAACAGCATTCCCGGAAATAAAATCATCTGAGTACACGGTCGGAGAGATGAAATCATTCCTGAATGAAATGTCCGGAAAATATGCTCTTGCCCGGGTGGTGGACCCGAAAGAATGCCGTATTCTGGAATTTCATGACAACGGCAAAATCAGTATGAATGAAAAATGCTACGGAATATGGAATGCCGGGCAAAAATGTATAAACTGCTCCAGCTCTCTCGCCTGCAAAACAAAACGCCGTCAGGAAAAAGCCGAGCATTTCAAAGATCAGGTTTACTTTATCCAGTCAAATCCGGTTTCCCTGAAACTGAAGGATGGAAGCGTATACGATGCGGTGGTTGAGCTGGTAGATGTCAAAAAGGACAGCAATACCATTGCCAATGACAGAGAAGCTGAAAATATCGGAAACAGAGCTGCCCAGTATCTCGCTTATCATGACAGTCTGACAAATATACTGAATGCGGATGCTTTTTATGAACTTGCCCGGGAGTTGATCAAAAACAAACCGGATATGTCCTGGGTGATGATCACAGGCAACATCATGAATTTCCGCCTGGTCAATACCCTGTTCGGCGACCTGAAGGGCAATGAGGTTTTGGTGAAGACCGCCTCTGTACTGCAGGAAATCTCAGAGGACTCAAAGGGGCTGTGCGGACGGCTCGGAGGAGATCAGTTCGCGATGCTTCTGCCGGACAAAACATTTGAAGAGGAAAAACTGCATAACTGTTCCCGCACACTGGCTGATCATTTCAACAGCGGAAACTATACCTTCTGTATTCATTTTGGTGTATATGTTATCGATGATCCTTCAATCCCTGTATCCGTCATGTGCGGACGCGCAAATTCAGCCCTGCGCACGATCCGTGAAGACATGAGCCTTACGGTCGCTTATTTTGATGAAGCCATCCTGGAGAAGATACTCCTTGAACAAAAAGTGATCAGTGGATTTGAAAAAGCGCTGGAAGACGGAGAGTTCAGAATGTATTTACAGCCGCTTGTTAAAAACGATGGCTGCGTGATCGGTGCTGAAGCTTTGGTAAGATGGATCAGGCCTGATGGAACACTTATGATGCCGGATTTCTTTATCGAAACGCTTGAACAGGCAGGATTGATCCAGAAGCTTGATATGTACATCTGGGAGCTTGCCGTAAAACAGCTGAGCATCTGGAAACACACAGACAAAAAGGACCTGACGATTTCCGTAAATATGTCGGCAAAGGATTTTTACAGCATCGATGTATATGACGTACTGACAAATCTTATTACAAAATACAATGTGGACAGCCGTATGCTCCGGCTGGAGATCACGGAAACAGCCCTTCTTGTTGACCCGGAGAAAGGCAACACTATTGTTTCAAGACTCCGTGAAAAGGGATTCCTCGTGGAGATAGACGATTTCGGAAAAGGTTATTCTTCACTGGGTCTCCTCAAAGATATTCAGGCAGACGTGATCAAGATCGATATGAGCTTTTTGCGTGAAATTAATGACCGGGAACGCAGCAGGAACGTCCTGAAATATGTGATTGACCTGGCAGCCTCTTTAGGTATGGATGTCATCACGGAAGGTGTGGAAACGGAACAGCAGCTCCGTATTCTCACAGAAATGGGCTGCAGACATTTTCAGGGGTACTACTTCTCACGCCCGATCCCGGCAGATGAGTTTGAATCGAAATATTTTGCTGCCGGCTGATCAAATCATCTCCGGCGTCTGTCATTGCCGGATTTGCGATAGTATTCATCCTTGGCAGCGTACATCCGCTCATCAGATATTTTGATAAGCTCCGTTATATTTTCCGACGGGAATTCACGGCTCGATGCGTAACCGCAGGATATGGACAGTCCTTTTACCTGCTCCCCGCACCAGTTTTCCGCAGTTTTTTCGAGTTCTGCCATTGCTTCTCTCCGCTGTTCATCCGTAAGAACCAGCATGGCGGCAAACTCATCCCCGCCGATGCGGTATATATCACCGTACTTTCCGAAACTTGCTTTCAGACATTCCGCCGCGCCTTTGATGAGCTCATCTCCGGCTGTATGTCCGAGTGTATCATTTACATGTTTCAATCCGTTCAGATCTGCTGTGACATAGACGAAGTCTTCCTTCAACTGTGACAGGGCAAGTTCCGCTTTTTTCTCCTCAAAAGCTCTCCGGTTCAAAAGCTGAGTCGGCTGGTCCACAAACGACGCGCTGGTCAGTGCCTTTGTACGTGCGATTATGATCCGGATCGCAAGCAGCATAATAACCAGCACGATAATGCACAGAACAATATTTAATAACAGCACATTGAGGATCTCTCCGCGTTCGGTGGAGCCATCACTTTCAATGACCAGGTACCAGCCAAGCCTTTCAATATATTTTGTTACAGCAAAACGGTTTGGTCCAAGCTTCTGGTAGATATAATCACTGCTCTCTCTGAGAGGAATGCCGGTCAGATACTCTTTTTCTATTCTGTTTTCATCCGTATCGACATGGATCAGCCCGTCTGCACTCACCAGGTTTATTTTGACGCCATATTCCTTCTCCAGGCTCATGAACAGGTCCTGATTGCCTGTCATATGCGCGCCCACACCGCACACGCCAAGCAGAGTACCGGTCTCATCCTCAATGCGTGCATCGACAAATACCGTCCATTGATCCTGACTCACCTCATCACGATCAACATCCACTTCATATTTTTTGCCGGATAAAAGAAACCTGGAGTACCACTTGTCACGGTCGCTGATGATCGGGTCCATCTGTTTGTTGATCCCACCGTAAGAATAGTAACACATTGAGGCATCGGATACTACAAATGCAGCTTCATAACCGAAAATATTTTTCTGTCCGGAAAGATAATCGGACATTATATTAGAGGTTTCATCAATTCCAACTGATGCCTCATTTTTCAGCACATCTATCAACAGGGTATCGTTCGCCATTGCCAGCGAGACAGTGACCGGCTCGGATAATTCATTGCTGATCGAGTCATAGATACGCGACGCCAGCGTTTTACTCAGCTCCTGAATATTCCGCTCAGCCATTATCCGGAGCGACCACAGCGACACAAAGGTCGACAGTACAAAGCTGAGGATCACAATTGCAAAAGCAAGCCTTGTAATGTTTCTTTTGTTCATAGAAAGCTTCTTCTTAAAGCATCATGCTGCTTTCCATCACCCGGCGTACTTCATCTGAAGCCCGTAGGAACGCTCCTGCAACCTGAGGATCAAAGTGGCTTCCGGAACCCTCATTTATGATAGCCATTGCCTTTTCAAACGGGAACCCGTCTTTATAACTGCGCTTGGAAACCAGTGCGTCGAACACATCGGCAACCGCCATGATGCGCGCTGATAAAGGAATATCCTCTCCTTTCAAGCCGCAGGGATAACCCGTGCCGTTCCATTTTTCATGATGATAATGGGCAAGGTTCATCGCTTCTTTCAAATACCCGGAATTTGCTTCCGAAACCGTATTCATTGCGTGAGCAATAACCTCCGCACCCGCAGTAGTGTGAGTCTTCATGATCTCAAACTCCTCATCGGTCAGCTTTCCGGGTTTGTTGAGAATCGTATCGGATACCTGGATCTTACCGATGTCGTGCAGCGGGGCGGAATTGATCACATCATTCATAAATACATCTGTCAGCTGATCGGTATAAATACCCTCTTTCCGGAGCTCCCGCATGATGATCCCTGTATACGCAGCCGTTTTCCGAACATGGTCACCGGTACACTTGTCCCGGCTCTCTACCATATCAGCCAATACCAGGATCAGTCCATTCTGCAGTTTTGTGATGATTTCGCTCTGCTCCTCCATGTTTTCAATGGTATTCACCATATCTTCCGTTGTTTTGGATACAGAGTGATACAGGTTTTCGATCTCATCACCGGTGTGAATATCCAGCTCATGGATGCGCTCCACTGTCTTCGTCCGTGCTTCCTCGCTGGTATAAACAGCAAGGCTCGTGGCATTATCCAGAGCATCGATCGGTAAAATGACGCTGTATTCTGCAAACCAGATAGCCAAGGTCAGCAGCAGCAGGAAAAATCCAAAGAACAGCGAAATAACACGTGCGAGAAATTCATATCCATTGCGGGTAATATGATCCATACTGACATCAACACCCACATAGCATTGGCAGATACCTTCGCTGTTGTAGACCGGTTTATACACGGTCAGCAGCCACCCGAACTGTCCGTGAGCTGCGATCGGTTCGATCTCTTTCCCTGCCAGCAGATCCGGCAGCTGATCCTTGAAATCCTCGTCAAATTCGACAATATCCCCGGGTTCACCGCCGGGCATATCCGGTGTATCCGCGTCAAAAACGACCTGACAGCCGTTTTCCAGAATTCTGTACGCGTAAACATACTGAATACTGTCGGAACTGCCTGCCAGATCATTAAAACGTTTATCGATTCGGGCATATCCTTCCGCGGCCTCACCCAGCTGAATGTATTCATCGACCCGGTCTCCGTCAATAGCATCAGAAGCCACATTCGCAACACCCCATGCCAGCTCCTGCTGTTCTTCAATGGCGGCAGTGCGGAAATGGATGAAGCTGATGACCGTCACAATGGCGGCAATGACCACCATCGCTACTGTCACCAGGAAAATGATCTTTGTCCGCAATGACATGAGATGTACCTTTTTATGGTTTGCTGCCATGCGTTTTTCTTTAGAGATCGGAGTCTGCTGCCATCCGGAGAAATAGAAACGCTCCTTGACAGATTCGGGTATTATATTCAGGATGATTGCAGTAACCAGCACAGTGATCGTTTTGTCCAGAAGATCGATCAGCATATCCGCTGTTAACTGTGACAGATACTCACCCGGCATTCCGGCTTCATAGATACGGATAGCCAGCGGCGCGGAAATACCGGAGCCAAATTCAAAACCATACAGCGCCCAGGTAAGGATCGATCCCAGACCGCCGCCGATCAGCGCAAAAGTTATGATGATTACCAGCAGACGCCAGGGCTTCCTGAAACTATAATAACCCCTGCTTGCAAACCAGGCGGAAGCGATGGCGATCAATATTGTCAGCGATCCGTAATAAGCGGTATTATAGTCGCCGATACTGTTGATCAGGTTGGTAAAAAATCCGACGATGATGCCGGGCAGATATCCGCCCAAAGCAGCCGCCAGTGTACTGCCGATATTATCCAGATACAGAGGCAGTTTTAACCGGATCGCGGCGTGAGCAAGCAGATAATTGATCAGCAGCCCTGCCGCGCACAGGATCAAAAGATATATTTTGCTCTTATCGTTTTGTTTACGCATAATGGTTTGATCGTTCATTATTTCTCCTCCCTGATTGCGGCAGCGGAGTTTTCCGCGCAGGATCAGGCAGACATTTTTTCACCGGAAAATAAAACCGGGATACCGTTTTTCTGAAAAGGCTGCAGTATTTTTTATACAGATTCCTTTATTTCCCGGTATTATCTTCATTGTTTTGGATTATACTCTGTTTTTTGTACGTGAAGAAATCATAAATAATTATGTTTGTTGTATAAAAATTTATTTGGCAAAATTCCCGATATTCATTGATGTATAATATTCTCATGATTTTATATTTTACCCGGCATGGTGAAAGTGAATGGAACCTGATCCATCGGATCCAGGGACAGCATGATTCTCCCCTGACAGAACGGGGAATAATGATGGCCCGGCAGTTAAAAAAACGATTAAAAGGACTCCCTTTCAGCCGTTGTTATACAAGTCCGTTGGGACGGGCTGTGCAGACAGCTAAAATTCTGACTGAAGGAACAGGCATTATTCCCTTTCCGGATGAACGGATACGGGAGGTCAGCCTGGGTGAAACAGAAGGACTGATCATGGAAGAGCTGCCGCCGGATATGCTCCACGCCTTTTATCATGAACCACAGAATTTTCATCCGAAGGGCGGAGAAGGCTATGAAGCTGCTTTTCAGCGGGTCTCGGGATTGATGCGAGAGCTTGAAACAGAGGATGGCTGCGTTTTGCTGGTCGCCCATGCGCTGATCCTGAGGCTGATCCGGCTCTACATCCTCCGTCTTCCCCTGAGTGAGCTGATGAATGTCCATACTGCCGGCTGCTGTTTCTGTGAAGCTCATTATTCCGGCGGGAAATGGGAACTGAAAGCATTCGCGGATGACCGCTGTCAGTCTCCCGGCTACGACCCGGAACGCTTCGCCTATTTCGGATCACCGGTTCCGGTCAGCAGCATTCCTCCGGATGCGGTTCTTACCCCTTACAGCGAACTGGCGGCAGCAGCTGCCCACGATCCGCAGCATATCTCTGTTGCCCTCAACGGCATCGTGACTCACGACGGCACAGCGGAAGGTCTCCTGTACCGGGTCGATCTTTCCGATCATTCGCTGACGCTGCTTGGTCCCGCCCCCGCTATGCGGAAAGACGGTCCGGCTTATTTATAACATTTCAATGTAAAGTACTCAGAGCAGGCTGTAAACCGGACACCTGGTCATCTCAGAAAAACGGTTTCTTCATGATATCAGTTATTTGATGGATCTGTAAATTAAAAAAATCCAACAGAAAATCCATATAAAAAGTTTATTGATTTGTACATTGGTATTATTCTTGCAAAATATTAACATACTGATAATATGATTAGCAGAAGGATCAGCGGGACTTGTTGATCCTGGCTATTAATTTTCAGTATCAATTATGAGAGATATATATTAATATCTCATTAAAGGAGGTTTATTATGAAAAAAATCGCTGCATTATTTTTACTGTTGTGTCTTTTTTCCCTGAGTGTTCTATCTGTTCAGGCAGATTCACTCAAAGGACCGCTGAGGCCTGGTTATGTTCCGGGGAAAGAAGAATATCATGACATTGATTTCAAATGGGAATATAAAAAACGCTGTCCGGGAAAAGAAAATATATTAAATATTGTTATTAACAACACCGGAGAACCAATAGAAGATTTTACATTCACATTTGAATTCGATGGTGATAAACTCGAATACATAAAACCTTTAGGTGATTTTGCCGAAGGCTGGGAAATTACTGTCAAGGCTCCTCATAGTACAAGTAAAAGTGAAAATCCTTTTTTTATGTCACTTTCAGGACCTCTTCCAAGTGGTCTTACAACCGGTGCTGCCGTTTTTAGTATTAAATCAGTCGCCTCAGGAAACACTACCGTCTCCGGTATAGATAATAATGGTAATTTAACGATGGGCAGAGACTCATTCTTGATCAGCCAGGATTCAGCTGGCGGGATCAGAACGCTTGGACAGCTGCCAAACGGTGAAACTTTACCTCAGACCGGTTTTTCTGCAGCGGTTCCCCATGCATTACCGCCAATGCCCAAAAAACTGACTTACGAACCGCTGAATTGGACACTTGCAATACCGGCACTTTCTGTCCATGCTGAAATCGTCCAGGTTCCGTATACTGATAATGGATATCCGGTCACATGGCTGGAAAACAGAGTCGGTTTACTGGAAGGTTTCGATTTTCCCGGAGAAGGTGTTACTGTCCTTGCCGGACACAACAATCTGAACACGACAGAACTCGGGCCTTTCGCCCTGCTGAGTACAATGGAGACGGGTGAAAGAATCTTTGTCCTCAATGAAGAAGGTGATATACTGACTTACACAATTTATGCAAACGAGAAAATTTCCGAGACCGATGCCGAAGCTCTGAACCAGATCGCATCCCGATATGAAAATACTCTGACACTGATGACCTGTGAAGATGAGATGATTTCCGGCGGTTTTGCCAACCGGCGTATTGTTGCCGCAAGACCGATCGGAGACTGATTTTTATAGCCGGCAGCAGCCGGTGAAGCAGATTCATGCAATAAACAAATGGTTCGCTTGATAATGTCACAGCGAACCATTTATTTTTTGAAGAAGTTCTTCAACTTTTTGTCCTGCTTCTTCATTCCCCTGTTCAGCTGCCAGTCTGTAAAATTCCAGTGCTTTTTCATATGATCTTTCTACGCCGCGGCCAAATTCATACATCAATCCAAGGTAGTATTGAGCGTAGATATTTCCCTGATCAGCTGCCAGCCGGTAATACTCCAGTGCTTTTTCATAGGACTGTCTTACACCGTAACCATTTAAATACATTGTACCGAGATTAAATTGTGCGTTGTCATTCCCCTGTTCAGCTGCCAGCCGGTAATACTCCAGTGCTTTTTCATAAGACTGGTCCACACCATATCCATTCTCATACATGAACCCTATATTATTCAGAGCCATGTCATTCCCCTGATCAGCTGCCAGATGGTAATACTCCAGTGCTTTTTCATAGGACTGTCTTACACCGTAACCATTTAAATACATTGTACCGAGACTATACTGTGCCATGTCATACCCCTGTTCAGCTGCCAGCCGGTAATACTCCAGTGCTTTTTTATAAGACTGGTCCACACCATATCCATTCTCATACATGAACCCTATATTATTCAGAGCAAGAACATTTCCTTGATCAGCTGCCAGCCGGTAATACTCAAGTGCCTTTTCATAAGACTGGTCCACACCATATCCTTTCTCATGCATATATCCCACATAAAATTGTGCTGCCGGATGCTTTTTTTCATCTGCTGCAGGAAGCAGATAACTTGCAGCCGTTTCATAATCCTTTCTAACATAGGCTTCTTCCCCAAGTTTGACCAGTTGAGTAATATCTGACAGAACGGAGGTATCCACTGTTTTTATAGGTTTTGGAGTGTTTGCAGGTATTGCTGTGGCTGTAGGCACAATTATATCAGTCGGTTTCGGTGTATTCGTATCGGTGGGATACGGTGTTTCCGTCGGTTTGGAAGTGGCTGTAGGCACAGCTGTATCTGTCGGTTTCGGTGTATTCGTATCGGTGGGATACGGTGTTTCCGTCGGTTTGGAAGTGGCTGTAGGCACAGCTGTATCGGTCGGTTTCGGTGTATTCGTATCGGTAGGATACGGTGTTTCCGTCGGTTTGGAAGTGGCCGTCGGCACAGCTGTATCGGTCGGTTTCGGTGTATTCGTATCGGTAGGATACGGTGTTTCCGTCGATTTGGAAGTGGCTGTCAGCACAGCTGTATCAGTCGGTTTCGGTGTATTCGTATCGGTAGGATGCGGTGTTTCCGTCGGTTTGGAAGTGGCTGCAGGCACAGCTGTATCGGTCGGTTTCGGCATACCGGTATCGACAGGAGACTGCATATTGACAGGTTCCGGTGTTGTTTCATTCTCTGTCTGGTATTGAAAATCAGATACGTTCTCCGTTTCCTGCGCAATAATTACCCGTGTCTGATCGTTATTGATTTGGTCGGAAACTGAAACAGAACGATTCTCCTCTGACGGAGCCCGGTCTTTTCCCTTTGGCAGCAGCCAGAATATCAAAGCAAGCATGGAAATAAATGCCAGTGATAAAAACAGAAGTCTGATCAATTGCTGGTTGTTTGATATTTTTGTTTTTTTTATTATATTGGCTTCAGGAACCCGCAGATCTGAATTATCATTGGAAACCTTATTGATAAATGAATGATCAACTGTATTTCCTTCTGTCCTCTTTTGCCCGTGCGGATCGTTTTTCTCCCCTGACATGATTTCATCAAGCTTATCCCGGCAGTTTTGCAGAAGATCATCCGCGTCCTTCCAACCGGAAATTTCATGGAGCAGCTTCTCTGCTTCTGCATAGCCCTCTTTTGACCCTATATTCATATAGGTCAGCGCCAATTCATATTTCTTCTCATTTTCATTGGCGGCCCGGGCTTCTCCATCTTTTCTTTTCTGTTCCTGTTGGGCAGGAATGGCAAATTCCTGATAGAGATCATACATCGACTGCGGTCGGTCTGTGTAATTTCGCTCCATACCATGGAAGATCGCTCTTTCAACATATTCCGGCACATCAAGCCCGAATACTGAAAATGGCTGCAGCTTGTCCTCACCTAGCATACGGTCAGGAGCTGCAGGAGGCATTTTTCCGGTAATCGAATTATACATTGTTGCACACAATGCATAAATGTCGGTATATGGTCCCAAATGAGTATGCTGAAGATATTGTTCATAAGGAGCAAAACCGGGAGTCAGGATCGTTGAATAGGTTCCGGAAAGTTCTGAGCTTGTGAAAAATCTCGCCGCGCCGAAATCCAGAAGAATCAGTCGCTCAATCCCGTTTTTTTGATCCCGCATGATCTTTATATTATCCGGTTTAATGTCACGATGGATTATCTTTTCCTGATGCAGCTGGTCCAGCTCCCACATCAATGGCATCATTAATGAGAGAACCCGTTTCCATGGTATCCTGCCGAGACGTCTGATTTCTTCTTTCAGGTTCGGACCTTCTATATAATCCATCACGATATAAGCAGTATTATTTTCCTGGAAATAATCAATTACCCGGACAATGGAGGGTTCGTTTTTAAATTTTGCAAGTGTCAGGGCTTCACTTTCAAATGCCCTGAGACTTCTTTCAAAATTCTGTTTATCGGACAGAACGATTTCCTTTGTGTTCACATAACGGCTGCAGAAGCCCTGTGGAAAATGTTCTTTAATGGCAACCCTGATATTCAGATTCAATTGAAGGCCAAGATAGGTGATACCGAATCCGCCCTTCCCGAGAACTTTCCCGACCAGATATTTACCTCTCAGGATCGAGCCTTCATTTAGTGCCAGGTTTTGGTTATCACGGATTGAATTATCATGCCCGCAGATATGGCAGATATGCTGTCCCGGTTCCAGGGGCTCCATACATCCGTAACAATAGTTGATTTCCATAAATATTTATTGTGATGTTAAAATAATAAAAGTCAATAATATTATCATTTCAATTTTTTATTGGATCTATTCAGGACGCAGCACACGTAAACTGCCGCTTTGCTGCGGCGAAGCCCTTACGAAAGGACTGTTACCTGAGCTGTGCCGCCCGGCTCTGAACAGCCGCCTTCTTTTATTATACCCGAAAGTAACTGTACAGCAATTCCGCGGTATGGCGAAATCAAATATACACCGCTGAATAAAACAATTATTGTGAGAAAAAATCCAGGTTTTGGAAACAGCTTTTTTTTGTTTGCAGACATTGATATAATAATATGGATATACAAACGGTTCGCATAAGTACCCTTTTGATGGTCTGGACCCGCTGAAAATATTGCACCGGACATGTCTGGCTTTCCGGAAAGAAATGTTGGTTGTTAAAGAATTGAAATCCTGGAGGAACGTTTAATGAGAAAAAATCTTTCTGCTGCTTTATTTTTCTTCGTTATTATGGTCTTAATGTCTGCTGCGAAACAAAAACCCGTGCAGGCACAAATTTCGCCGTCGCAGACCAATGCGGAATATCGTGAAGAAAGTTACGCCACCGGCGACCGCTACGAGGGGTATTTTGTAAACGGACAATATAACGGCAAAGGGACCTATATCTGGGCGAACGGTGATCGCTATGAAGGTGAGTTTACGGATGGCCAGATCTCCGGTAACGGCCGCCTGACTTTCTTCGGCAGCGGTCAATATTGGGAAGGCCTTTTTATTAATGGGGCTATCAGTAATGGCACCGGTATTTTTTTCTGGGGCTCCGATGGAGACAAGTTTGACGGTCAATGGATCAATGGACAGCCGGATGGTACCGGTATCCTGCTTCATCCCGATGGTACCAGCGACAAGGTAACATTCTCAAATGGCCAGCTTGTGAACCGGGAAGGCAGCACTGCCGGCGGAAACCAATGGCCGGAACAGATACAAAGGCTGCCTTCCGGCGGTTCAGATCCCTATCCCTTCGAAAACATCAAAATTGGTGATGTGTTCAGTTTCGGACGTTACGAACAGGATAACAACTACAACAACGGCTCTGAAGCAATTCAATGGGAATGTATTGACATTGATTACAACAGCGGCAGAGCTCTTTTGCTTTCCGTATACGGACTGGAGACCATGGCTTACCATTGGGAGTCACGATCCATAACCTGGGAAGGCTGTTCTCTCCGCGACTATCTGAACAGTAACTTTTATAAAGGTGTCTTTAATGATACTGAGCGTCAGTGGATCGCACAAACGCAGAACAGCAATCCCGGCAACTCTGCATTTGGCACCTATGGCGGCAATAACACGGATGATTATGTCTTTCTGCTGAGTATTGATGAAGTTCTCCGCTATTTCCCTTATGAGGCACTTCGTAAAGCACAGCCCACGGCTCTTGCCCGTGCCCATGGGGCATACGGCACGGCAGATCCCGGCTGTGCCTGGTGGTGGCTGCGCAGCCCGGGAGAATTCAGCAGTGCCGCGACCAGCATCAACTCTCTCGGTGTGCTGCTGAATACAGGCCCGGATGTTTCCGATGTGACCGGAATGATCCGCCCCGCTCTGTGGGTCAAACTCGCCGGATAAAGGTAACCACCGCTTTTTGCGGGTGAGTCAGAAAAAGAGCCCTGAAACACAGCGGGGGTATGGGGGCCGCAGACCCCCGGAAATAGAAATTATTGCATAAAGGACAGGTCAAAGTGCAGCAGCATTGTTTCACATTGACCTGTCCTGATTCTCACAAAATTTTATATTCAGGATTCAAATAATAACCTGTATTGTTCACAGGAAGCATCCAGAGAAAAAGAGTCCCGGATACGCCGGGCGGCAGCTTTTCCCTGCCGGATGCATTTTTCCGGAGCAGACACGGTTTTCTGAATTGTATCCGCAAGCAGTTCCGGATCACCGGAAGGGATCAGCGTTCCATACTGATCATCCGGGATCAGCTGGGCGATTCCCTCCAGGTTTGAAGCAATGCACGGCAATCCCGCACTCATGGCTTCCATCAGCGAAACCGGCATTCCCTCTGTATCAGAATACAGTACAAAAATATCCGCGGCATTCAGCAGCCGGTCTACATCCGGACGGCTGCCCAAAAGGGTGAAATTTTCAGATAAACCGGTTTCAGTGATCAATGTTTCCAATTCTCCTCTGCAGGGTCCTTCACCGGCAATGAAGAATCGGTACTCAGGATGTTCCGGGACTAAAAGCCCGGCCGCCTTCACAAGATTTTTTTGTGCCTTTTCCGGTGTCAGCCTCCCTACGTTCAGGATCATCATATCCGAATCTGCCAATCCGAGTTCTTTTCTCGCGACAGTCCTTACAGCCGGATCTCCTTCCACCGGCTGCACACCGTTGAAGATCACCTCTATTTTGTCTTTGCGGATCCCTTCCGATAATGCCTGTCGTTTTGCCCGTTCCGAAACACAGATCAATTTTTTTGTCATCCCGCTGTTGATGACCTTCGTATGGAGCTTTCTGGATAAAGCGGACTGTCCGGCGAATTGTCCATGATGGGAAGCGAAACGGCTTTTGATCCCGCACAGCCAGGCAGCCGGGATCCCCATCAGATTCGCGTCATGGGTAAAAGATTCAAAATAATCCGGTTTTACCTGCTTCAGCATGCGGAGCAAACCGAAAAATCCGTGAAAAAGGCCGCCCAGGTTTTTTCCTATCCCGGCTCCGCGCCGGTAGACTGAAAGCGCGGTGATCGGGAAAGGATAACTCGCGGACCATTCAGAGAGAAGACCGTCTTTATCATAAAAAAAGACCGCCTGCACATCATACCCTTTATCCCTGAACCATTGCGCCTGATCCAGCAGCACCCGCTGGGCACCGCCGACAGTTATCTGGGAACCAAACAGAAACACCCGTTTCATCTGTCTCATGCCTTTCCGCCGATTTTTAACGGAGCATCATAGCCATAACTCGGCAGGTGCTTATTGAGCGCATAAAGGTCGACCAGAAACGCCAGAAATTCACATATCAGTCCCGCGATCCAGATGCCGCGATAACCAAAAACCAGCGGAACGGTCAATATACAGAGAAGGCGCAGGACCACATTTCTGCAGATTGCCACTGTCATGGAGGCGCGGAGTTCGTTGACTGCTGTCAGCAGACGGGGAATGATCACACATCCTGAGAAAAACGGCAGGGACAAATACTGGATCGTCAGCCCATAATGGGTCAGCGCATAAAAAACTTCCGAATTATCATTCGGGTTGATGAAAATGGAAATAAAAGGTTTGCGCAGCAGCAGCCCTGTCACAGTAAGCACCACGGAAGACATTGCCCAGACCATGGCATTTTGCTGCAGCAATCTTCTCAATCGCTCTTTCTTCTTTGCCCCGTAATTGTAGGAAACGATCGGTCCGACACAAAGCGTATACCCGAAAAACAGCGACGTCAGAATGCGCAGCAGATCCGAAACAATCGAATTAGCGGCGATCCCGTCATTCCCGACATAGCGCAGCAGCTGGTAATTCATCACCAGTGAAGAAAGGGAAAGGGATAATGTGTTGATAAACTGCGGCAGACCGTTTTCGCAGGAGGCAATAGCAGTGGAAAAGAATTTTCCTTCCGGGTTTACAAAATGGATCTCATGATCCCGGTTCAGAAAAAATATCAGCCCGATCACGAAAACCACCGCATCACCTGAAATTGTGGCGAGACAGGCTCCCAATACACCCATTTGTTTGACGACGACCAGCAGTATATCCAGACCAATGTTGATCGTCCCGTTCAGGATGGAACATAACAGTCCCATTGAAGGCTTCCCGGCAGTGGAATAATAGTTATTAAATACTGCGTTGGTCAGGGTGACCGGTGTAAAGGCAAATATTGTCCGCAGGGAAATCAGCGCAAACGGGGTCAGTTCCTCATCCGCGCCCAGAACTTTGAGAAGCGGGAAAGCAAATATATTCAGCCCGAGAGCAAACAGTGTTCCGATAAAAAAAGCAACATAAACGATACGGGAAAAAATACGTTTGGCTTCCTGCTGGTCTCCCTGTCCCATTTTTCGGGAGGAAAGATTAGGAGCACCGACAGCAAAGAGATTGTTCAGACTGAATTGAAAGAAGTTGATCGGGTTCAGAATGTTGATCCCGGCCAGGGCACTTTTTCCTACAAAACGTGACACAAACAGGCCGTCATCCAGTGTTTTAAATAACTGTGCAAAAAAATTATTCAAAACTGAAGGGAAGCTGAACTTCAGCAGCCCCCAGAGGCTGAAATCCTGACCTATTTTGTTGATATGTTCTTCATTGTTCATAATCAGCAGCTGTAATTTAACGTTTCCCGGTTATGGCTTTTTACCTTCTGATGAAATATCCTGTATCGGACCGTCAGCCCGTCACCTTTCATACTAAATATGGTATCCGTTCATACTGATGACAGCAACATCCACGCCTTCGCTGTCCCGGACGCGGATCTCATAAAAACAGATGCGGTGTCCGTCTTTCAGCAGCCTGCTCTCACTGTAAAGTGTATCCCCTTTGGGAGAATTCAGATAACTGATCTGCGCCGCATTAGTTACCGTCGGACGTTCTGCCTTGAAATTTGTGCTGACAGCAAAGGTAAAATCCGCCATGGTATAAACAACCGCGCCCATTACATGTCCGACAGCATTCAGATGGCGCCCGTCCAGCTTCAGGCTGCATTTGGCATAATGCTCACCGACTTCTTCAATAACGATCCCGGTTGCTTCCGAAGCATAACGATCGTTGGCAAAAAAGGCTCTTGCTTCTTCCAGATCTGACATAATTACTCACTTCTTTCGCTATTCAATTATACGTTTCGGACTGGCTTGAAAGAAATAAAACGTTACAAAGCAGGCTTCGGACAGCACAGGTCAGAATACTTTTGAGGCAAGCTATACACCATATCGTAAGGGAATATACTATACGCTGAACGCTTTATCCGCAAAGTGACAGGCCGCCTGAACACCTCCGAGGTCCCGCAATTCCGGATCTTCTGCAGCGCAGCGGGCCGCGGCATAAGGACAGCGTGTGCAGAAACGGCAGCCGGAGGGCGGATCGGCAGGGCTCGGGGGTTCCCCCTTCAGCAGGCGGATCTCCTTCCCGCGTTGTGACGGATCCGGCACCGGTACCGCGTCCAGAAGGAAGCGTGTATAGGGGTGCCTCGGGTGCAGGTAAACCTCTTCCGTCGGCCCGATCTCGCAGACCTTTCCCAGAAACATGACGCATACCCGGTCCGCCAGATAGCGCACCACTGAAAGATCATGGCTGATGAACAAAAATGTAAGCTTTCGGGACGCTTTCAGCGCCTTCAGCAGATTCAGGATCTGGTTCTGTACCGAAACATCCAGCGCAGAGACAGGCTCATCGCAGACGATGAAGGAAGGATCCGCGGCGATGGCCCGGGCGATCCCGATGCGCTGGCGCTGTCCGCCGGAAAACTGATGCGGATAGCGGCAGAGAAATTCTTCCGGAATTTCCACCGCCCGCAGCAGATCCTGAACCCGCAGCGTGGTCTCTTTCCGGTTCGCGCAAAGCCCCCAGGTCTCGATGGGCTCCGCCACCAGATCCCGTACCGTCATCCGGGGATCCAGCGACGCGTAAGGATCCTGGAATACGAGCTGCAGTTCTTTCCGCAAAGGTTTGAATTCCCGCTCCGTCATGGCTATGATGTTCTTCCCGCGGAAAAACACTTCCCCGGCATCCGGCTTCAGCGCGCCGATCATCAGTTTGCCGAGGGTCGATTTGCCGCAGCCGGATTCTCCCACCAGACCGAGGGTCTCCCCTTCCCGGATCTTCAGCGATACACCGGAAACCGCGTGAATGCGTTTCTTTCCCGCTGCGGGGAATTCCTTTGTCAGTTCCCGTGCTTCCAGCAGGCAGCCGCTCATCTCACACCTTCCTTTTCCGCGAGGAAACAGCGGACCTTGTGACCGGGCTCTGTTTCCAGCAGCCGCGGAGCATCCTTTTCGCAGCGTTCCGTGCACATGCCGCAGCGAAGTGAAAAGCTGCAGCCGGCCGGCAGACGGAGAAGGTTCGGCACCACGCCGGGAATGGTTTCAAGCGTACCGGCCCCTTCCCGCAGGGAAACCACAGAACGCAGCAGTCCCCGGGTATATGGATGTGCCGGCCGGTCAAAAATCACTTCGGTTTCAGCCTGCTCCACGATCTGCCCGGCATACATCACATAGACATAGTCGCAGACACGCGCGATGATGCCCAGGCTGTGGCTGATGAGCAGCACGCCAGTACCCGCGTCCCGCAGGCGCTCCAGCAGCTTCAGGATCTGTGCCTCCACTGTGACATCCAGAGCCGTCGTCGGTTCGTCGGCAATGAGGAGCTTCGGCCTGCACACGGCCGCCATCGCGATCATGACGCGCTGCCGCAAACCGCCGGACAGCTGATGGGGGTAACAGTTGTATCGGGCTTCCGCTTCCGGTATCTCCACCTCCCGGAAAATATCAAGCGTCTTTGCCCTTGCCTCTTCCTTCGAACAGTTTGTATGCAGAAGAACAGCTTCCTCCACCTGTTTCCCGACTTTCATCACCGGATTCAGGCTGGTCATCGGTTCCTGAAAGATCATCGAGATCTCCGCTCCCCGCAGCTTTCTCCGTTCCTTTTCCGGCAGGGACGTGATCTCCCTGCCTTCCAGGTACACGGACCCGCCGGTGACCTTCCCGGGATAGCGGATCAGGCCCATCACGGCACGGGCGGTCATGCTCTTGCCGCATCCGGATTCACCCACGATGCCCACGATGCCCCCCCTCGGGACTTCCAGAGATACGTCGTTTACAGGCCGTATCATCCCTTTCATTGTCTGAATGCAGACTGTGAGGCTGCGGACATCAAGCGTTTTCTGTTCCATCCCTGTCCACTTTCATTGTTTTTTCTGCCTGGGATCCAGAACGTCCAGCAGTCCGTTTCCCAGAAAGTTAAAGGCCAGCACGACCAGCATGATCGCCGCTCCCGGGACGAAGCACAGCCAGGGCGCGTTATAGAGATACTGTCTTCCGGTATTGATCATCAGTCCCCAGGAAGCGTTCGGAGGCTGGATGCCGAGACCTAAAAAGCTCAGGCTGCTCTCTGTCAGGATCGACTCCGGGACATTCAGCGTGAACAGGACCAGCAGGGTCGGCAGGCAGTTCGACAAAATGTGCCGGCGCATGATCTTCCCTTCCGATACACCGATGATGCGCGCGGCTTCCACAAATTCGCTGTTTTTGAGCTTCAGTGTCTGGGAACGGACGACCCGGGCGACATTCGCCCAGTTGACCAGCGTCAGCGTCAGAAAGACATTGACGAGCCCGCCGCCCAGGGAGTACATGATCACCATGGCGAGCAGCATGGACGGGAATGCCAGCGTCACGTCCGCGGCGCGCATGATGATCACGTCGGTGATGCCGCCCCGGTAGCCCGCCAGCACACCGAGCGCAGAGCCGAGGATCAGGCTCAGCAGCGTCGGCACCACGCCGATCAGCAGCGAGACCCGCGCGCCGTAAAGCAGCCGCGTCAGCTCGTCCCGTCCGCCTTCGTCTGTTCCCAGCAGATGTTCCGCTGAGGGCGGCGAAAGGCGGTGCATCAGATCCATGCTGTTTTCATCATACGGCGTGAGATTCGGTGCCAGAATGGCTGCAAGGGTCATCAGTATGATCAAAAAGAAGGAAAACACAGCTGTTTTGTTCTCACGGGCCATGCGCCGCATCAGGTCCCGAAAGCGCTCTTCCTCACCGATCTGGCTTTGCACCCGAAGATCCGCGGCTTGTTCGATCTGTTTCTGTTTTCCTCCCGGCATGGTTCAGCTCTCCTCCCGGATACGGGGATCCAGCACGGAATACAGGCAATCCGCCAGCAGACTCCCGAGGATCACGACCGATGTCGCAAGCAGGGAAGTTCCCTGCAGCAGGGGAATATCCCGGCCCGAGATAGCCTGTACCATCAACCGTCCGATGCCGTTGATGGAGAATACTGTTTCGGTGATCACGGCGCCGGAGAGCAGACTGGAAAACTGGATGGTCATCATCGTCAGCACCGGCAGCATGGCGTTGCGCAGAGCGTGGCTCAGCAGCACGCCGGCGTTTCCCAGACCCTTCGCCCGGGCCGTTTCGATATAATCTTCCGCCAGTGTTTCCAGAAGCGCGGTCCGGGTCATCTGTGCCACCTGTCCGGCGGAGTTCCAGCCGAGGGCAATGGCAGGCAGAATAAAACACTTCCAGCTGTCTGTGCCGGAGATCGGCAGCCAGTGGAGCTTAAAGGCAAAGATATATTGCAGGAACATGGCTGCCATAAACACCGGCAGGGAGATCCCCAGCAGGGAAAAGCCCATGAACAGGCGGTCCGGCAGCCGGTTCTTGCTCACCGCGCAGATCAGTCCGCAGGTGATCCCAAGTGTCCAGGCAAAGAGCGCCGCAAAGAGGGCCAGCTTCAGGGTATTGCCAAAAGCGCTTTGTATCAAAAGCGAAACGGGCTTCCCAAGGGAATAACTGGTCCCGAAATCCCCGCGGACCACGGAGAAGAGATACCGGAAAAATTGCCGGTGCAGCGGCTGGTCCAGCCCCATCTCCGCGGTCATGCGTGCCACGGTAGCGGCATCCGCATGCTCCCCCATCATGGTCTCGATGGGGTTGCCCGGAACGATGCGCAGCATCACAAACGTCAGCAGCACCACCCCGATCAGCACGATGACCGCCTGAACGGAGCGCTGCGCGATTTTTTGCTTCATTACTGTCTTAACATGACTTCTGACGCGTAAAAGTCATTGAATCCTGCCCAGTGAGGCGTGAAGGATTCCACCCGGTCGCCCAGGCACCAGAGATGCAATTCCACGCAGAACGGGATCCAGGCCGCGTCCTCTTCGATCAGCTTCTTTTCCAGCGCCTGATACTCCGCTTTCCGCTCCTCGTCATCCACGATAGAACGGGCGGCGGAAACCCGGGCAATGATCTCCGCGTTCGAATAATTAAGGCTGCGTCCCCTGGAATTGCTCTCATTGCCGAAGAAGGTGTACATGATGTTCGCCGGATCATTGTAATCCATGCCCCATCTTGCCACGAAGGAATCCATCTCACCGCTTGAACGCAGGGCAAGCCAGGCGGAATGGTCATAACTCACAACATTCGCTTCAATACCGACTTTCTTCAGCTGGTCGCTGATGAAGGCATAGATCAGCTGTACGGCGGTGTTGGAGGCAGAGTCCAGGGAGAGTTCGAATTTGATCTCACCATCCTTGTATCCGGCCTCTTTCAGCAGCGCTTTCGCGCCTTCAGGATCATAAGGGAACCCCTTCATCCCGTCATTGTGCGCCCAGATACCGGTGGGGATGATGCCGTTTTCCCGTTGAGCATTGCCCATGTAAATACCCTGAATGATCTGGTCCGTATCGATCGCCATCCCGATAGCCTTGCGGACGTTCACATCCCCGAGATACGGGTTGTTCTCGTTCATGAGCAGATAGATCATACCGACCTTCGGCGTGCTGACGATCCGGTCTGCCGGTTTTGTCTTATAGGCAGAGGCAACGATGGCACTGTCAAGATATTCCAGGTTGAGGATATCCAGCTCGTTGTTCTGGAACATAAGGTTCTGGCTCATTGCGTCCGGGATCACCTTGACGATCAGCTTCTTTACGCTGGGTTCTTCACCCCGGTATTTATCGTTATACACCAGGGTGTAGTGATCATTGCTCACCCATTCCGTCACGATATAAGGTCCGGTGCCGATCGTCTCAGCCGGTTCTTTGCCGAAGCCGTCTGTCATGGATTCCGCGTCCGCGATGGACATGGCAGGTGCGGAAAGCTCCGCAAGAAAGCCCGCGTTCGGCGCGGAAAGCTTCACGGAAAAATGTGTGTCATCGGTAATGCTGAACCCTTCCAGGGAATCCGCTTCCCCGTTCATCACAGCTTCAGCGCCCAGGATCTCCAGCGCGATCTCCGTATTCTCCTTTGCCTTTTTCAGCAGCCGTTCAAAACTGAACTGTACATCCGAGGCGGTCAGCGGGCTGCCGTTGGAAAACACAATGCCATCCCGCAGCGTGAAGTCATAGGTCAGGCCGTCCTCACTGACAGCGTAGTCCGTCACCAGGCTCTTTACAATTTCCGAAGAGCCGGAAACGGACTTCGTTTCAAACAGGCGGTCAAACACGTTCAGCGGTATCAGGTAGTCATCCGTGGTCTCCGAGACATCCATGGTAGAAATGTCATAGAGAACCGCGGTCCGGAGCAGACCCGGTTCCGCGCTCTCCGCAAACACAGGGAAGCATGACAGCAGGAAGATTACAAACAAAAGACAAAGGAATTTTTTCATTTTGACATATCCTTTCAGTTCGGGTGATCAATGTTTATGATTTTTTATTCACAGATTATTATAAACTGCTTTGATCTTTTCTGAAAAGAATTTATTTTCAATTCTCAACAGCCGCGGTTTCGGATTTTGGACCTGTTTTTTCACCCTGAAAAATCATTCGGAGAAGGCGGTTAACGCTGCCCGGATCCTTCATAAGATCCGTCCGCAGCTCATCATAAAACAGTACCCGCCGCAGCAATGACGGCGGGCACTGTTTAATTTACATTCACCACAGGGGAACGGACAGACAGGGGTCTGTCACAACGGTATTTGCGCCCTGATTCCCGGAAGCGGTCACTTCAGGTTATCGTGCCTTCCGGCATGTCTCTGCTCCAGTATTCTTCAAACGGCGATACGCTATTCAATCCTGACATGATGGCAGTTTCTTCTTCTGTTTGCTTCGCCCGTTTTTCCTGAATAAATGCTTCAAACTCTTCCTTGTTCATTGATGGAGCGCCACTCGTGACTTCTGCCTCTGACGCTCCCCGACTCCAGAACACAACATCCACCTTACCCTGAGCCAGGGCGAGGGCACGGCCTACGCTGTCTGTCTGCACAAGCTCGATGTTCTTCTCCAGCCGCTTTCCGACCTCCGCGAGGATGGCGGTGTTGAAACCGGCGAAGCTGCCGTCCTCGGCCACATAATCCATGGGCGGAAGGGATCCTGTGACGGCTACCCGGATCGGTTCTCCGTCAAAGGCTTCAAAATTGACGGCTTCCGGTTTCCCGCTCCGGGCTGCCTCCGTGATGTGGACCCGGACCAGCTCCTCCAGCGTCCCGTCAGCCTTCATTGCTTCAATAGCCTGATCGAACTGATCCCGCAGGCCGCTGTTTTTCTCCAGCATCATGAAGGAATAGCCGCTGCCAAGCCAGCCGATCAGATCCTGTGAGAATTCATCAGCTTTTTCCGGGTGAAAAAAGACGGCCTGTTTCACACGGTCGTTTACAGCACAGAGATATTTTGCCGTGCAGTCGGGAACTTCTATCGCATTGATCTCCCCGGACAGCAGACCCATCAGCATGGCGTCCAGTGAGTCATAAGGAATCATATGCGTTCGCGGAATGCCTTGTTCGGCAGATTCCAAAACGCCGTGTTCTTCCAGATATTTAAAGGCAGGGCGTTCCCCTTCACGCCTTGCCATGATCTGCTCCTCTGACAGGTTGAGGAAAGATATATAACCGATGGCACCACCGCTATCCTTCTCCTCCGCCAACGCGGAAACCGTCAATACGCTCAGCGCCAGCAAAAGCACCAGTGCCATGAAAACAAGTTTCTTCATAAAAACCTCACTTTCCTCTCCCGGGATGTGAAACAGGCGTCCCGGACTCACAAACTTACTCCATGCAGCCAGCCGCACCTTCAGTGACCCGGGGCACGGTCATT
>CACYHU010000047.1 GCA_902774215.1 uncultured Chloroflexota bacterium
AGTTCTCCCGCCGGCACCGCCCACCATTGCGGAGCATTTACTTTTGATGGTATTTCTGAAAAAGACTGTCGTACACCATAAAAGATGTGCGACAGCCCCGTTTTTTGAAAAGCGGTTTAAAGATATCCTGTTTTATTCAGCGTCATCAAATAATGAACGGAAATTAATGGCATCGATCTGTGCCAGTCCATACGGCGTTTCTGTCCAGACAGAAAAACCATTAAGCCCGTCTTTATATTCCTTTGCCCAAAACTCTTTGTTCCAGGGAGGATCCTGTTCATTTCCGTTGATAAAAATCCGGATCTTTTCTCCTTCACAAACCATCTTGAACGTATTCTGCTCATTGCGCCCTACATTGATATCCATGGTATAAAACCGGTCCTGATCAGGATGCAGGCTCACAAAGGGATTCTTATTCTTCGCCCTCAGAGATCCGTCATAACGATAAAGTGCGTAACTGCCGGCATATTGACCGGAAAGCACTGCACGCAGCTCATACCAGCCATCCTCATGATAACGGCACACAATACCGACTTCACCATGACGGGAGAACACATTTTCAAAGGTGACTTCCACAGTTGAATCATCCGTGTTCGTGTTTTCGTTCAGGAGATATATTGCCGTATTGTAATCAGGCATATGAATGGAAAGACGGTCCGGCATGGGATACAGGTATTCCAAATCCGGTTTTCCGAACAGAAGTCTGCCGGACCAGCCCCGGGCTTCATAATCCTCCTGCGAAAAATCATCAAAAAAATCCGCCGAAACACAGCCGAAAGCAAAAAGAGCACAAATCATGCTGACAAAAGTCAGCAAAATCATATTGTTTTTTTGCATAAAAGCCTCTCTATTGCGGGTAAACTCTTATTTCTCAATAGCTTCAGAACTGAATCCGGTAAGATCGATCTGTGCAGTTCCGCCGGGTCTTTGTGTCCAAATCAGAATACCATTGTCTCCGTCAGTGAAATCATTGTCCCGCAGAGTGCCATTTTTTATCGGGAATTGTTCATTGCCATTAATAAAAACCCGGATCTGGTTCCCTTCGCAGATCATTTTCAAAGTGTTCTGCGCATTGATGCCAAGTTTGATATCATAGCTGTAGAACCGGTCCATGCCGGGATGGAGAACCACATACGGCGCTTTTCCCTGAGATTTCAAATACTGATCATATTTGTAAACCATGTATGCTCCGGCGAATTCCCCGGATGTAACGATCCGGAATTCATACCAGCCATAATCATGGTGCCGACAGACAACCGCATATTGTGCGTTGCCTGAAAAAACATTTTCAAAAGTGGCTTCGACAGAGGAGTCTTCCGCAGCAGTATTTGAATTCAGGAAATACAGAGCGGTGTCATAATCCGGCATATGGAAAGAAAGACGTCTGCGGGCAGTATAGATATAATCAAGGTTTGGATTTCCAAGCAGAACATACCGATACCAGCCATTGGAAGTGTAATCTGTATCTGAAAAGTCATCTTTAAAATCCGCAGAAGCGTTTAAAGTGGCAGCGAAGATGCAGACCAGAACGAATACAAGGGTGAAAAAGGCGGTTTTTTTATTCATGACGGCTCCTTTAAATAAATCGATAATTCTACTATAAGAGCTCACTTTGCAATCCGGAGGGCATGCTTCGCAAGGCGCGGGATCGAAAGTTCGTGTGTTTGCGAAAGCCGCAGCCCGCGCCTGATTTCCAGGGGCCTGCGGCCCCCATACCCCCGCTGTGTTAGCGGGCTCTTTTTTTAACTCACCCGCAGAATGCGGTGGTTACCTATTTTAATATACTTGATACGATTGAAAATGTCAAGAAATCGAAAGCGCAAATTGCGCATAGGATTACAGGCTTTATTTTGAATTTTTCTGCCTTTTTTGAAGGAACAGGACAAGGAACAATGATCCGAAAATCAGCGCCAAAGCGGCTCCGATGAGCCAGAAAATAGCAGGTAAACCGAATAAAGCTTCATTTTCCATCGGAAAGTCACGTACGAGGATGTTCCAGTTTTCGATAGTTTGATCCTGCTGTGTGATAATTGCCCGGAGCCAGAAATGAGATTGATAAGGGGAGACAGGTTCTTCCGGAACAAACGTCCAGTTGAAGGAAAAGTGATCCCTGTCAAAAGCGGGCTCACGGATAACATCGAAGGGTTTTACTTCGGCACCTACGAAAGTGGTCTGCGCTTCGATGTTTATGGTCCAGTTTGGAATACCTCCTTCACAATTGACAAACCGCAGCGGTTCATCCAACGCAGCATCCGCGCTGAATTTATATTTCGCGCCGACGGCACCCTTTGAGGGGCGGTTTATTTTTAGTGTTCCGGAGGGAATTTTCAGTGTACATTTCTGATTTCCGGCTGCGACTTCCAATTCTCCTGAATGTATAGCGGATGTTTGACCTGCCGGCAGATAAGTAGATCCAAACCATCCCGCAATCACAAATACAAAGAGAAAAAACAGGATCGCGGCAGACAGCAGAATGATTTCTCCCGCTGTGAATGACGGTTTATTCTGCGTGTTTTTGTCGGTCTTTGTATTCATTCCAGTATTTTTCCTTCTCTTCATGCGGCATATGGAAAAGATCCGTATTCTGAGTTTCCGCCTGTTTTTCAATGTAATGGACACGGTCATAAAACTTCAGGTTTGCCTCGCGCAGGGCTGCTTCCGGATCGATCTTGTTCAGACGGGCAATACTGACGATGCAGAAGAGAATATCACCGATCTCCTCTGCCAGTTCTTCCGGTGTCTGTGCTTTCTCAAACTCTGCCAGCTCTTCATCCAGCTTCCTGCGGCAGTCAGCTTCCGTTTCCCATTTAAAGCCTGCTTTGGCGGCTCTTCCCTGATAGGAGTCTGCCATTGAAAGTGCGGGCATTGAGCGGGATATGCCGTCCAGCAGCCCGCCTTTTTTGTGCTGCCCGGCTCTTTCTTTCTGCTTGATCTGTTCCCAGAGCAGCGTTACCTGTTCCGGAGTAATTTCCTGCGGATTTCCGAAAACATGCTGATGGCGAAATCTGATTTTGTTGTTGACATGGCTGATCACATCGCCCATCGTGAATTCACCGGCATCTACAGCCATTTGTGTCTGAAGAACGACATGGAACAATATATCTCCGAGTTCTTCAAGGATCATATCGTTGTCGGCACGGTCCAGCCCATCGAGCAGTTCATAGGCTTCCTGCAGAAAATTCCCGCGGATGCTCTGATGTGTCTGCTTTTTATCCCATGGACAGCCGTGCGGACTGCGCAGGATGGCAACTGTGTCCTGGAAAGTTTCAAAAGCGTTCTCATCCTGCAGCGGCGGGATGACGAGATAGCTGTAATCGTTAAAGTTCATGTCGTTTTGATCAAGCGCCGCAAGGGTCAGATCCCGGCTTCCGTTCGTTCCGATAAGCTGTATCGGGTGATTCTGAGGATATTCTTCCTTCATCATTTCGTAAAGATGCCCGGGCTGCCGGGGATCGCGGATAACAGCGGTCATATTCGGCGGGACAGGCATATGGCGCCTGGTCAGGAGACTCTCTCCGGAAATCATGACAACATTTTCAGGAATTCGTTCAAGGTCAGTAAGTGAAAGCATGGCTTGTTACTCCAGGTATTTCGGATAAAAACCGGTAAAATCTTCGATGACCGCATAAATTTTCGGATCACTGAACATTTTTCCGCTGGATGTTTTATCGTGCCTTGCGATCACCCTGCCGGCACCGGAAGCGATAGCCGCCAGCAGACCGTTTTTAGAGTCCTCGCAGATGACACAGTCCTCAGGAGCTGTCCCGAGCCGTTCCATCGCTTTCAGATAGACATCGGGTGCAGGCTTCAGCGGGAAGGTCCTGTCGTCGTAAAGGACATGCTGCTGTTCAAACCAGCGCTCCAGATGGAAAAATTCGTAATAAAAATTTACATTCAGAATCTCTGACGCGGTAGCGATTGCGATGGGGATCCCGCCGGCTTTTAATGCATCAAAGGTTTCAGTAACACCGGGAACAAACCGGACCCTTTCCGGATGCTCCCTGCAGATCTGACGGTAAATCGTTTCCTTTTCGTCCGTGATCGATATGTCAAAGTGTTTTGATGCATCAAGACTGTTGATATAAGCCAGAATGTCTACATTTCCAAGGCCGTGGATGTTATTACGAAATTCAGCGGGTTCCAGATATCTGTCAAGATGGCGGCGGATAACGATCCTCCACGCCTCCTCCTGCAGGTCGTAGTCTTCAAAAAGTGTTCCGTTGAAGTCAAAAATTACAGCTTTATACATTTTTGAGCCTTTCGCTGTTTGTCCGGAACAGTACCTGTGCAGTGTGTCGCTGATGTGGTGTATGGGAGCTGATCCGCGTACTGAGTTCCGAATCCTGATTTTTTTCGTTTCAATTATAACGCCGATGTAAATGTTCGGCAGGGATTAAGGGACGGATGCACTTCCGGCGGAAATTTAAAAAAAAATTTGCGGATCGATCAGCGTTTTCTCAGGTATGGATAATGTTCGCGGGTTCAGGCTTTTGAGCTGAAAACTGGCGTATAATAACGTTGAAAGCATGGAGGATCAAGAATGCATTACGAAGCTGATACACATACGCATACAATCGCCAGCGGGCATGCCTACAATACGATCATGGAAATGGTGCAGGCTGCAGCCGCAAAAGGCTTGAAGGCTCTGGCTGTTACCGACCATACGAAGGGAGTTCCGGGACATGAAATGTTGGGCGCTCCTGAAGATATTTATTTCCGCAATTTTGCCGTTATTCCCCGTGAAATCAGCGGGGTGCGTCTGCTGATGGGAGCGGAAGTGAATATCCTGAACGGCGGTTCCGTTGATTTGAGTGAACGGGCTCTGCGTCAGCAGGATATCGTGATCGCCAGTATTCACAGGCAGTGTTATGACGACGAAGGGCTGGAAGGCAATACACAGGCTTTGCTGAAAATTGTCGAAAATCCTTATGTTGATATCCTTGGACATCCGGATGACAGTAATACCCCGCTGGATTATGAGCGGATCGTCGCAAAAGCCGCGGAAACCGGGACGATCTTCGAGCTCAATGAAAACTCCTACCGGGATCCGGGACTGCGGAAAAACTGCAAAGAAAATCAGCTGATTTATCTTGCATTGTGTAAGAAGTGGGGCGTGCCTGTGACGATCGGCAGCGACGCGCATTTTATGGATGTGGTCGGTCAGCATGAGCATAATGAAGTGATCCTGAAGGAAGCCGATTTTCCGATGGAGCTGGTCATGAACACCTCCGCGGAAAAGCTGATAAATTATCTGAAAGCACGCAAGGCCGGTTTTCATCGGGTATGATCAATTTCATACTGGTTTATGCCGCTGCCATGTCGCTGATCGCTTTTGCAGCTTTCGGTATTGATAAGTTTAAGGCAAAAACGAATCGCTGGCGGATCAGAGAACGGACTTTGTTCCTTCTGGCTTTGTCCGGCGGGGGTATCGGTGCGTTCCTGGGTATGAAGGTCTTTCATCACAAGACCCGGAATAAGCAGTTCGCGGTCGGCCTTCCGGTTATTATGATCATTCAGACTGTACTTTTGTTGTTTCTGATACAAAAAGCAGGATAGAACCGGTCAGAAAGAGATGATTGAATTATGAGTGAAAAAATGAGTAAAAAACCGGCTGCCGGTTCCCGTGTTGATGAATTTCTTGATCTTTATAAAAAACTGGAACAGCTGCTGAAACTGGCTTATTCCAATGACAGCGGACGTTTTGAAAGTGTCGTTACCCGCTATGAGAATTCCAGAGAGTGCGGGGATTGGAAGGATGAACTGTCATCTATCCGTGATATCCGCAACCTGCTGCAGCACAATCCGAAAATCAACAACCGCTATATCGTTACGCCGTCGGATGATATCATAAACGCTCTGCGGGCTATTATTGAGCAGGTGGAGAGTCCGCGGCTGGCGATCTATTACGGCGTCCCTGAGGACAAGATCTATAAGGCAACGCTTGGCAGCGGACTTATGAAGGTGATGAACGTTATGAAAGACAGAGGGTTTTCCCATATACCGGTCGTTGAGAATAACAAACTCTATGGCGTTTTATCTTCATATGCGGTTTTGGAATTTATTACAGAACAGGGCGTGCAGATCCTGACTGAAGAAACAAAAGTCAGGGATATGAAAAACTATCTGCCTGTCGAAAAACATAAAAATGAATATTACCGGTTTATGCCGGTAACCGCAAAATTTTACGAGGCAGATGAAGCCTTCGAAAAACGTGATGAGCGCAGACGCCGTCTGGTTTGCATCTTTATCACTGATCATGGCAGACCTGATGAACCCATCCGCTCCATGCTGACCCCGTGGAGTGTGGTCGGGAAATAAGACCGGACAGTAATTTTCCCTGAAATGCAAACAAAAAAACACCCTTGCCGGCTTGGCGCCGGAGGGTGTTTTTTGCTTTAAAGTTTTGTTTTTATTCCCTGAAGTGTTTTGTCAGTCCAAAGGCCTTGGAGAACTCCATCACGACGAGCGGGACGAAGGTCAGGGCGAGGCCGATCAGATAACCGTTTGCCGGCAGGGTGACCAGACCAAAAACGCGGCGGACCGGCGTAAAGAGCACCAGACACATCAGCAGGATCGATATCAGGGCAGCCAGGTTCAGGCGTCTGTTGGTGAAGGGACCGATTTGGAACAGAGAGTGCTCTGAACGCATGTTGAACGACTGCACGATCTGCGACAGTGCCAGCACCATGAAAGCCAGCGTCTGGCCGCCTTCGGTTATCCCGGTCATTTTATCGCCCAGATAAAACGCGGTGAGGGAAAGCAGACCGATCATCAGTCCCTGCAGACCGATGCGGAGGCCAAGACCGTGAGCAAACAGCCCTTCGTCCTTGGGTTTCGGTTTTTTGTTCATCACATCCTTTTCGACCGGTTCCATTCCCAGAGCGACAGCCGGAAGACCGTCGGTGACCAGGTTGATCCACAGCAGCTGCATGGAAAGCAGCGGGGCTTTATGCCATAAGATCATGGCGGTGAAGACGGTGATGATCTCACCAATGTTGGTACCGAGCAGGAACCCGACAACCTTGCGGATATTGGCATAAATCCCGCGTCCTTCACGCACCGCTTCCACGATGGTGGCAAAATTGTCATCTGTCAGTGTCATATCCGCCGCACCCTTGGCGACGTCGGTGCCGGTGATGCCCATGGCACACCCGATATCGGCAGCTTTCAGTGCCGGAGCGTCATTGACGCCGTCGCCGGTCATGGCAACGATTTGGTTCTTTTTCTGCCAGGCCTTGACGATGCGGATCTTGTTTTCCGGTGAAACGCGTGCGTAAACTGAGATATCTTCCACGTTTCTGTCGAGTTCTTCTTCAGACATTTCATCCAGCTGCGGACCGGTTATCGCGCGGTCGCCTTCCCGCAGGATCCCCAGATCGGCGGCAATGGCAGACGCCGTGACGACATGGTCGCCGGTGATCATCACCGGACGGATCCCTGCCTGCTTGCAAACTGCTACAGCTTCCTTTGCTTCCGGACGCGGCGGGTCAATCATGCCGACCAGGCCCATGAAGGTCAGTCCGTTTTCGAGCTGTTCGGAAGTGGGTTCTTCCGGCACCTGATCGATCACCTTATATCCGATGGCCAGTACACGCAGCGCATTTTTGCTCATCTCTTCATTTATCTGGGCAGCCTTTTTCCTGTTCCCGGCGATACAGCGGGAAGCCATTACATCAAAAGCGCCTTTGACAATGACGATATTTTTTCCGTCGATCCGGTTGACGGTTGTCATTAATTTACGGTCGGAATCAAAGGGGATCTCTGCCAGACGCGGATATTTGCTGTTCAAAGCATCTTTTGGCATACCGTTCTTATGTGCCGCCAGGACAATAGCCGTTTCTGTCGGATCACCGATATGCAGTTCTTCCGTTCCGTTGAAAACCACAGACCCGTCACAGCAGAGTGTGCCGTAGGTCAAAAGCCGTTTGACCGGTTCGGAATTATTTGTGTTGATTTCTTCGGTTATTTCCAGTTCATCCAGATAAGCCTTGACCAGTTTCATGCGGTTTTGGGTCAGGGTACCGGTTTTATCCGAGCAGATCACGGAAGCGGAGCCCAGGGTTTCCACCGCGGGCAGTCTGCGGATGATGGCGTTTTTCCTGACCATACGCTGCACACCGATGGAGAGAACGATGGTCACGATCGCCGGCAGTCCTTCCGGAATCGCGGAAACCGCCAGGGAAACGGCTGTCATGAAAATCTCCATCAGCGGGATACCGCTGATAAGCCCGACAACAAACACGATCGCGCAGGCTGCCAGACAGATGATGCCCAGGTATTTGCCGAGCTGTGCCAGTTTTTCCTGCAAAGGCGTCTGGCCATCCTCTTCACTGTCGAGCAGATTGGCGATCTTGCCCATTTCCGTGTCCATTCCGGTAGCGACCACAACAGCGGTGGCGGTGCCATAGCTGATGGAGCAGCCTGAGAAGACCATGTTTACCCGGTCGCCCAGCGGAGCTTTTTCATCTGTCACAACATTTGCATCCTTATCCGATGGAACAGATTCACCGGTAAGCGCTGATTCTTCACTTTTCAGGCTTACACTGCGGATCAGCCGGGCATCAGCCGGTACGAAATCTCCTGCTTCCAGTCGGATAATATCACCGGGAACCAGATCGACTGCATCAATGATCTTTTCCTCACCGCCGCGGATCACCCGTGCATGAGGAGCTGAAAGATTCTTCAGTGCCTCAAGTGCCTTTTCCGCATTGCTTTCCTGGATCGTCCCGATAATGGCGTTGACGACCACAATGACCAGGATCAGGATCGGCTCAAAAAACTCCTCCGGATCATTTTGCGTACAGGCAATCGCGAAGGAAATCGCGGCCGCAGCGATCAGGATCAGGATCATCACATCTTTAAATTGATCGATAAAACGCTGAAAATTGGTTTTCTTCTTTTTTTCTTTCAGTTTGTTTGCGCCGTAACGATTGCGCAGTTCAATGACCTGTGATTCCGTCAATCCATTGGTGATATCAGAATCCAGTGCCTGCACAACTGTTTTGGCATCCATGTTATGTGCTGTCATCAAAAAACCTCCTTGTTCTGTGATGCACCATTATTATATGTAATTAATGTAAGAAAGATAATAAAATGGGGTTTAAACTTGATGAATTATGACGGAAACAGGTCAGAAATCCGTCAGAACCTTAAAAATCTATAGAAAATATGTTATAACTTATAATATGGCTGATATTGACGAAACGAAAAAAACGCCGAAGGAAACAAAGGCGAAAACAAATAAGAGTAATTCTGCTGCAAAAAAAACAAATATAAAACCTTCAGCAGCGAAAAAAACAGCGGTAAAAAAGACCTCAAAGGCTGAAAAGAAGGGCACGGAGAAAAAAACCTCCGCCTCTGCAGGATGGAAAGAGAAAAAAGCGCAGATAAGGGAACGGGACAAAGGCCCGAAAACCCTGGCTGAGAGGAAAGCTGTCAGCGGAATGGGTCCGATCCGCCGCTTCCTGACCCGTTACAACGGTTTTATTGACATGGCCCTGGTACCGTTTTTTGCGTTTTCCCTGCTGTGCCTTTACTCCATTGCTTCAGGCAATGATAAGGAAGCTGCCGTCTGGTGCGTGAATATGTCAAACCTGCTCTTCGGAGCGATCAGTTTTCTCTTCTATGCCTGGATCGTTGTTTTTTGCATCCGCTACTGGATGAAAAATATCGAACGCTTTAGGGTCATGCATTACCGGCGTTATCTTTATTTCCTGGGCCTTTATTTCTTCCTGGCGCTGATCCTCCAGTATAACGCGAACAAAACCGGACAGCCGCCGGAACAGGCAGGCGGGATCATCGCGGGAACGGTGGTCAATATGATCACCAATGTTCTGGGCAACAGCGGAATGCTGATCCTGCTGATATTTCTGGCAGTCTTTTTCATTTGGCAGGCGTGGCGCTTTATTGCCAGCCGGGAAAAAGCACAGGACAACAGCAATGAAGTTCCGGTAAAGGTTTACTGGGACATCCATACGGCTGCCGAAGCGGAAGCAATGGAAGCTGAAAAGCAGCAGGCGGAAGAACTTACCTCTGATATTGAAAAAGATTTCCGCTCCACGATGGGACTGCTGACAGCATCTGAGCCAAAGAAAGCGGAAAGACCGAAAATCAGTCTCGACCCTGGGAAATCCCTACGGAAACTGCGCGAGACATTTCAGGAGATCGCCCAGCCGATCCCCGATAAAGATGCAATGATCCCGGAAGAGCCGGAGGAACCGGAAAATGTGATCCAAAGAAAGCCGGTGACTGCTGTTAACCTGAAAAAAGCGGATGAAACCGCCAAAACAGAAACCGCGGTTCCCGAAAAACCGAAGAAACCGGTGAAAAAAGCTGATAAGACAGGATCCGTTCAGCTGCCGCTCCCTCAGCCGCCTGTGAAGGAACCCGCCGAGGAAGAGCTTCCTCCTGAACCGGTCTTTGAGGAGGAAGAAGACCACAAAGGCAGCGGATTGCTCTCCGCTCCCGCGGAAACGCCGAAACCTGAGCCTGCGGAAGAACCGGAACCGGTCGTTCAGATGCGGACCAGAAAAGTCGTTATCGATGAGGAAAATGAACAGGTCGAAACGACCCGGATGGATTACTCCTTTGTGCCGACACTGCCCTCCGATGAGAAGAAACCCGGCTGGAAGGATGAAAAAGATAATGATCCCTGGATCCTGCCGGATGTTGAAACGATCCTGGACCCGCTGAAGCCGCATAAGGGAACGACACCGGATGATCTGAAAAATCAGGTGGAGGCGATCGAGCGGACCCTGGTAAACAACAACGTTCCTGCCTCCGTTGTAGATATCCAGTGCGGGCCGACCTTCTCCCAATTCGGGGTCGAACCCGGCTTTATCGAACAGCAGAACGGACGCAAGACCCGTGTCCGCATCAACAAGATCGAATCCCTGAAAAAGGACCTTTTGCTCAGCCTTTCTGTCAAACAACTGACGATTGAGGCACCGATACCGGGAAAAACCTATGTCGGGATCCAGATCCAGAATAAGACCCGTGTGCCGGTCAGCCTGCGGGAAGTGATTGAAAGTGATGAATACCGCGGCCGTAAATATGAGCTGGGGGTCGCACTGGGAAAGGATATCAACGGTTCCTCTTATGGTGCGGATCTGACGCGTATGCCGCACCTGCTGATCGCCGGCGCCACCGGTTCCGGTAAATCTGTCTGTCTGAACGCGATCCTGGCCTGTCTGCTGCTGTACAACACTCCGGATCAGCTGAAACTGGTCCTGATCGATCCCAAACATGTGGAGCTGACCGGTTACAACGGCATACCGCATCTGATCACACCGGTCATTACCGAGGTCGAACAGGTGGCGAATGTGCTGCAGTGGGTACTGCGGGAGATGGATATGCGCAACCTGCATTTCATGGAAAACGGTGTGCGCAATATTCAGGAGTACAACCGCAAGTTTTCAAGCAAAAAGCTGCCTTACATCGTGGTGGTTATTGATGAACTCGCTAATTTGATGATGGAGGTGGGCGCTGAAATTGAAAACAGCATTGTCCGCCTTGCTCAGACAGCCCGTGCCATGGGGATCCATTTGATTGTGGCGACGCAGCGTCCTTCCAGGGACGTCATTACCGGTACGATCAAAGGAAATCTGCCGACGAGGATCGCCTTTGCGGTCGCGACCAGTACCGACAGCCGCGTGATCCTGGACAGGTCCGGTGCGGAAAATCTCTTTGGAAAGGGTGATATGTATTTCCTTTCCATTGAAGAGACCCAGCTGAAGCGCCTGCAGTGCGTTTATGTTTCGGATGATGAGATCTCACGCATCGTGAGCTATTGGCAGAAGAAGCCGCGTATTGACACGATCCCGGAGGATCCGGATCTTGTGCATGTCCCGCAGCCTGTGACGGAGAAGGTTTTCAGAGAACCGGAGATATCCCCGATGGGGACGCTGACCCAGCTGCCGCTTTTCAATGAACCTGCTCCGCAGCTGAAAAAGGATGGCGATGTACTTTACGATGAGGCGGTGAAAATGGTGCAGCGTGCGGGCAGGGCGAGCGCCAATATGCTGGTGAGCCGGCTGAGCATCGGGTACAGCCGTGCCAACAAGCTGCTGGCCCGGATGGAGGAGGAGGGTATTATCGGTCCGCCGAATCCCAACCCGGCGATCCCCCGGGAGATCCTGGATTACGGACAATACGGACCGGAGAATGATGCTGAGAATTAGTGTATCGTGAATAATTTTTACAAAACAGGCGGAGCTGCAGCAAATTATAAATTTGAAAAGTTATCGGGAGGGAGTGCTTCGCAGGGACGCGGAATAAACTTCATCTGCCTGCGAAAGTGAATCCCCCGACACCCCTGTATAAGCTTAGGATGTTTTCAGGTCAGAAGTCATGATAACAGACAATCTTGGTTATTTTGAAATCGGTATTTACCGGCCGAAGCATTGGGAAAATGTCGGAACGCTGTGGCGCAGCGCCTGGCAGCTCGGAGCCGCGGGGATCTTTACCATAGGGGGAGGTAAGGCAAAGCATCAGATCACCGATGTGCTGCGGGTCGATAAACGGATCCCGCTGCGTTGTTATGATGATTTTGACGTGTTCCTGGCTGCCCGTCCGCAGGGAGCCCAGCTTGTCGGAGTTGAAATGGGTGGTGAGCCGCTGAAAAGCTTTGTCCATCCGGTTCGGGCTGTTTACCTGCTGGGTTCTGAGGTTGACGGTCTGCCCCGTGAAGTGCTTTCGAAATGTCAGCATGTTGTGGAGATCGAATCCGTCAATTATGCCTCCTTTAATGTGGCAGTTTCCGGATCACTGGTGATGTATCACCGTCTTATAAATAAAAAGCCCTGATACCGATTCAGAACAGAGCACATGGAGACCGGGCACTTTGCTGCGGCAAAGTCCGCGCGAAAGCTCTGTCATATGTGCTCCCTCCCCCGGTTCTGAACAGATGCAAGCCCTGATAAAAATTGACTTACGCGGGGATGAATATGGTCACAAGTGTGCCCGTGCTGCACGGGACAAGCTGCAAAGTTCCGCCGCACATCAATTTCAGCCTTTCTTTTACATTCACCAGGCCTACATGGATCGCGCCGTCCGGTGAAGGGGCATAGCCCTGTCCGTTGTCTTCGATTTGTATCTCGGCGCCATTGCCGGTCTGGCGTGTCCGGATGATGATATGCAGGGAGGATGTATCTCCCCCGAAGCCATGTTTGATGCAGTTCTCCACGATGGGCTGCAGCGTGAGCGGCGGCAGGCGGAAGGCGGTGAACACTGTATCGTATTCAACAGAAAGCTGGTCTTCATACAGTGCGGCTTCAACATCCAGATAGGCTTTTACATGTTTCATTTCTTCCGAAAACGGAATAAGCTCCGAGGTCGCGAGCGCCGAGAAATTTGACTGGAGATACTGGCTGAAGTCCGAGATGATCTCCACAGCGCGTTTTGGATTTTCTTCGCAGATCATGTTGACGGAAGCGAGCGTGTTGAAAATGAAATGAGGCCTGATCTGGCTGATCATCGTCTGAATTTTCGCGCCGCGCAATTCCTCATCTTTAATTCGCAATTCGCGTTCCCGGCGGATCACCATGTGCAGAAATCCGAATCCCCGGACAAACAGGTTCAGGATGATCCAGAGCATAAACACCGGTGCCGTGGAAATGGCTCCGGTTTTCATGTATATTCCAAGATCAAATAACAGCGACAGAAAAGCGGGAACGAGCCACAGGATCTCATCCCGGTCAGGTTTATGCCCAAGTAAGGCGATCAGATGAAGAACAGCCATTCCGAATCCGTACCAGACCAGTGTTTCGTGCAGATCCAGGAGATTTGCCACCTGCAGGACCAGCAGCAGGATGGAGACAGCAGCGGAAAAGAGACAGCAGGCTTTTCCTATATGATTCCTGTCATCGGATCTGAGCGCAACAAGATGCCGCAGGGAAAAGACGAGCATCAGCATGTAACCGCAGATACCGGTATACCAGATAAATTTCTGCTGTCCGGTATAGTCCAGGACCAGCGTTACTGCTGAAAGTCCGCAAAGCTTCCAGATCCCGCCTGCTGTTGAAAAAGCTCCGAGATAGAGCAGTTTTTCCCGGTCCGGCGGGGTCAGCCCGATCACAACTGCGATGATCATGAGAAAAATTCCCGTTGTGATCACGAAAAAACTCATAGCGATCAGAGGCATTTCCCCGGGAAGGACGATCATATTCAGCAAAGGTTCTCTGTCGATGAGATAAAAAACAGGCTGTTCATTCCGAACACTGTTATAAACCGGGGTAAGGGTCAGGCTGAAAGGTTTTTCGTAGTAGACATCGTGTATCGGAATGGACAGCCAATAGTTGCCCGGTGTATGCCCGATGTGGAACACATCCTGATCTTCTCCCGTATCAACAGTGGTTTTTCCATCAATAACCACTTCAGCGATAGTATGGCGGAGATAGACGAAAAAGCTTCTGGTCCGGGCACTGCTGACCGGTAATTTGGACATGTCAAATTGATAGGTCCGCCGGATACCGGTATATTCCGGGATCACTTTTTCCGTGACAGACTGCGGCTGCAGGATAAAGTATGAATTGATCGCCGGAGCGGCGGTTTTCAAACCCGATGATTTAAACTGGAATATGAGCAAAGCGGCAGAAAGTAAGAATATCAGAAAAATTGCGATATCAATTATTTTTTCTGAAGAGAACTGTTTTTTGACCGGTTCCGTTTTATTCATTTCGTTCCTCTTGACCGATGGAATTACCGGCCTGGCTGCTGTTCGCCGAAGCTCAATCCATGAACGGGGAAACGCAGGTTGTTCAGTTCATGGCGGATCCGCTCCCGCTTCAGCGGTTTGAGAATGTATCCGCTGCAGTGATCATAGACTGCCTGCTGCAGATATTCGGCATGGCTTGTGAGAAAAATGATGTTCGTCTGGCTGTTTATGTTTGTGAGCTCTCTGGCCAGATGAAGTCCATCCATCTGATCATCCAGTTCAATATCCAGAAAAGCGACGGAGATGTTGTGGCTCTCCGCGAATTGCAATGCTTCTTTCCCGCTGCTGAAGCCGGTGATGTTCATGTCCGGAAGCTCCTCCTGCAGCATGCGGACAGTCCCGCGAAGCAGGACGGGAACATCTTCCACGATGATAATATTGGCCTCACCCTGTGATTCCTGAAAAATATCCAGCAGTTCGCTGCTGTCTGCCCCGAGGCAGTCCGCAAGCCGGAGGATCATGCTGACATCCGGAAGGCGTGTTCCCAGTTCCCACATGGAAACGGCGCTCCTGGAAACGACCATCATGTCGGCAAGCTGCTGCTGGGAGATACCTTTGCCGGTACGGAGTTTCTTCAGTTTATTGGCGAATTTTTCGGTTTTCTGCATGCGGGTCTCTTCTTCTGTAATTTTACATAGACATATTTTATTGTACCAAATCACCGGTTCAGTTCAAATGATTGCCACGTTCTGTGGCAATACACTGTCTTGCAGGAATCACGAATATCTGATAGGGTAAAATTATATTTATAGATATCGAGCTCATAAAAAAGATTCTTTGCTATATCGGAATAAAGGAAGAGAAATGCCGAGATACTCATCGCCTCAAAGGAACAATTCAGGACCTCAGAACGATCTGATCGAAAAAGAAGCACAGGCTGACAGCTTAAACAATTCCATGCCTGCGCTGTCCATGGGCAATGCAGCCATGCAGGATATGCTTTTGAGCGGCGGTCCTGTTGAAATTCCCCTGTGGAACGGCAATGAGAACATGTCTCTGGTCATTGGATCGGATCAGAAAGATGAGAAGATCCCCGAAAACGGTCAGAACCAGAGACTTGACGGCTACGACTCAGACAGCAGCGAGATATCCACCAGCAAAGAAGCGATGGAGCGGATGAAGAAGCAGATGCAGAATCCGAAGGTCGAACTGGTCGATCCGAAAGGCCAAAAGAAAGAGATCAACTCAGAATCAGAAGCTCCGAAAGTTGTTGAAGATGCAGAAAAAAAAGCCGAAAATCCGGAAGAAGGACAGCCCGGGGAACTCGGGCAGGCCGAAAAGGATATGGATTCGATCAAGGAACTGGATTTTGCACCGGTCCGCATGAAAGAAAACAAGCTGAACAAGGAAGTCGGCTTCAAGAGTACTTTCATGCAACTTCTGGGGGCAACCGTAGGGAAAATCCTCGGGGCGGTATTTAATCTCGGACTGCTTCCGATCACGGGGGGGATAATCGCAAAAGATTTCATCAAATCCTGGTGGAAAAGAGGCAGCCTTCAGAAAAAGCGGGATCATAAGCAGATCCCGGGCTGGGACGGGGCTGAATATAATGAATGGGAAAACGATTCATTAAGCGATGATCAGGTCAATGTGGATTTTCGGAAAGTCCCGGCGGTATGGTCCTTTCCGATCGCCGCAAAAGCGGCGGAAGAAAATCCCGCCGGAGATCAGAATAATCCGAGAAAGCGGGAAAAGCCTCTGGATCCGATCGTTTCGATCATGGTGGATCAGCCGAAGGATGGCTCTTCGGAATCATTCAATGGCAGGGAGATGGGACATACATTTCTCGGGATCGAATACAGCCGCTTCAGCAAGGTCACAAACCGGTATGAACGATACATGATCAAGTACGGCTTTTATCCGGGAGGCGGTATGCAAGCACTTTCCGCCGGAATGATGATGATCAGCCGGGATGCGGTCCTGCCGGGCCAGATGTACAATGATAAAAATCATGTTTATTCGATCAGCCGGCGGTTCACTGCCAAACCGTCACAGGTCAACGCTATTTTGAGAGCCTCGGAGACTTATGCCGATCAGGGCTATGGTTTCTACACGCGCAACTGTACAACCTTTGTGAAGGATATGATCCAGAACGTAGGGCATATCACCAAACTGGCTGAGCCGATCTTCCAGCAGGATGCGGTCCAATTCCCGGCTATGGAAAACGCCGGGATGTTTGCCGCAAAAGCCTTTCATTTAAACGCCAAAGCAGGGGTGGAAAACCTGCTGATGAATCTGGGAGATCAGGAGGATCTGGGTTACGAAAACTTCGGAAACAAAAGAGTCACCAAACAGGATTATAAAAACTACCATAAATCAATTGATCATGATTTGACCCCTCAGAAATACACCGAGATTCCGGCAATGGTTGGGGAGAACCTCCGCCGTGCCAGCGGAGAGCATGCCGGGGATATCGGTGCCTATAAATATTCCGGACCGTTGAAAAAATTCAGCGATAAACCCGGAGATGTGTTTTTCAGTCTGAGGAGAATCGGGGATGCCGTAGGAAATGAAACAGAAATAGTGAAAGCTACTGCCATGGAGATCTTAAAAGAGATTAGTCCGGAGCAGGTCTCGGAAGAACTTAAGACGCTCATTGTTAAGATCAGCTGCGCCGGATATGGATTGCTGGACCTCGACTCTAAAATGAGAGCATACTTTGTGAAGAATAAAATTCAACAAAACCCCCAAACTGAACTGGAGGCGGTTACCGCAAATGACCTCCGGGCAGCCAGGAGGGACTGTGATGAAGATATTGCCAGACTGAACCAGCTTTATCGGATATTCAAAAATGACGCGCGTCTTCACATGCCGGTCGTACAAGCCATATCTCTCCTGAATTACGGAACCCGGATGATTGATGAATATTATCAGAACATTCGCAGAGGGAAAGATAACCCTGGAGAACTGGGGGATATCCGCGACGATATGCGAAAAGATGTGTTCAAGGTTACAGCCGGCGGTAAAACGGCGGTATTTTCCCCGACTGAGTATGAAGCATTCATACAGGTGTATAAAACGCCGGAAGCCGCTGTAAAGAAAATGGCCCGGATGAAGGAGCTTTCGGACAAAGAAAATAGCGATGAGGATCTTACCAAAGCGGAACAAAAAGAACTTGACAAGTTCAGCCTTATAGCAAAAACCGTAAATTCCTTTATATCTGCACATGATTATATGCTGGAAAAAGACGAATTTAACCAACAGGATGTCGATTACGCTTTCAGGCTGCAGAAGAAAGAAACGGAAGGGGCACGGAGCGATGCATTCAACGCAGGACAAACGTCTTCCTCGATCTACCAGGCACTTATCTATGAGGAAGTTTTTGGCGGGATGAAAGAACGGTTTTTTTCTCAGGAACAATTCCAAAATGTAACCGCCATGACACCGGAAGTGATGGACAGCCTCAAAAGATGGTTCGATAACGACATGAGTGAATGCGCCGAAAGAAAAGACGTAGAAATGACCCAGATCATGCACGGTATCATGAAGTCCATGAAGAATCCTAATAAAGACGCAATGAGGGATGTATTTAAGGATTCCGTGATAAAGAGCTGGCTGCAAAAAATCTTCAATCCCAAAAAAAAGGAAAACGGACTTGAGGATATATATTTTGTGATCCCCTTTACGGTTGCCGATATCCTGGGGAACACAGGATCAAGGTTCCGAAGAATCGTTGATATGCACATTGATAGAGTCAGTTAATGGGATTTATAAAAGTCAGTTGATGCGAAAAAATCAGATTGATATAATTTTATCTGAAATCAATAAACGGAGGATAATTATGAAAAAACTGTTTTTGCTTGTTGTTGTGCTGGCAGCACTGACCGTTTTTTGTTCGGCCGCCTTTGCGCAGTACGGTTATGTGATCCCGACGCTGCAGACGGTGCGGAGAGACGGATCCACGGTCAATGTTTACACCTACCGGGATGTGAACGGGAATAAGCTGCGGGAAACCGAGTATTACGTAAATGATGACGGCAGTTATGGAAATTTTGATGTCTACTACGGCAGCCAGGGTCTTGCCGGCTTCACGGTGAGAACCGATTACAAGAACGGTGTATGTACCATGTCCGAACAGTCAATATCGTATTCTGCCAATGGCCTGGCAACTGTAAATTCACGGGAAACAACGTTCAATCCGGATGGAAAGGTGAATGTTTTGACATACACCACTCAGGAGCTGGAAAAAGATAAAACGGTAACGACCGGAATGGAAACCGACGGATTTGGCCGGAAGATCGGCGATTTCAAGGAAGAACGCTATAAGGATACGGACAATGATGAAGTCACCGTGAGAACGGTCTATAATCCCGACAAAACGGTCGAAATAACCGCAACAACGGAAAAAAAGAACGGCTCGAAAATTCATAAGGAATCGATTTTCGACGAAAACGACAGAGAGGTCTATTCTTTATATATAGAATACGACAACAAAGAAAAAGCAGTATATACTGAAGCAGCAAAGCTTTCCTACGGTGAAGGCGGACAGGTCAGTTCGGAAAATCTTATCGTTTATGGTCCGGAAGGTAAACAACTGCGTTTCATTGAAAAATGGAATGAATCTGACACAATGTCCACCGCGGAAGGCGAGCTGCTGGACAAAGACGGGAAGAAGCTGGCCAATTACAGCTTTGAAAAAACATGGTTTGCTGATGAATCTGAAATCAGTGTAGAGACTTATATTTATCCGAACGGGAGAGTTGATATCATTTCCAAAAAAGTGGATGAGAAGGGGAATATCACCATAAATAAGCAGCTCAATTTTAAAGCCGCCGGAGAGACTGAGGAAGAAGCTGCAGGATCCGAATTGGACGGTTTTTACGATTGGGTCCTGATCCATCAGCCTGACGGTTTTGATAAGATCGATGAAGAAACGCTCCGTTATTTTGAACAAATCAGTGATATCTGGGGCGAAAATATCGCTGAAGTCAGTGATGGCCGGGACAAAAAAATTAATGTGGAACCGGATGTGGTCCCTGATAACCGGGGTGAAGAAAACGGTGCAGCCAGCGGAGAAGATGGTGAGATCAACGATGTTCCGGGCGAAGATAACGCCGCAGTCAGTGAGGATAACGGTGTGAACAACGGTGAAGTCAGCAATGCCGGCGGTTCTGATAACGGCGGCTCCGATGCCGGTGGTTCCGATGACGGTTCTGATGACTGAGCCGGTTTGTTATTGAATTGAAAAAGGTACGGTTCATGCGTCCGGTGAAAACCGGTTTGGATGGGCCGTACCTTTTCTCCTATAAGAGCTCACTTTACATTCCGGAGCTGCCGCAAATTATAATTTTGAAAAGCCATCGGGAGGAAGTGCTTCGCAGGGACGCGGAATAAACGTCAGCTGCCTGCGAAAGTGATTCCCGCGTCCCTGATAATTCAGTCGGGGGACACGCGCGAGCAAGCTCACGCGTGTCCCCCGACACCCCTGTATAAGCCGCTGAATCACTCCGTTGATGATACGATCATTCAGATGATTCCCCAAAACAAAAGATGAGCCGTTCCGCGTCATTTAAAAAGCGCCAAAGCCGGCAAGTGACTGAAGGTCAGCCCGACCGGCCCCGGCAATGTTTCCATGGTGCAGGAAGTTCTCCCGCCGGAGGATCATATTATGTAATTCTATACAGCCATATTTTCCTGTACCAAATCACCGGTCTTGTTCAAACGATTGCCACATTTTGTGGCAAATCATCAATCAGCTTTGTTTAATTGGTAAAATTATTATTTGGAAATATTCTCTTTGCGGAGCAAAAAAATGGAAACATTTCATTTGATCGGAAGAATTGACGGAACGAATGCAGAATCTGTCGGAAAGGCGATTGAGGATGCATATTCACAGCAGATCCCTGAAGAGCTGATCCTTGACGCGGAAAACCTGGATTATATTTCGAGTGCCGGTCTTCGGGTTTTGCTTCGGCTGCGAAAGAAAACAAAGCGGCTGTGTATGCTTAACGTACAGCCTCAGGTTTACGAGATACTTGAACTGACCGGTTTCAATGAGATGATCGAAGCTGAAAAAGCCCTCAGAAAAGTCAATATAGAAGGCTGCGAGCTTATCGGGCAGGGAGCACACGGGAAAGTTTATCGGATCGACCCGGAAACAGTCATCAAAGTTTATAATGATTCTGTCCCGATGGATAAAATCAAACAGGAACGTGAGCTTGCACGCTGGGCTTTTGTCAGGGATATTCCTACAGCCATCCCTTATGATATTGTACGTGCAGGTAATAACTACGGCGCTGTATTTGAACTCCTGGACGCCCGTTCTTCTGCGGAATATGTCAACCGGTCTCCGGAACATCTCAACAGTTTTATTGAGCGCTCCGTCAGCCTGCTGAAAGAGATCCATTCTGTTGAAGTTCAGCCCGGTGAGCTTCCGGATATGAAACAGAAGACGGCGGAATGGATCGAAAGCCTGAGCGGATCACTTCCGGAACCGGTGTTTACAAAACTACAGTGCCTGCTCGATGAAGTCCCTGAAAGCCATACGCTTTTACACGCGGACTATCATCTGAAAAACATTATGATCTGCGGAGAGGATCTCATGCTCATTGATATGGATACGCTCTGTATGGGTGATCCTGTTTTTGATCTTGGAACAATATATAACTCATACCATGAGTTCCCTTCCATTGATCCGGAAGGGGCGGCATTTTTAGGCCTTGATGTCGAGACGGCGGAAACGATATACCGTAAAACCTTTGATTTGTATCTTGAAGACCGTAATGAAATGGAACGTTCGGAAATTGAAAAGAAAGCGCAGCTTTTCGGATGCGCAAGGATCATTGCGTTTATGAACAAATTAGACGGGCATCCTGTAAAAGAGCGTGCAATAGAAAAATGTCTGCAGGATATCACGACTTTACTGGAGTTTTGACAGAATTTATCTGTACTGTACAGGATGGTTTTTATGAAATTCAAAATTATCATTGCGGCAATGTTTGCATTGGTTTTGCTGATGCCTTATGCGGCTTCCGCGCAGCGGGAGGAAGAACAGACCGAAACCGAAGAGCTTGAAGAGTATATGCAGCCGGATGAGGAAACGCTTCTGTCCTGGCCTTTTACGGAAGATATCGGTTATGTTCAGGATACTTATGTATCCAGGCTTGAACCGGAAGGACGGGTCTGGCATGATAATGAAAATGGTGTGTGGACCTTTATCAGCGGGGATGAGTTCGGAGAAACAATTACGGATGTGAATGACGCTTATTCTCTGGCGCTGAATTACCTGGAGGACAGTGACAGTGATCTTACCGCAATGCGTGAGGATGTCTATGGCGACCTTATTGTCTATACCTTCCAGCAGAGTTATGATGATAAAATGGTTTACAACAGTTATCTGAAGATCATCACTAACAATTACGGTGAGGTTCTCGGTGCTGTCAGTTCTCTCGAAAGAAATCCGGAAGATGTTGGATGGGACTATGAAGCGTTTCGGGAACCGGCTGATTGGGAGGAGGATGGGACTATGAAGCGTTTCGGGAACCGGCTGATTGGGAGGAACGCTTTTCCGATTGGGACAGCGAAATTTTTGAAAAAACTGTGACCGCGGTTTCAGAAGAAATTGTGGATGTTTCAATTCCGGTCCTGGTCGATCCTGATACGGGTGAGCGTTATCTCGGTGACAAGGAACGGCTGATTTTTTGTGTGGATACAGCAGATATCAGAGCTCTTGACGACCGTCAGGATTCAACACCGATCAATATGGACCGGGATCTGTCTTCTGACGGCGAATTGCTGACATATTACCTGTTTATTCAGGTATATGACTATTTCGCGGAAAAAGGATGGTGGGGACCGGACGGACAGCGGACCCCCTGCATGCTGCAGTTTGATATTTCCGGTGAAAACCGCGGGAATGCAAGTTACGGTGAATTCCAGGACGGCTTCCACATTTTTAGTTTCAGCATTGACGATGGAGCCGGACAGTCGCTGCAGGTGATCGCGCACGAATTCACGCATGGCGTCTCTTCCACAAACCATATCGGACAATATGAGAACGAGACCGGCGCGCTGGATGAAGCTTTGAGTGACCTGATCGGGAATACGGTGGAAGCGGATATCCGGCAGTGGAGCCCTTCGGAGAATCCATGGCTGAATGGCTTTCGCAGAGCTCATAAGTATCAACATGCCTTGTATGCCTGGGATGAATTTTATACGCCGTTTACGGACCATCCGGATGACTGGAATGATGAAGGCAATGTTCATGACAATTCACATCTGATTTCCATACTTGCCTGGCGGATGTATGAAATCGGGATGACACCCCGGGATGTGTTTGATTTCTGGTTTACCTTTGACCTGACGCTTACGCCGAAAACAGATTTTGCGGAAACAGCCATGAAAGCCGCCTGGTGCGCGGAGATCGCGGGACTTTCGGAATATGCCCCTGCGATACAGCAGGCTGTTGAAGACCTGAAGCTTGATGACAATTCACTTCCGGAATATCTCAAAGACCATCAGGGGATGATCGTGTATGAGAATCCTCTGGATGAAGTAAACGTAAAAGCGGGGTTTTTCGATCCCCTGCATGATGAGGAGTTTGCCACGTGGCCGGCTGCGGGAACAAATAAGGTCGCAGCGGTATTCGGTGAAGGGACATGCTGGGTGGTCTTTGTCCAGACGTCGGAGGAAGACAACCTTGTCGTCTGGAATTCGGCAGAAAAGACATGGGAAAGTGCAGATCCTGAAAGACTTACGGAAATCGTTGAAAACTGCGATTCTGATTATTACATTGAAATTTTTTCCGGAGGAACCATAACGGAACTGGGAGAATAACCTTAACAAAAATGGGAGTATAACCTTAACAAATTAGGTTATACATGATAGAATAAAATTGGAATAGTTGATTAATGTGTTCAAGGGATCGCTTCGGGTCCCGTTCCGTAAGACCCGAAACAGCCCCGGTAACCGCGGAGAATTGATCGGCAGTTCCAGCAAAAGTTGAGGAGAGAGACAATGACTAAAGAAAACCATCGTTTTCCCTGTTTTTATATTTGGATGGCTTTGCTGTGCCTTGCATTGTTTATTTTTCCTGTTTCTGCACAGAACGAGGATCATTACCGCTATGAACCGATTACGAAGGTTGACCTCGGGGTAAACTCACTGGAGCTTGAAAAGGGTGAAAGCTACACGTTCCATGTGACATTTGAGCCGGAAAATACCATCCTTAAGACCCTGGACTGGTATGTGACGGATGAGCGTGTGATCAGCATTGATCCCCTGACAAACACCGTAACGGCCCTGTCCGACGGGGAAGCACGCATTTTTGCGGAAAGCTTTGATGAGGTTTCCTATGCGGTTTGCAATGTAAAAGTCGGGACCTCTGAGGCGAAGGACGCGTCTGTAATGAAGTCCGGTGCCGACCTTATCGGCCTTTCCCGGGGTGATATCCGCAAGATCACCGCGCCAACGCTGGTGCGTTATCTTGATTTTGCCGCGGATTCAACACTGGATGAAGAAGCTTTTGACGGGGTTGCCGGCAGATTCTATGATGTGCTGGCGGTTGTCAGGCCGGGAAGCGAAGAGGCTGAAAGCCGGAAGGCGGTCGGACTGGGATTAGGCTCCGAGCCGCTGCGGAATCTGCAGGCGGTCACGCTCCGGGGTACCGTGAAGCAGCTGCTGGCTTTTATTAGAGACAACAGTGATCTGATAGAGATCATTGAACTTGGCAATACATGGTTCGATGAACCGGATCCGGATCCGGACGAAGAAGAACCCATCAGCAAGACTGTTCAGAACAGGTTTAATCTGAAGGCTGCCGCGGATGAGCTGTCGAGTTTCACAAAAGCACATGATTTGGGACTGACCGGAGAGGGAAGAATAATCGCCATCATTGATACCGGGTTTGTCAGCAGCCATGAGCAGTTCATGGACAGAAACGGAAAGGGCCGTTTTATCCGTGAAGCCTGTTTTTCCATAACTGAAAGAATCAATATGAAAGACTATTATTCGGCTTGTACCGATGGTGTGATCGATGATGGAAACGGTGCGTCTCTGGATCTGAACAAAATTATCAGAAAGCACAGGTTTAACCATGGCACGCATGTAGCCGGGATCGCCGCCGGACGGGACGGCGTCGCTCCGGATGTGAAGATCATCGGGATCCAGGCAGCAAGTGAGGTCCGGTGGAACTGTTCCGGAGAAGAAAAAGAGACTTATCCATGCAGCAAAAATTCAAGTCAATGCTGCGCTCCCCGTTTTGTGAATTCGAATGTGGCAAGGGCTTATGATTATCTGCTTGAATTGTCCAAAGAACTGGCGAAAAGCGGAAAAAAGATCGATGCGGTCAATATGAGCTTCGGCGGGCCCAAAAGTGATGGTAAAGGGTTCAAAACCTTCTGCGATAGTGTGTATCCGTTTTATAAAAACTATTTTAACAAACTGATCGCTGCCGGTATGCTTCCGGTCGTCGCTGCCGGGAATGAATCTTTCACTGACAGTGTCGGGCAGCCCGCGTGTATTTCAAATGGGTTTACGGTTGCCGCGCTTACAAACTATAAAAAACCATTCCTTGCATCTTATTCTAATTTTGATAAAACGAATACTGATATTGCTGCTCCGGGACACAGAACCTATGCATCTGACGCCATTTCCATAGACAGAAAAACCATGAAAATTACCTGTACAAAAGACTGCTATGGCTATATGGACGGTACTTCTTCTGCTGCTCCCATGGTCAGCGGTGCCGCTGCGCTGGTCAAGCAGCTTTATCCGGGCATGCTGCCGGGGGAGGTGGAAAAATTCCTGTTGGATATATCCGGGAAAACTGTTTCCAAGCGGGTCACATATGACAGCAAATGGATAAATTTTAAATTTGATTTCAGCAAACCGGTGCTGGATCTGAGTGATATACCCGGATGGTTCACGATTTCCGACAGTATGGTCAAAGCGCAGAAAGGACGGGTTTCTGTTTCTTTTGCAGATCCCACAATTCAGGAACACTATCAGATCAAGGTTTATGATGTTGGCGGCAAAAAATGGATGGACAATATAAAATATACATCCACCAGTGAGATTGACGGCATCAGAAAGCTTGATATCAGCGGAGATTTTAAGGAAGGTAAATTATACTGTCTGGAGATTAGACGCTGGTTCGGAAATGATTCGTCTGAAAAGACTCTCGTAAAAAAGTATTTCTATCCCCTGCCCCTGCCAAAAACACTGACCGCGGGAATCCAAAACAACGGTGTGACCCTGAATATGCATCTGGCTTCAAATGAAAAGAAAAACCAGGTGATATACAGAGTTTATTCTGACTGGACAACAAATAAGGTCGTGAAAACGGTTTATGCCGGTGAAAAGAAACTCGCGCAAACTGTCAGCGGGTTGGTTAATGGACAGAAGTATTATGTTACGGCACAATTTTACCGGGATATCAAGGTCAATAACAGAAGCCGGCGTTTTTATGGAATGGAAACTGATCCGGTCGGTTTTGTCCCCCTGAATGATTCTTTTGTCTGCAAAACCGCTGCCGATAAAACAGGGGTAACGGTCAATTGTCCGAAAGACCCTGCTGCAACCGGGATCCGGGTACTTTACCGGGCTTTGGATAATACTTTTACCGTAAAAGACGGATGTACCTCAGCGGCGGGAACTTTCTCCTGTAAAATCATGGATGCGTCATTATTACAGGGCGGAGCGCAGCAGTTTATCATCATGAAGTACAAGTTGGATGAGAAGGGACAGATCTGGAACAGTTCAAGTACCGTACTTACCCGTCTCGGCAAAAATGTCCTGATACCCAGACCCGAAAAGCCGCTTATTTATTTTACGGAAAATAAAGATAACGTGACTGTTTCCATGGCGGGTTTAGGCAGTTCGAAAGGGATCGTGGTACTGGCGCAGGATAATGATGAGGAATTTGTTCCGTTCTGTAATGCGAATCAAAGGGCCTGCACCGGAAACGGTAAAGAAAGATCTTATCTGGTGATGCGGTATACCATCGAGAGTGGTAATGTCCATTTTTCATCGGGTTTTCTCGTATTTAACAAATGGAGTTCAAATTAAAACGGACAGGAGGAAAGGACAATTTAATAAAAAAATGTCGGAGAGCCTTTGGCAGTTCCTGCTGACAGATGCTGCTTTTGTCCCTTTTTAGGGTTGAATTTTAATGTTATTTTAGTTATATAAAGGAGAGAGAGACAATGAAAGAAGAAAAACGATGTTTTTCCAAACTTCTCATTTGGCTGGCATTATTATGTCTTGTGATGGTCAGCCTTCCTGTTTCTGCACAGGACGGGGATTATGTTCCCTATGAACCGATCACAAAGATCGATCTGGGCGTCAGCTCGCTGAACCTTGCGGTCGGGGAGAGCTACACGTTTGATGTGACCTATGTGCCGGAGAATACCATTCTCACAACTTTGGATTGGTTTATAACGGATGAACAGGTGCTCAGTGTGGATCCTCTGACCAATACCGTAACGGCTCTGGCTGACGGTGAAGCCCGTGTTTTCGCGGAAAGCATTGACGGGGTTTCCTATGCGGTATGTGATGTGACTGTGGGATCAACCGCAAAAGATGCTTCTGTGATGAAATCCGGCGCTGACTATTTTGGCCTTTCCCGTCGTGACCTCAGAAAGATCACCGCGCCGTCAATGGTTCGCTATCTGGACTTTATCGCGGATTCAGCACTGGATGATGAAGGTTTTGATCATCTTACAGACCGGATTTTTGATGTCCTGGGTTCTGTCCGCCCCGGAAGTGAGCAGGAAGAAAGCCGCCTTGCCCGTGAGCTTGGGCTTGATTCTGACCCGCTGGAAAATCTCCAAAGCGTCACGCTTAACGGTAAACTTGAGCAGATTTTAGCTTTTGTGAAAGACAACAAAAATCTCATCGAAGTTGTTGAGCTGGGAAACGAATGGATCGATGATCCGATCGTTGAAGAACCGGGTGAGGAAGAACCCGTCAGTAAAACAGTTCAAAACAAATTTAATCTGCAGGGCCGGTCGGATGAATTGTCCGGATTTTCAAAGATCCGCGAATTTGGTCTGGACGGAGAGGACAGGACCATCGCTGTGATTGATACCGGATTCCTTTCCAGTCATGAACAGTTTTTGGATGATAAAGGAATTACCCGTTTTATCAAAGAGGCTTGTTTTTCAAGTGAAGGAGGTTCATTACATTCTGTCTGCAGCCCTGAGGGTGAAGGCGGACCAGGTACATCCTTCCCAAGACTTGGAACAATCAAGAACAATCACGGTACGCATGTAGCCGGTATTGCTGCCGGACGTGACGGTGTGGCTCCAAAAGTAAAAATCATCGGGGTTTTAGCAGCCAGTGAATACCACTGGAATTGTTCAGCAAAAGAACTGAAATCTTACAGATGCGGTAAAAATTCAACGCATTGCTGTTCTTACCGTTTTCTTTCCTCAAACCAGGCAAAAGCATACAATTATCTGATTGAACTCGCTAAAAACGGATTAAAGATCGATGCTGTGAACATGAGTTACGGTGGTGGAAAGTATAAAGATTTCTGTGACAGCTCCGAACAAACGCGGAAAAGTTATTTCGACAAAATGATTGCTGCGGGAATGCTGCCGGTTGTGGCAGCCGGAAATGACAGACACAATGACGCAACAAATGCACCATCCTGTATTTCAAGCGCCTATACAGTTGCAGCACTGACAGATCATAAAGATCCTTACATCGCTTCCTATTCCAATCATCATAAAAAGATCGTTGATATTGCAGCTCCGGGAACCCAGATATATTCTTCTGTGATTCAAAATCTTGACAAGAAAACATGGCAGGTTACATGCTCAAAAAACTGTTACCAGAAAATGAACGGTACTTCCATGGCGACACCGATGGTAACCGGGTCTATTGCGCTGATCAGACAGCTTTATCCGGCAATGAGCTCTATGGATGCAGGAAAGCTTTTGAAGAATATCACGACAAAATCTGTCAACAAACGGGTGAACTACAATAACACAAAGGTCACTTATACCTTCGATTTCAGAAAGCCTGTGCTGAATTTGAACAGATTGCCGAAATGGTTCAGCATTTCAAACACCAATGTCAAAGCGGAAAAAGGCCGTGTCACCGTTACTTTTGAAGATGCCTGGTTACAGGAAAGCTATCAGATCAGGGTTTATGATGTTATGGCGAAAAAATGGATGCCAGGTATAAAATATACATCTACCGGAGACGAAAACGAAATAAGAACGCTTGATATCAGAGGGGATTTTCAGGAAGCAAAGTTATACCGCCTGGAAATAAAACGCTGGTTTGACAGAGATAAGCAGGGTACGCAGGCTGTCGTTACAAAGTATTTCTATCCGCTGTCCCTGCCGAAAACACTGACCGCAGGGGTTCTGAACGACGGTGTCAGTCTGAATATAAACCTGGAACCGAGAGAAAGGAAGAACCATGTGATATACAGAGTTTATGACTGGAAAACGAATAAACTGGTAAGCAGTATCGATACTGATTCTTCCGCAATACCGCAGACCATCGGCGGATTAAATAACGGACAGAAGTATAATGTGACAGCACAATTTTACCGGGATCTCACGATCAACAAGAAAAGCTACCGTGTATATGGAATGGAAACCAGGCCGGTTATCTTTATGCCGCTGAATGATTCTTTCGCCTGCAATTATGGTGCAGATACAGAAGGAGTGACGATCGGCTGTTCGGAAGACCCTGAAGCAGACGGGATCATGGTACTTTACCGGACTGTGAATAATACTTTTACCGTTAAGAACGGATGTACCTCAGAGAAGGGAACTTTCTCCTGTAAGGTCATGGATCCGTCATTATTAGAGGGCGGAGCGCAGCAGTATATCATCATGAAATATAAGTATGATGAGAAGAACAGGCAATGGCTGAGTTCAAACACTGTACTTACCCGTATCGGGAAAACCATTCCGATGACCAGACCTGAAAAGACACTCGTTTATCTCAGAAATGAGGCAGCTAATGCGACTGTTTCCATGGCGGATTTAGGCGGTTCGGATGGAATTGCGGTATTTGCGCAGAATAATACCGAGAGCACTACTGTTCCGGAATTTGTTCCGTTCTGCAATGCGGCCAAAAGAGCCTGTACCGGAAACGGCAGCGAAGAGTCCTATCTGGTAATGCGCTATAAGAAAGATGGAGATAATATCTATTTTTCACCCGGCGTTTATACAATCCATAATTATGGACAAATTTAATTCAAATTAGGAGCGGAAAGGAGGAAAATACAATGATACAGAAAAAATTGGCGATTATTTTTTTGACCATGCTGTTGATAGCCTCAGCTGCCTTCCTGCCGGTTCTGGCTCAGGAAGAAGAGCTTCCTGACCCGGTGGAATATGAAGAAACAGATACGCTGAAGGTTCCTGACAGCGAAGGGCGCACAACGGTTGAAAAGGATTATGTATATGTCACCGGTGATGAAAAGCTCGGAATCGATATGACAGCCAAAAATCAGAATGGTACCGCTAAAGTAAACGGTGAGGTCTTTTCTGAGTTTGGCGGTGCATGGATCACAGCAGATGCCGGTACTGCGGATTTGACTGCGGGGAACATTCACGGCGGATATGGTATCTCTGGGATAATCCGGAATGGAGGTACCATTAAAGCACTTGTGGAGGATATCTTCGCAGCAGAAGATGCCGGTCTTGATATTGTGATTCCCGGAGCCGGTACGCTGAATTTTGAAGGGGGAGATATCACCTCCGATTCCTATGGCGTGACGCTTCTGACCGGTACAGAAGATGATTCATATGACGTGGATCCGATTCCGGATCCGGGTGACGATGGTTGGATCGACCCGATCCCCGGGAATTTACCGGATCCGGAAGTATCAGGAGATAATAATCCTGCAGCGGATGACGGTTCTGATCAGCAGAATGCGGCAGAAGGAACCTCCGATTCAAAAATTACTTTCCTCAGTGTTGACTCGAAGGAAACCGGTGTCGATGTCGAGCTGAACAACGCGAGCAAAGTCACGCTGAACGGTGAAGCTGTTTTTTCAGACGATAAAGGCGTGGAAATCGAATTGTCCGATCAGGGCGGAACGGTCACAATGGATACTCCGATCATTGATGCGGAAAATCAGGGCCTTGTGATCACCGCGGCTGCCGGGGAGGTTACTGTAAAGAACAATGATTACATCGATGCGAATTCCGCGGTCGAAATCACCAATGAAGGCGGTACGGTTTCCCTGCCAGAGGGCGGTGACCTGATCGGCAATTCAGGTGTTTATGTCGAAGCGACCGGCGGTACTACCACAGTCAGCACCGGTGATATCAGTGCTCAAAACTACGGAGTTTCAGTCTGGACTTATGCCCCGGATCCCTATGAACCCTATGATCCGGATGAAAATGGAAGCGGAAGCGGGACACAGGGAAGTGCTGACAGCGGTGATACAGCCGGATCCAAGCCGACAGTTGAAATCACGGTTAACGGAGGTATCACGGATCAAATTGATATGACCATGCCGGAAGTGGATTGGGATGTTGAACCGGATCCGGATCCGGAGGATGGATATGAAAGCTCTTCTTTCACAAAGGATGCCTCAGGAACCGGCAGTGAAGAGGATCCTGAAAACCCCGAAGCGAAAGGTTCTGTGGGTATTATTGTGAACGCGGAAGCGGAAAGCAATATCGATATCAGCGTCAGCAACGAGATCAGCATGTCCTATGGCAATGAGATCGAAGCCTATGATAACGCACAGGTGAATGTTTCTGTTGATGAATATATCTATACAGACTATGGCAACCGTATCAGTTCTTCTGATGGCGCAACCGTGAAATTCACTGTCGGTGAGGATATCGATGCCGGCGGCAAAGCACTGGAAACATTTGCGGCTTCCGGGAACATTGAAATTCTTGTTGATAGTATCGTGGCAGAAGAAAACGATGAAGCTCTGGATACTGCCGGGATCGATGCCACATCAATGGGCACAGGAAAAACGGCGATCACCGTAAAGGACGGTATTGAGGTCATTTCTGAAAACAGTGAAACAGATACCTATGGCATCGATCTGTATAACATTGGCGGCAAAATCACTGTTGCGGTCGGTAATGATGTGACCGCAAAGGGACCCGGTGCTGTCGGAATGGAAGTTTCAAACCTGAGCGAAGAGAACGCTGCCGTGGAGTCAAATGTGGAGATCACAGGAAACCTGGCAGGGACATCCAAAGGCCTGGTGTTTGACACTGAGAAAGATACAAATGCGAAAGCCGATATTCTGGTTACGGAAACGATTTCCGGCACTAAGGCAGGGGTTGAAGTCAGTGAGGATGCCGCTCCGAATAATTTTGACCTGACAGTCTGGAAGATCGAATCCGGCAATGGTCATGCCGCGGTGAAACCGGACGGTTCAGCTGCCGGAGCTGTAGAACCGGAAATCAAATATATCATCAAAATCGATCCTGATTCTGAAAGCAAAATCGAAGCGGTCAATGAAGATGGTTCAGCACCTGAAAAATCTCATGGTTTTATGTATCAGAAGGAAGGGCGGCGGGTTTATGTCCGCGGTATCAATGGCTATGAGGTGACTGAAGCCTATAACGGCAAACAGAATCAAACCCCATTGACTCTTGATGAGAACAGCGGACTCTTCTACCTTGCGGTTCCGAATGGCGGCGGGATCTGGCTCTCTGTGGAAAAATCCCCTGAACCGGGACCGGGACCGAGACCGGATATCCCCGGAAATCATATGGACTTTTACCGCATCGGTGATTTGAGCTGGCTGCATGATATACAGCTGCCGGCAACAGGGTTCTCAGCCTCTCACGTGACAGCACTTTCTGCCCGTCCGCAGGGATTGACCTACGGGAGGACCGGAATGACGCTGCAGATCCCGGAACTTGGTGTTGCGGAATCCATCGTCACTATTCCGAATGTGGATAACGAATATCCTGTCGAATGGCTTGGCAGCTCAATCGGTTTGCTGGAGCAGAGCAGCCTGCCGGGCAGGGGCGTCTCGGTACTGGCAGGACATAACCATCTGAACAACACTGAGACAGGACCTTTCCTCTTCCTTGGATCACTGGAGAATGGTGCCCGTATGATGGTTACCGATGCCCGGAACAATATACAGACATACCAGGTTTATGGTAATTACAAGATCGCATCGGATGGATTTGCGGAGATAGCACCTGCCGTTCGGGAGAATGCGCTGGTACTGATCACCTGTGAAGATGAGTCTGTCGAAGGCGGCTATCTCAACCGCCGTGTGGTACTTGCGGAGCCGTTATAATAAAGCTCTGAGGAAACACTGATTTTTTCTGATTGAGTTGAAGTAACCTGTTTTTGTCGGTCCCAATGAGCCGGCAGAACAGGTTGCTTCATCTAATTCGCTGGGAGACAGTCAATGATCAGTGTATCCCTGAGAAATTGCCTGAAAATCTCTTTATTCTGGAAAAAAGGAAATGATTGAATGAAAAGAATTATTATGGTACTCATGTTTCTGGCTGTGCTGCTGGTCTTTACTTCAGTATATGCTGACGATCTGGATGATGTGTTTCAGTCCGGAGTGCTGCGTTTTGGCGTACCGTCGGAATATATTCCGTTCGTTTTTACCGATGAGGACGGAAACCCGACCGGTATTGATGTTGCCCTGATGGAAGAGATCGGGAACAGAATGGGCGTACAGGTCGAGGTTATTAATCTTGCCTATGATGGCATGATCGATGCGCTGAATCTCGGACAGGTCGATGTGGTTGGCGGTGCTTATGCCATTACGGCAGAACGTGCGGAACAGATCGATTTCACCATTCCCTATTACAAAAGCGACGCGAAATTTATCGGCCGGGCAGGTATGGAATTTCCTGACACTGTTTCACCGGAAACCTTCCGTGATATGAGGATCGGCGTTCAAAAAGGAACCAGTTTTGACCAGTGGGTCAAGGCCAACCTCGTGAGCGGCGGCTTTGTGAGCCCGGCGAATGTGTTTGTTTACGCCAGTGTAGAAGAAGAAATGGAAGCGTTGAACAGTGGTGATGTCGACCTGGTCCTGCTTGATAATGATGTTTATGAACTCGGCTATGCTGATTCCGGTGATTATGACATATATTATGATGGATTTGTCACCGAAACTTATGCGTTTGGCTTGCGCAAGGATTCTTATGTGACGGATGTCATCAATGAGCATCTGTCTGATATGCTGAAGGATAAAACCGCTCAGTCAATTGCCTCATATTTTTTCAATATGGATTTCTCTGAAGCTTCACTGATACGTGACCGTTCCTCAATGCTTCTGCGGCCGGTATATGTATATGCGCCGCAGGATTGCGTCAACGGAATGGTTTTTGTTTCTGATGTCACCATCAAGGACGGACAGACGCTTTATGCCGGTGAAAGCTTTACAAAGGTATGGCGGGTGAAAAATACGGGTACCTGCACCTGGACACCTGATTATTCCTTCGTATTTACTTCCGGCAGCAGAATGGGCGGAAGTGATATTCGTGTTCCTCAGAAAGTCGCTCCGGGACAAACAGTTGACCTTTCGATCGATATGATCGCTCCGTATGCGAACGGCACATATAAAGGCTTCTGGCAGATGCGCTCTCCGTATGGAGTCGGATTCGGTCAAACAGTTTGGGCAAAGATCCGTGTTAACGGCAGCGCTGCTGCGCCTGCACAATACCTGACAGATGACGGTCAGGTTTATGAGCCGGTTTCGATCTATTCATTTTATCCGGACTATTTTGTTGGGGAAGAGGGGCAATGTGTAACTGCTTTCTGGTCAACAGGCGGTGCTGACCTGTTGGATATCTCCGTTGACGGATCGGATGTGATGGAAGATTCCGATTCTGATGGCGCCTATGAGATCTGTGGACCGGTGTCCGATGCGGGCGAACATATCATTCAGCTTCATGCCTACAATGTGACTGCCAGTGACTATGCCTCATTCATTTATACTGTCCTTGACAATGACGGATGGGAAGAATGGTATGAAAATACGGATTGGGATGACGGCAGGGACTGGGTCGTTGATATTCCGGAACCGGAATATGTGATCGATTATCCGGAAGGAATTCAGGATCCGGATTGGGAGCCTGATGATCCCGATATAAATGATGATCCGGATGACCTCACTGACCCGGATAAACTGAACGATCCGGATGACCTTATTGATCCGGATAAACTGAATGATCCGGATGACCTTATTAATCCGGATAAACTGAATGATCCGGATGACCTCCCTGACCCGGATGAATGGGATGACGGGGACGACCTCCCTGACCCGGATGATTTGGATGACGGGGATGATCTCTCTGACCCGGATGATTTGGATGATAGCCTGTGTGATCCGGATGATCCTGATTATCTGGAGTGCCTGAAGGAATTAAAGGAAGGAACGCTGTAAATCTGTTTTAATAACAGACCTGACGGGGATGGTTCTCCTGAATCGGGTTTGTCCCGGCGGGGGAGCCGTCCCTTTTTTATTGCTTATACATGACAGCGAAAACCGCTATATTTTTTCATCTGATTTTTGGCACAAATCTTGCCAATATTATTGGTATACAGAAAAACCGGAGAGCAGTCATGCGAGACCTCCGGTTTGAACTGTGATTTATTGCTGTATCCCTGAAAATTTCAGAATATGGATCAAAACTGATGTTATTCAGAAAGGATTGTTGATATGAGAAAAGGAACCATTCAATTCCAAAAGATTCTGAGTTTTGTTTTGTTCTGTCTTGTGCTTTTCACCCTGCCGGTGATGGCGCAGGATGAGGAAATTGTTCCCGGGGGACCGATCACGAAGATCGATCTTGGGGTCGAATCGCTGAACCTTGCGGTCGGGGAAAGCTACACCTTTAATGTAAGCTTTGAACCTGAAAATACGGTCCTGCGGACACTGGACTGGTATGTTTCGGATGAAAGCGTAATCAGTATTGATCCGCTGACTGATACCGTCACGGCGCTTGCAAACGGTGAGGCACGGGTCTTTGCTGAAAGCTTTGATCAGTTCTCCTATGCGGTCTGCACAGTGACTGTCGGTGAATCGGTTTCGAAGGATGCTTCAGTCATGAAATCCGGAAGTGATTTTTTCGGCCTTTCTGAAAAAGATATGAAAAAGATCAGTGCTGAAACGCTTGTCCGCTATATCGATTTCATCGCCGATTCAGCTATGGACGAAGCTTCTTATGAAACTGTTTCCGACCGCGTGTTTGATGTTCTGGCTGCTGTAAAGCGCGGCACGGCAGAAGCTCAAAGTCAGCGGGCAAAAGACTGCGGTGTTGAAGATTCGGAAGCACTTAAAGAACTGAATGTTGTTACACTGACCGGCAGTCTGGATTCGATCCTTAAATACGCAAAAGAAAATCCGGATCTGCTTGAAATTTATGAACTGGGCCCTTTTGAGATCGAGGATCCGATCGAAGAAGAAGTAAGCAGTGAGAGCGTGCAGAAAGCAGTAGGATTGCGGGATCATGTAAATGATCTCACATACATCAATTTCGCTCAGGATAAGCTTGGACTGAACGGGAAAGGCAGATGGATCGCGGTAATCGATTCCGGAATCAATTATACGAATGAGCAATTCTCCGGAAACAGACAGATCATTGAAAAATGTTTTTCCAAAACAAAGAATTTTAAGAGTTTTTCTGTTTACTCCGTGTGCACGGATGGTGCTGAGGGGCAGGGCAAATCAGCGCCCGCCGGGGCTCTGAAGAAAGATGCCTTTAATCATGGTTCTCATGTGACCGGGATCGCTGCCGGCAAAGGCGGCATTGCTCCGCTCGCGAACATCATTTCTATTCAGTCTCACACGGAAAAGAGATGGACCTGTAAAGATGCAGCGGAAAGAAAGGGTTATTCCTGCGGCGGCAATCGGTGCTGTAAAACCTATATCAACAACTCGGATCTTGCACGTGCCTATGATTACCTGGTCACACTTTCAAAAACCAGAAATATAAAAATCGATGCGGTCAATATGAGTTATGGTGAACACAAGGAATATACAAGTACAAGCATCTGCGATAAAGAGCATAAATGGGAAAAAGACCATTTTGATAAGTTGATCGCTCAGGGAATGCTTCCGGTCGTTGCGGCGGGGAATGAGAGCTTTAATCGCGGTATTACCAGTGCAGGCTGCCTCTCCAATGCTTATGCTGTCGGCGGCCTGGCGAACAATAAAACTCCTCTCCTGCGGAAAGATTCCAATCACAGCCGCAAAGTCGATATCACCGCACCCGGAACTGATATTTATTCTGCCGGATATACACAACCTATGATGTATAAGGGCGGTACTTCGATGGCGACGCCGATGGTGACCGGCGCGATCGCTCTGGTGAAACAGCTGTATCCCGGTATGACATCTGCTGAAGCCGGACAATTTCTCAAGACGGTTTCGCAGAAAACCGTCAACAAAAGAGTTGGTGCAAACTGGAGTTTTAAATTTAAAAAACCTGTCCTGACCTTTGGCTATATACATAAGCTGACCGTACCGTATTACAACTGGATCACCGGCGGAGCGAACTCTGTTACCTTCAAAACCTACCGGATGAACCGTAATGCCACTTTTACTGCAGAAGTGAGGACGCTCTCGGGTGCGGTGATTTCCGATGTCAGTGTAGTTCCGACAATTGAAGGTAATTTCACAAAAGTCAGAGTTTCCAGTCCAAACATGCAGAACGGGCATATTTACAAAATAAAACTGACCCGGACGATCACCGCCGGGGGAAGAAGTTATTCATCCTCTGTAAATGAATACGGACGTCCTGTAAACACTACCTCAGTAATGCCAAAGGCCAGAGGAATGGACAGCGGAGTTGTTCTGGAGTCTGTCAAAGACGGGATCCGATATTATATTTATGACCAGGCAACCGGTAAACTGGTAAAGCAGGTCTCCGTAAAAGACGGCAGCAAACCGATTGCGGTCAAGGGGTTGGTCAATGGCAGGGTGTATTCTGTTTCTGCCACAATTTTCAGACAGATAACGATCAATAGAAACGGTAAAAAGCAGAATATCAACTTCTATTCTTCGGAATCCGCCCGCAATACCTTTATGCCGATGAGCAAGCCCTTCAATGCAATGGTCAGCTATCCTGCGGTGGCGAATCCTACCAGTGCCACAGTGAATTGTACCGCGGACAAGGGTGCTGACGGCATCAAAGTCTTTTACAGAAAGTCGTCGGATCCGAGCGGTAATTGGACATTGGGCTGTAAAACTGCAAAGGGTAAATTCACCTGTGATGTTCAGAATACAGGCCGGGGCTATGATTTCCAGGTCCGGAAATATAAAACCATTGGAGCTGCGACCTATGACGGTCCAATGGTTTTGGTCAAGGGAAGGTAAGAGAGAGCGACGGAGGTAAATAAGATGAAACAGAATAATAAGATCATATTACTGCTTGCCGTATTCCTGATGCTGATGACTGTTTTTACGGTTCCTGCCCTGGCAGAAGAGGGTGAAGATCCGTGTATCGCAGCCGGAACCTGTGTAGATCCGGATCCCGGTGATGATGAAACGGATCCCGGTGATGAAGATACGGATCCCGATGATGAGGATTTCATTGAAGAAGAAGCGATATCCATCTATGCAGACGGTACAACGGAATCCATGAAACTGGATCACAACATTGATTCCGAAGAAACAGGTGCGGAGCTTACCGCGGTCAACAGCGGGAAAATCACATTGACTGTAGACGAAGAAGGTATGGTTGAAATTTATGGTGCCAATGCCGGCGTCCTTATTACCACAGAAGGCTCCGGCAGCACCGTAAACGCTTCAACAAGTACCATTGATTCAGAAATACTTGGACTGGGGATCGATGCCGGGAAAGGTACAACAGTCAGTGTAACCAACACAGATTTTATCGGCGGGAATACTGCTGTTGACATTGTCAATGACGGCGGAACTGTCACAGTGAAAAACGGGTATGTCGAAGGTGTGGTTGGCGTGTCATTATCTTCCGGTTCCGGTGAAACGACCGTTGAAACAACGGATATCAACGCAAACGGATACGGCATTTTCCTCGATATTACAGAGGAAGGTGAGAGCGGATCAGCTCAGGCACCGAAAGTAAAAGTAACCGTTGACGGAGATATAAAAGACGATTTAGGTAATAATCCCGGTACAGATGATCCCGGTTTTGACCCGGATGATCCTGTAGATCCAGGTGAAGAGACGGAACCGAAAGATGCAGATAACCTTTCACCTTCCGAAGGCGGATCCGATATTCTGCCGGGTAATGATGACATTGATGACCCGGATAGTGAAAATGACGGCGATGATGAAGAATTCACAATCGAGAACTCCACCGGTATCAGCATCACCGCTGATATCCGAGGCGCCGAGGTTGAAGCAGGCGTCAGCGGCGGGATCAGCATGTCATACGGAAATGAGGTCGAAGCGGATAACGGATCTGTTGTAAAGTTATCTGTCGGTAAAGCAGTGGAAACAGATTATGGCAACCGTATTTCAGCCTCGGGATCTTCAACAGTGGAGGTTTCCTTTGGAAGTGACATCAATGCCGGCGGCAAGGCGATCGATACCTATACGGATTCCGCTTCGCTGAAAGTCGGGGCCAATGGTGATGTTATCTCGGAAGACACAGATGATGGTGACTTCGAAACTGTCGGAATTTATACAAATTCGGAAGGGGACGGAACCACAGAAATCACTGTCGGTAAGGGTATCAAAGTCACATCCAGGGAAAAGGATTATACAGCTTACGGCATTGAAGCTGCAAATATCGGCGGGAAGGTAACGATCGATGTAAATGAGAATGTGGCTGTCAGCGGTGATGATGCCGTGGGTATTTATCTCCTCAATGATCCCGACGGAGGTTCTTTCGGGGATGAGGAAGAAGGATCAGATGATCCGGATGCTGTGCCGCATGCTGTTTCACAGCCTGAGACGCTGATAAAGATCAAAGGAAACGCTGCGGCAGCAGGAACCAGGGGCGGAACCGGTGCCGAGATCTGGAATCAGAACGGAAAGACTGATCTTCAGGTGAATGGTGACCTTACCGGATCTGAATACGGACTAAATATCAGTGCTTTTGGAACCGGACCGGATTCCTTTGCCGATATTCTGGTTGCCGGAACGATCTCCGGGAAAAAGGCCGGTATTATCGTCAATGATGAAGCGGACAACGACGGAACTGCGGATGATAATCTGAACCTGACGGTCTGGAAAGTCACACCTTCCGCGAATGGAAATATCGCCGTGGATGAAGACGGCAAGGCGAATACCAGTGTTGAAGAGAATATAAAATACATCGTCAAAATTGCCGAAGGATATGAGGATAAGATCAAAGCCGTGGATGAAAACGGCGATGACCTGCCTGTCTCTCATGGATTCTATTACGCAAAGCAGGGTCAGAGGATCTATCTTGAAGCTCTGAATGGCTATGACCTGAAAGAAGCCTATAATGGTGTAAATCCGCAGATTCCTTTGTCTAAGGACGATGAAGGCAGATTCTATCTTGACGTCCCGAAAGGCGGCGGAGTGCTGCTTTCTCCTGTAAAATCCCCTGAACCGGGACCGAGACCGGAACCGGAACCGTTCATCCCGGGGCACCATATGGACTTTTTCCGTATCGGTGATCTGCACTGGCTGCATGATGTCAAACTGCCGGGAACCGGTTTCTCTGCTTCGCATGTGACAGCCCTTCCCGCCCGCCCGCAGGGATTGTCCTACGGGACGACCGGGCTGACACTGCAGATCCCGGAACTGGGTGTTGCGGAATCCATCGTCACCGTTCCGAATGTGGATAACGAATATCCTGTCGAATGGCTTGGCAGCTCCATTGGTTTACTGGAGCAGAGCAGCCTGCCGGGCAATGGCGTTTCGGTGCTGGCAGGACATAACCATCTGAACACCACTGAGACAGGACCTTTCCTCTTCCTTGGTTCACTGGAGGATGGTGCCCGTATGATGGTTACCGATGCCCGGAACAATATGCAGACATACCAGGTCTATGGCAATTACAAGATCGCATCTGACGGATTTGCGGAGATAGCTGATGAAGTACGGGAGAATGCGCTGGTACTCATCACCTGTGAAGATGAATCTGTTGAAGGCGGCTATCTCAACCGCCGCGTGATCCTCGCTGAACCGCTGTAAAGATTCAGGTATCTGAAAAATAATCAGTACAGTCACCATACCCCTGCAGAGTCAGCGGTATGGTGACTTTTATTATGTTATTATTAAACATATGCTGAAAATCATAGGGAGATCATCATGAATAAATTTCTTGCGGTATTTTTTGTCATACTCCTGTTTACCGGCAGCGCCTTTGCCCAAAACAGTGAACCGTCATCTCATGAGATCACGGAACGGACTTACACCTTTTATAACGGCTTCATTGACGATAAACTGGAAGAACCGTTCCCGCTTTATTTTATGAACGGTGTGGACGATGTCCCTTATGTGGAACTGGAATCCTGGATGGAGCTGATGATTTTTCTGAATCGTGATTGGCTGAAAGATCCGAATTACGACCTGATGTTCAGCGCTGAGGGAACAGACGCGGCATATGTCCGGGAAAACGAATACCACATGCAGTTTGATTTTGCGGAAAAGACGATCCTTTTCGATGATTTCAACGCCTTTGTCCATTCTTCATCCGAAGGATCCCTGCTGGATATACTTAGCGCCAGCGGTTTCACAGAGGCCGGCGAATCCGAACTGTTTCAGCGGAATCTGGAAGCTTCCTATGACCGTTACGGTGATGAAGTGAAGCTGAACCTGTCAGATTATCATATTCCCATGGTGATGCAGGACGGGAATTACTATCTGCCGCTGCAGACCATGAATGACATTCTGGTCTCTCCGGTGCTTCGCGCAGCCATCCTTTTCAACGGGGAATGCCTGATGATCATCAACAGAGAGCTTTTCGGTTCGGTCAGCAGAGGGTTGTCGGAGCTTGGCGAACTGTATTATAAAGCCCAGCCCGGCGAACGCAGCAGGGAACTTGCGGAATTCGGTTATTACGAGCTTTGTTTTGTTCTGGACAATTTTTACGGGCTTAAGGAACCGCATGAGATCACAAGCTTTGACCAGTTCTTCTGGCAGATGGGCTTTGATAAGGAATTTATAGAGGATTCAGCAAAAGAGGCCGATGATCTGCTGTATAGAGTCATCGATTATTATCTGGATGACCTGCATTCCAAATTCATCGCTTACTCTCATCTGGCAGGGGAAAAGGAAGTGGACTGGACCAACGGGCCTGCCACCCGTAAACTGGAAGAAGCTGTCAATATGTACGGCAGGGCGCGTGCAGCGGCTGATGAATTTTATGCCGATGCTGAGAATCCAATTGTCTATGAGGAATTCGGAAATACCGCATTTCTGGTCTTTGATCATTTTGTGAACTCTTCTGCTTCCGTTTATTACTCTGCAATCGAAAACGGGGAAGATCTTCCCCTGGATACGATCGGACTGGTGATTCGTGCACATAGTATGATTTATCGGGATGACAGCCCGATTGAAAATGTCGTCATCGACCTCAGCAATAACCTTGGCGGCGATGTGGACGCGGCGATCTTCCTGATGGGGTGGATCCTTGGAGACGCTCCTTTCAGTGTCAAGGATACCTTCACCGGTGCGCTCTCTACCGCATCCTACCGGGCTGACGTGAACCTGGATCGCAAATTCAACAACGGTGATGTTCTGGATGACAAAAATATTTTCGTCCTGGTCTCACCGGTCAGCTTCTCCTCCGGCAATCTGGTACCGGCCGCGTTCAAGGCTTTGGATAAAGTCACGCTTCTGGGACGCACCACGGGTGGCGGCAGCTGCATCATCCAGCCGCTTTCCACAGCCTGGGGCACTTTCTTCCAGATCTCCGGACCGCAGCGGATGTCCTTCCTCAAAAACGGCTCATTCTATGACATCGATACCGGTGTAGCACCTGATTTTACCCTTCTCAAACCGGAACGCTATTATGACCGCGAATGGCTGACTGAATATATAAATGAACTCTGATGATTAGAGAGCAGAAATGAATATTGCTGCTCCAAAACAGATTTCAAAGTATATTTTTGAGACACGGAATGAATCGGGAGAGGTTATCCGGGATGTAAATAAGACGATCGAGGAAGCGCAGATCTATATCGGGCTGAATGATTCGGAGACGAAGCAGCAGAAATTCGAAACCGGACGATATATTTCGACTTTGAAGTATGTCTGCCGCAGTTTCGGAGTCCCGTTTTCCTTCAATGTTGTCGATGGCGGCTATATCCATGATAACGGAGAATATACCGAAGAGAAAACGATCGTTCTTACCTTTATCGATCAGCCGCAGGAAACCGTGGATGAGATCGCTAAAGATCTGTGCGTCATTTTTCATCAGGAATCTGTTCTTGTCACGACAGACCGTGTCCATGTGCGAAGCATACGTGAGAGGCTTTGATACGGTAAAAAATCCGTATAAGTGAAAATTGAGATGCTTTCAAAAAACGGTTGAGACTGTCTTCAGAATAATAAGGATTATGAACTGAAGCTTGAATCGGCAATGCCGTGTTTGTTTATACGGACGGTCTTTTGAATGCATCCAATGTTAAAGTAATAATTAATGTTACTAAGAAAGGGAGTGATTTGCTGTGAATAAGAAGTTCATGTTGATGTTTTTGTTTTGTGTGCTTTTGTTTTCCGTGCATTCGGCAGTTATGGGTTTTCAGGATATGGATGAATATCCGCGTTTTGAAGACGGTATGACGATGCCGATGCTGAATTATTCCGATCCGACTGTGCCGAATGAAGAAAGTGAGATCCAGCGATTTGTGGTTTATGTGGAAACGGATCACGATACCGATGGCGATGGTCTGGCGGATCTGGTCAAAGTTTTTCTGCAGGTTCCCCGGGCTGCTCTTGAGGGAAAATACAAAGCGGCGGTGCTCTTTGATCCGACACCCTATCCGGCCGGGACAAATAATGGTGTGAAAGGTTATCAGGGTTTCCCTTTTGCGGAAAAAAGCTTCGATTACGAAAAGCTCTATGAACCCGGCAGCAAACGGGAAAGCGCCGGTTTAATCACCGCGCTTGAAGCCGCAGGACAGGCGGATTCAAGCGACTGGATTTATGTATCTCCCGGGTCGGAGGATGCAGGATACTATAACAGCAAACTTTACGATTATTATCTGATCAGGGGTTTTGCTGTTGCGTTAGCCGGCGGTATCGGCACCTACGGTTCGGAGGGTTTTGAGCTCTGCGGACTGGACCTGGAACGGGATGCCCAGAAAAATGTCATCGAATGGCTGACGGGTGACCGTCCCGCTTATACAGACCGGGAAAATAAT
>CACYHU010000048.1 GCA_902774215.1 uncultured Chloroflexota bacterium
ATACCGAACCCGGCAGTCAAGCGCGTGTCCGCTGATGGTACTTGGAGGGCGGCCTCCTGGGAGAGTAAGAAATTGCCAACTTCACTTTTTTTTATTTAACAATCCCGCCCGGGAGTAAATCTGTCCTGACACGGACCGGGGGAAGTATGCATCTGACCCGAACAGGGTCAGATGTGTACGTCCCCACAATACTACTGATTATCCCCGCATGGGTGCTATTTCGACAGGAGCACCTTGATTTATCCGTGATTCTTCGGCAGCCAGCGCGGCCAGATGACTTTCTATCGAAGTCTCCAGCGTTGTGATGGTACTGTCAGCACCTTTGCCTTCCATGTAATCCAGAAAAGACAGCAGCAGACCACGGTCACCGCCGCCATGACCTGCAAAATCTCTTTCCGGTTTTCCCAGGTCAATGATTTTAGGTTCTTTTCCGAATTCGCATATGCGGATGATATTACGGTTCATATCTCCCCACAGGTCTCCCATCGTTCCCATGACTTTGATCGTTCTTCCGCCGATACTGGTGAATGCGGTCATCATCAGGGAAAGGCATGCTCCGTTTTCCATCTGCAGGTTGACGATCTGGTTGTCAACCACATCATTGTCGCAGCAGAAGACACAGCGGCCGTAAGGACCATTTTTGATGGCATCACGGATAGATTCCTCCGTTGGTTTTTCTGCCAGTACGTCGACAGGCCATTCTACATTGCCTCCAAGGATCCCTGTCTCATGATTTGTAAGATAAATCTTTTCCGCGTCATAAGGGCAGGTTTCTTTGGCAGGGCAGCCATCCATACATCGTTTTGCGGCACCCTGAGGCGCGTTTTCCGGCTTGAAAAACAGCAGGGATCCGAATGAAGAGACAGTTTTGCAGCGGCTCCCGCTGAGCCAGATCAGATAATCGAGATCATGGCAGCATTTGGCAAGGATCATCGGACTGCTTTCATTTGACCTGCGCCAGTTCCCGCGGACGAAGCTGTGAGCCTGGTGCCAGTACCGGACATTTTCAAGAGCCTGAATGTTGGCAATTTTCCCAAGTCTCCCGCTGTCGATTGTTTGTTTGATCAACCCAAAAAAGTCTGTATAGCGGAGCACATGGCAGACTACCACACGACGGTTTTCCTCTCTCGCCACCCGGACGATCTCCTGTAATTCGGAAAGTATCGGAGAAACAGGTTTTTCCAGAAGAATATCATACCCTTTTCGGAGTGCGGCAACAGCTACCGGAACATGCTGTCTGTCCTGAACGCAGATGATCGCGGCATCGGCAAGTTTTGGCTGTGCAAGCAGCTCTTCCGCGGAATGGAACCTCCTTTCTTCCGGAACGCCGTGCTCGTCTCCGCCAATTTTCAGACGTTCTTCATCCGGTTCGGCAACGGCGGTCACTTCAGCTCTATCCTTTAAAGTCAGAAGCTCAGCTCCATAAGCATTTTTTCCCCGGCTTCCTAATCCGATTATTGCGATCGTAATCTTTTTATTCATCTGTTTTCCTCCTGAAAGAGATGTTTCTGCATCTCCTGAATGAGACAAAGAATTTACTTTACAGAATCCAGCGCTTGTGCAAGGTCTTCCTTGAGCAGATCCAGATCTTCAAGACCTGCATGTACCCGGATCAGGGATATCCGATCATCCGGAATCTCTTCACCTTCTTTGAAAACCAGAGCGGTCGGTTCGAACAGGCTCTCATATCCTCCCCAGCTGACTGCCAGTTTGAAATATCTGACGTGATTGGTGACAGCGATAACCTTTTTCAGGTCCCGTGTTTTCAGCCGGAAAGAAAACAATCCGCTTCCGCCGCGCATTTGTTCCTTCGCCAGTTCATATTGCGGGAAGGAGGGCAGCAGCGGATAATTGACGCTTTCCACGTCATCTCTGGCCTCAAGGAATTCAGCCAGACCAAGCGCGTTCCGGAAGTGGACAGGCATCCGGAGATGAAGTGTCCTCAGATTGCGCAGGATCAGCCATGCCATAAAGGGATCCGGCACCTGTCCCTGCATCAAAAACTCTGTGTTGAAGATGCGTGTGATATCTTCTTTGCTGCCGCAGACTATACCGCCTACGATATCAGAGTTCCCGCCCAGGTATTTTGACGCGGAATGAACGACCAGATCGATCCCCAAATCAGCCGGATTCTGGAAAAGCGGAGTAGCCCAGGTGTTGTCGATGACCGTCTTGATGCCGTGCTTTTTCGCCAGATCGGCTACTACTTTCAGCGGTTGAAGGGTAAAAGTGAAGGTCGCTGGACTTTCCAGATAAATAACCTTTGTGTTTGGCTGAATTGCCTTTTCAAATTCTTCGACCGTGTTCCCTTCAACAAAGGTGGTTTCTACACCGAATCGTTTCAGATATGTCCGGAAAAGATAATTAGCCCAGCTGTAGGCACTGCGGATGCAGACCGCATGATCCCCCTGTTTCATAAAAGCCATCACGGCGCAGGAAATTGCCGCTACACCGGAAGCAACCAGTTTTGCGCGTTCGGTATGTTCCAAAGCCGCGATTTTTTGTTCGCAAAGATTGACGGTCGGATTGTTTCCGCGGGAATAAATATAATGATCTGCCTCATGCTGAAGCGCTTCATGAAAGGTTTCATACGAATCAAAGCAGAAGATCGAATTCTGAAAAAGAGGCGGAGCCACCGCGTTGACCGGCAGGTTATGTTCGCCCATATGATGAAGAATATCAGTAATATTCATCCCATCCAAATTATCTTCCATATAAATTATCCCCCGAATTGTATTTTTCTGTTTTTATGCTATAAGGTTCATTCCGGAAGCGATACCGGTCACAGGCGGCTGACCACATACCGCCTGCTATCCTTTTACGCCGCCTTCGGTCAGTCCTGCGACGATATATTTCTGTCCAATCCCGAATACGATCATTGTCGGCAGCAATGAAACAACAATACCGGCGCTCATCAGGTCCCAGCTTACACCGGCTTTGGAAATGAAGGAATTCAAAGCAACCGGCACCGTATATTTAGCAGCTTTATTGATCATCATCACAGCAAGGAAGAGCTCATTCCAGATATTCACAAACGCGAAGCAAAAGATCGCCGCGATTCCGGGCAGTGTAAGGGGAAGCACCACATGGATGATCGATTGTGCCATGTTGCATCCATCGATCTTTGCAGCTTCTTCCAGGTCTACCGGAATGCGGTCAAAGAAACTTCGCGACATCAGCGTGCTGAAGGCGATAACCGTCGCAACATAGATCACTGCCAGTATCGGCAGGTTGTCGACCAGCTTCAGTTTGGAAAAGAACATGAAAAGCGGCAGCATGATCATGAATGACGGGATCGTCTGTGTGAAGTACATTAACAGCTCTAATATTCCCTTCATTTTCTTATGACGGAAGCGGGAAAGCGCAAATCCTCCCATGACGGACAATACCATTGCCACAACTGATGAGGTGAGCGTCACGAAAAGGGAGTTCTTGAAATACTGCCCGAAATTGCTGTAGGAAAACAGACGCTGATAAGCTGCGATAGTGGGTTCTTTCGGCCAGTAAACCAGCGGGATCGCATAGAGTTCCGTTCCGTTTTTGATGCTTGTGACAAATATCCAGAAAAGAGGCAGCGTAGCGGAGAGGAAAAAGCAGGTTAAAATCAGTATTCTGACAAGAGTACCGAGGAACTGTTTAATTTTGCGTGAGTTCATGGTTAATCTTCCCCTTTCCCTTTTGTGACTCTTAAATAGATTACCGCGTAAGTGAGCAGCAGAACCATTATGATCACGCCATATGCAGATCCCTGACCATAATCGAACTCCTTATAGACCTTGTTGATCATCATCGTGCCGAGAATATGTGTGCTGTTTACCGGACCGCCGTTTGTCATGGCATAAATAAGGTCCGGGAAGTTCACGATCCACATACTCCGCAGCAGTACCGTGCTGATGATAGTTGGCTTAATGTAGGGGATCGTTACATGGAACAGCTGCTGGATTCCGTTGGCTCCATCAAGCTTGGCTGCCTCATAAAGATCATTCGGGACGGACTGCAGTGCGGCCAGAAGCATGATCCCGAAATAGGGGATCCCATACCAGACATTGGAAATGACGACACTGTACATGGCGATTTTTGGATTGGAAAGCCAGCCGATATTTTCTTTGATTATGCCGATTTTCATAAGCAGGTCATTGATAACCCCGAACTGACCGTTGAAAAGCCATGACCATATCAGTCCGATGGCAAAACCGCACAGCGCCCACGGATAAAAAACAAAGCCACAGTAAAGGCTGCGTCCTTTGAAAGGCTTTCGGAGCATCATGGCCAGCAAAAAACCAAGAAGAAACTGCAGGATCAGAGAAAGCACTGTCCACTTCAGCGTGTTGAACATAATCTGCCAGAAATTGACACTTTTGCTGTTTATGATCGTTTTGAAGTTTTCCAGCCCGATGAAGTGGATATCTTTCAAATTGAAAAGGCTGTAATTCTGAAAGGCCATTACGCCGCCCTGAAGCAGCGGATAAAAAATAAAGAAGCAGATAAACGCGAGGGCGGGAAGTATCATCAACAGATACCATTTGTCTGTTTTCATATGCTCACCTCTCAAATGTAATATTTCAAAAGAAGGGCTGCGGGTTTTCCGCAGCCCCGGTATTACCGTTTTATGATGTTATCAGTTTAGTATCCCCAGAAGTCCTTGCAGGTCTTGATCATATCTTCTGCAGTGGACTGTCCAAGCAGATAGCTCTGGATCGCCGCAAGATGGACGGTGGAAGCATATTCCGTGAATCTCGGATCTTCAAGCGGGAATTTGGTGAAGACAGTGGCTTCATCAGCCATTTCATCTGCCCAGGCTTTGTAAACCGGCAGTTCGAACATCTTTGAGGCTTCATATGCGCCTTTGTTCACCGGCAGAGCACCGTAGAATTCGCAGATACTGGCATTGACTTCAGCGGAAATCATATATTTGATGAATTCAAATGCTTCTGCAGGATGTTCGGAATTTGCCGCAACTGCCAGACCGGCGTAGCCATAGTCCAGATAGCGGGTGCCGGAAGCACCGACCGGCATCGGGATGGCTGTGTACTGATCCGGAGTAAGTGAACCCATAACGGAACCGACAGCATCCGGATCCTGGACAAGGAACGGAGTAATGCCGGAAACGAAGCCGTTGATCTGATCATTGTAGCCCCAGTTGACAGAATCCGGAGGGCAAGCTTCAGTGAAGAGTTCATAGTAGTCTTTCATCGCTTTGCGGCCGCCATCGGTATCCATGAAGAAGGTACCGTCTTCGGTCAGATAGAAATTATCCAGACGAAGGTCGGAAACTTCGGTAGCCCACATAATATCAGTTGTCTTGCAGGGTGAGCCGATACCGCGGAGAGCGAACGCGTACTGACCTTTTGCCGGGTCTGTGATCTGTTTGCAGACAGCCAGAAATTCATCTGTTGTCTTCGGCATTTCAGTGACACCGAGTTTTTCCAGAATGTCAGTTCTGACCATCAGTGCTTTTACATAAAGGTACTGGGGGATGAAATAGGTGGCATCACCCATGGAAGCGCCGGCGAGAAGTGCTGCATCGACCAGCTGATCTTTCCCGTCCCAATCCTTCACAAGATCATCAAGGCCATAAAGGAATCCGTTATTGATCCAGGCACCGACGGAGTTGTCGCGGATCTCGACGATGTCGACTTCCTGTCCGACGGCAAGCATGGAAGCAACCTTGGTTTCCGCGGATTCATACGGCGGGGATACCAGTTCCACTTTAATGTTGGGATGTTCGGCTTCAAAAGCTTCGATGGCGTTCTGAAGGACGAGCGTTCTTTCCGGGGATGTCATGGTTTCGGCAAAGGTCAGTGTGACCGTGTCGTCAGCCAGGGCACCCGAGGCAATACCCAGAAGCAGGATCATTGCCAGACACAACATAATGGTTTTTTTCATAATGAACCTCCTGATTTATATTTGTGAAAATTATTCACTGTCTGATTTTAACATGAGGAAAAATTACTGTCAATAACCGGATACCTATGCTTTTCTTCCTGAAAAATATGTCTGACAATCATGTTAACTGTATCTTACTCATTTTTACAAATGATGTTATCCGCAGTTATCTTAGACCAGATAATCATTCACATGAGATTTTTATAGAAGGATTTGTATTGGCCTATTTTGATGAAATTGAATATAATGATAGAAGATAGAAGATTTTAAAATCAATGGATATCGGCTTTGAGGAGGATACAATGCAGCTGCCTTATGGATTATGGAACGGACATATTGACGCGGATCTTGTTGCCAATCGCGGACGCGTGAGTGATTTGAAATGGAACGGTGAAAACGGATTGACTTTTACTACAAAATCAACCCTTTACCGTAAAAATCCCGGGCAGGCATTGGAGGCTGTACAGCTTGGACGAGGAGTTTACGGCAGCGTTGGATATGGGGGCGGAGATTTTGACGTCAGGGGAGACCTGACCGTATTCTGTTCCGGAAGCGATGGGATGTTCGCTGTGAGGACCGGGACCGACCGTGCGGTCTGCCTGACGAATGACCGATTTGACCGTTCTACGCCGGTCATCAGCCCAAATGGAAGGGCTGTGGCTTATGTGACTTCGGATGGAGAGCATGATCAGATCGCTTTGCTTTCTCTGGAAGGCTACGCATGGCCTGAACTGTGGATCAAAGGTGCGGATTTTTACATGCAGCCGGAGTGGTCTCCGGATGGCAGCCGCTTTGCCTGGGTGGAATGGGATCATCCGGATATGCCCTGGAGCGGTTCCCGGGTGATGCTGGCTGATGTTGATCCACTGACCTGTGAATTGAGAAACATCCGTCTTGTTGCAGGCGGCAATGCCGAACCGGCTTCACAGCCGCATTTTTCACCTGACGGCGAAAAACTTGCTTATATCAAAGCTTCCGGTGACTGGGAAGACCTGATGGTTTACAGGATCGAAACAGGTGAAAGCAAAGTCCTGATCCATGGCGATGGTTTTGCCTTTTCCGTTCCTGCTTTTACACAGGGAAATCGTTCCTATGGCTGGTTCGCAGACAGCAGCCGTGTGGTTTATACCAGGATCTCCGGAACTGTCAGTGAAATCAGAAAGTATGACCCGCTGAACGGTTCGGACATACGCATCTCACCGGATCATCTTACCTCCTTTGAGCAGGTTTGTGTTTCTCCGGAGGGAAAGGTTGCTGCTATCGCCGCCGGACCGCTGGATTTTTCACAGGTGATCATTATGTACCGCGGTGAATATGAGGTCGTTTACCGTGTCAATGATCTTAAGCTGGATCCTTCTTTTGTTTCACTTCCCCGTGAGATCAGTTGGAAAACCAGGGGCGGAACAACAGTATACGGTTTGTATTATCCCCCTTGCAGCCCGGATTACGGTTGGCGTGGGGCGCCGCCTGCTATTGTGCAGATCCATGGCGGACCGACAGGTAAGGCAGACCAGAGTTTTTCTGCGGAAACGGCTTATTTCTGTTCTCTGGGTTATGCATATGTGAGACTGAATTATCGGGGCAGCGCCGGATATGGACGGAAATATCTTGAAAGTCTGAACGGACACTGGGGTGAGTATGACACCGAAGATGCGGTTTCTCTTGCAAAATATCTGGGAGAAAAGGGGCTTGCCGATCCGAAACGCCTGCTTATTACCGGAGGAAGCGCCGGCGGGTTTACCGTATTGAATGTACTGACGCAGTATCCGACCGTCTACGCAGCGGGGGCCTCGCTTTATGGTGTCTCTGATCTGTTCGGACTTGCACGCTCCACATGGAAGCTGGAGCTGCATTATACTGAAAGCCTGACCGGAAAGCTGCCGGAAGATGAAGATAAATATTATGCCTGGTCACCGCTTTATCATGCGGAAAAAATCAGCGTCCCTCTTGCTGTTTTCCAGGGCGATAAAGATGTGGTTGTTCCAAAGGAACAATCCGAAGGCCTTCTGACACGGATCCGTGTCCCTCATGTGTTCAGACTCTACGAAGGCGAAGGACATGGCTTCCGTAAACCGGAGCATATTAAAGATTACCTGATCACACTGCATCAGTTTTTGCAGCAGTATCTGTAGTTTGGATAGAGAAAATTATTTGATTACCCGGTATTTCTGCGTGATCAGGTAAAAGCTTTTAGAATATCCGGCTCTGTAAAGGATCAGCATTTTTATTATTGTAATTAGCTGAGCGGAAAATGGAAAAGGAACAAAAAGTCACCTTTTGGATCCTGATAATTTTCGGGATCATATATTTTTGTATTATGATCCCCGCAAATCTGACAGGTGCGGAAACTGCTGAAATGCTGGAAGTATTTGAAGTGGATGAATACGCCCAGTATCCGCACCTGCTGCATATTCTGACGCCCGGTGATGGACTGTATCAAACACTGCGGAACTTTTTCATTTACCTTCATTATTATTATGGCTTCCCGTTTTATTTCTGGTCTGCTTTGAGTGTTCTGCCTTTGAAGCTCTTTACTTCCGTATGGCCGGACAATACAAGGGTGATCGTCTGTGTCCTTCGGCAGATGCTCAGTGTTTTTCCAATGGTTATTTCTGCCGGACTGCTGACGTGGGTCGGGACGAAATTCCGGAAACCTTTGATGTCAGCAGTTCTGTATATTCTTCTGCTGACAATGCCTGCGGTTTTGCAGAATAATTTCTGGTGGCATCCGGACAGTTTGACACTGCTGTTTCTCAGCCTGACTTTCTTCTTTCTTGATCGGGATAAGCTTTGCTGTGGAAAAAATTTCTTCTTTGCTGCTTTTTTCTGCGGCGCGGCAATTGGGACAAAATATCTTGGGCTCTATTTTGCTTTGGCAATACCCGTTTATCTGTTGTGCTGCCGGTTGGAAGAAAAGATCTTAACAAAACAGATATTTTCCAAAGCCTGTTTATTTCTTCTTGTGATGGCTGCGGCGGTCATTTTTTCTGATCCGCTGCTGCTTCTGCCGCAGGAACGGGCTGAGATTTTCAGAGTTATGAATCAGCAGACCGGTCTGAGCGGTGCAGGAATTTTCCTCCGGTATGAAAATATTTTTTTTGAAAACGGCCGTCTGCCGGGATGGCTGACGGAAAATTATCTGTGTCTGCCCTGGCTGATACTTGCTTTTGTCTCGATTGCAGCCGCTTTGATCGCAGGAAAATCGCAGATGCGGACCATGGCAGCTGTGCTTTTATGTTATATTGTTACAGCCTGTACGGTTAATCTGAATGCTGCTGCAAGCCGGCTGCATTATTTCCTTCCGATCATATTGCCTCTGTCTGCCGCTTTTCCGCTGTTTCCGGAGGTTTTTCCTTCAAAGAGGCGGAAATATGCTGAGGTTTTGATGGTCATTCTTTTAGCTGTTCAGGTTGGGATCAACCTTCCAAAGGATATTGAATTGATGAAGATCCAGCTCCACCGTGAGGAGAACTCCGGTTCGATCGCTCTTTTCCATAAGCTGGAAGCAGATTATCTGCCTTTGCCGGAGGTGCCTGCGGAACGTATGACCCGTGTCTACCGGGACTGGAAAGTCTATTTCCCGGAAAGCGAAGGATATGCTGTCAAAACTGATTGGGATCTGGCGTCATTCGCGCTGATCGATGAATGGCATCCGGATCTGATCCTGCTTGAGAAAGAAAATATCCGCACTTACGGAGCCCCGGATGTGCTCGAAAAAGCTGTGGATGCGGTAAAAATGGCAGAAACCGCTTCGTTTTACGCTGCTGCTGCGGATAATTCGATTCCCGGGTATGAACTTCTTCTTGAAAATAATTTTGGTATGGTTTTCCGGAAGGTGCTGCAATGAGCGAAAAGATCCGCCTTACCTCACGGCAGAAACCCCGGCTGCCGGATGAAGACAGTCGTGATGCAGTCCGTTTCTGTCCGCGCTGCGGCCGTGAAATTCCTGCAGACCGCAGTCTTTGCTTTTTTTGTGAAAATACCGGAGTGATCTCATATCCTGTCCGCTCCCTCCGGAAAAAAATAATACTCATTTTTTCCATTGTTATCGTGTTTTTATTCCTGCTGATCCTTGCTCTTTTTCTGACCAGAAATAATGGTTTGAGATGAAAGTCGGGCTTTTGAATAAAAAACCCCTTGACAAGTTAGAAATAAAATACTAATATTATGTTTATGAAAAAACAGATATCAGAAAATAATAAAAATAATTTAAATACAATAGAATTGAAACAGCTTTTTGGAACAGAAAATATTCAATTTATACATGATGAAATTCCGGAAAAGCAGCAGTCTCAAACGAGAGACCGGTTTGCCGATCATGTCCAGTATCTTTGGGAAGAATTGAAAATCACTTTTTATCGGACTGCTGCACTGAACCGGTTTTCTCCGTTATATGTGAAGACTTCAAAAAAACTTGAGAAAATCATTGCTGAACTGGGATCCTGTATTATTACAGTTGCTGTGATAGAACAGAACGGACAGCCAATGCCTGATTTTGCCGAACTGACGATCCATGAGCTAATTTGCGATGTATCATTCAATTTTCGCAAGACGAGTGCTGCGCTTGATGAGATCCCCTTCGAGATGACGGATGAGTATCTGGCTCTTTCTGACCGGCTGCTGAGCTGGGCGAAGATACTGCAGCGTTTGGAAGCAACGCAATATAATATTGATCTCATCAGGGCAGGTAAACTGGATGTAAATCAGCTGATGGAAAAAGACGAGAGGCGGGCACGGAAAAACATTAGAAGAAACAAAATCTAAAACAATATCTAAAGTATATAATTTGTTCTAATACCCTTGCATTTATTGTAAAGTCTGCTATACTTACCTGAAACGGAAATACCTGCGGAAACGCATATCAAGACGGAGTATTACGAAACATGGCAAAAGCAAAGAAAAATGTTGAACCGCTTTCACCGGTCACTGAAATTGATCCCGAAGCACGGAAAATGATGCTCAAAAAGGCATTGAATGATATCTCAAAGCGCTATGGCGATGGCGCCATCATGCGCCTTGGTGAAGCTAAACAAATGGAAATAGAAGTTATTCCGACCGGATCTCTCGGTCTGGATCTGGCACTGGGAGTTGGCGGTATTCCACGGGGCCGTATTACAGAAATTTATGGTCCTGAATCTTCCGGTAAAACCACAATTTGTCTTCATGTCGTGGCTGAGGCTCAAAAAATGGGCGGGACAGCTGCTTTTATTGATATGGAACATGCTTTGGATCCGGTTTATGCGCATAAGCTTGGTGTAAACATCAATGAACTGCTGGTTTCTCAGCCGGATACCGGTGAACAGGCGCTGGAGATTTGTGAAACTCTGGTTCGTTCCGGTGCGGTGGATGTGATCATCGTGGACTCTGTGGCTGCACTTGTACCGCGGGCTGAAATCGAAGGTTCCATGGGCGACGCTTCCATGGGTATGCAGGCCCGTTTGATCTCCCAGGCGATGCGCAAGCTTTCCGGCATCATCAATCAAACCAAGACCGCGGTGATCTTTACCAATCAGCTGCGCCAGAAAATCGGCGTGATGTTCGGTAATCCGGAAACCACCACCGGTGGTCTGGCAATGAAATTCTATGCTTCCATCCGGATGGATGTGCGCCGTACACAGACCTTAAAGAAGGGCGGCGAGGTTATCGGCGGCCATACACGGGTCCGTGTTGTCAAAAACAAGGTGGCACCGCCTTTTGCTGTTGCGGAATTTGACCTGATGCATGATACAGGGATCAATAAGATCGCTGAGATCCTGGATATGGCTGCGGAGCTGGAGATCGTCAAGAAGCGCGGCGCTTTTTACTCCTATCAGGATCTGAAGCTTGGCCAGGGCCGGGACAAATCGATAGAATTTCTTGAAGCCAATCCGGAATTATGTGATGAAATCGAAAATCAGATCCGGGAATTTGCAAAAGATTCCGATACCCCGATCCTGCAGTTCACCGGCGGCGATGATGACGACGATGAAGACATCAAGGAAAATGGCGGCAAAGCCGATGATTATGACCTTGATGACGATGACGATGACGACGATGATCTTTAATCACCGGGAATAAAAATTTTCAATGACCACAGTGATGTGGTTTCCAGCAATTCTGTTAATGAAAATACACGGAGATTGACTCACCGCTTTTTCACAAAAAGCGGCAGGTCAGTCTCCGTGATATATTATTATTCCCTGAAAGCAGAATTGCCTACTATAAGAGCTCACTTTGCAATCCGGAGGGTATGCTTCGCAAGGCGCAGGATCAAAAGTTCGTGTGTTTGCGAAAGCCGCAGCCCGCGCCTGATTTTCGGGGGCCTGCGGCCCCCATACCCCCGCTTTGTTATCGGGCTCTTTTTTTGACTCACCCGCAAAATGCGGTGGTTACTTTTTTTAATTCATGCGATTGGCATAATTCTTGCACATTTTTAAATTGGAGACAGGAGAGATGAGAAAGACAGCATGGCTGCTTTTGGGTGGCATTCTATTATGTATATGCGGCTGCAGACGTTCCCAGTACCGGGGCGTTGAATATGTGCAGTATATTGCACCGACGCTGGTCGCTACTGCTGTCAATACTCCGACTGTAAATCCCATTATCCCTTTGCCCACTGCGGCAGATATTAACTGCAATTCATATCTCACTTATCTGGATGACGTGACGGTTCCGGATGGAATGACGTTTGTTCCCGGTGATGAGATCGTCAAAACCTGGTCGGTCCGAAATGACGGCGACTGTGCCTGGAATGACAAATATTCCCTGCGGTATACCGACGGCAGCGCGATGGAAGCCGACAGCAGGCAGTCCCTTCCGCCTCTTCAGCCCGGAGAGGAAGGTGAGGTCACTGTAGTTTTCACCGCACCTCAGTATGCAGGCAGTTATTACAGCGGCTGGCAGGCGTATGATGCGCAGGGGGATCCATTTGGGGACAACATATATATCGAAATTTATGTTGATCCCTACCATACTATTGATGAAACACAGGAAGAGTCAGGAAATGAAGAACAACAATATGGCTATGGTTATTACTAAAAGGCTGGTTTATGTTTTGATGGCAGGTTTATTCCTGCTGGCCGCTGTGCTGCCTGTCGGGGCACAGGAGTCTATGATCCCCGATGATTTTGACTGGGGTATCTATCTGCAGGATTATGAGGACGACTGGGATAACTGGGGAAGTTATCCGGGACAGAATTACGGAAACGCGTATCAGGAGCCCTTTACTTATAACTGGTATGGTCAGGAATATAATATGTATTTTTACCAGCCGACACCTGTACCGCAGTATGATTTCAGTTCCAACGATTATGTTCCTTCTCCGACATATCCGGATCCATCCTATTCGGAACAAACATCTCAGGACCAGGCAGCTGCCGGAAATAATAACTGGGGGCAGATCGTCAGTGACAGCGATGGATGGTTCTATTCCCCTGAACAGGGCTTTTATGATGATTTTGATTCATGGAGCGGCGGTCAGACCATTCCGGACTCTGCCTTTGTCAGCGGTTTTACCGGATATGAACAGACTTATAACCTGGATTGTGAAGCCCGTTCGGCAGTCGACCTGGCTTCCTGGTTTGGTGTGAATATCAGTCATCCGGAGTTTCTCTATAATCTGCCGAAATCCGATGACCCGAATGTCGGTTTTGTCGGCAGCTGGACGGATTCACGCGGCCATATTCCTCCGGCTTCCTATGGTGTATATCAGGAGCCGGTTGCTGCTTTGCTGCGCAATTACGGGCTCAATGCATCCGGTGCTTATGCTTTCACGGAGGATGCACTCAAATCGCAGATCGCTGCAGGAAAACCGGTCATGGTCTGGGTTGTCGGTAATGTTGAGCTCGGGTATTCGGTTCCGTATACTCCCGCTTCAACTGGACATACAACGTATGTCGTCCCTTATCAGCATACGGTAGTGGTGACCGGTTATGATGAAAATGCGGTTTATATTCAGGATGGCGCACTCAAATACACACGGGATTGGAATACCTTCCTGCTTTCCTGGGGCGCACTCGGAAACCGCGCTATTTATGTGAAATGATTTTGCGTGATATTGCGTGACCGGTAAAAAGCATGCCTTTTTACCGGATTTATACTCATGAAATAAAACGGATATGATTAAAATGCTGATATAATTCAAGCGTTCGGAGAGGTGGCAGAGTGGATGATTGCGCACGTCTCGAAAATGTGTTTACCCGCGAGGGTAACGGGGGTTCGAATCCCTTCCTCTCCGCTGAAAAGGTTCGTGAAGCTCACGGATCTTTTTTTATTTACCGCAGAACTATTTTACGTATATAATTATTATGTTATAGTTTTTAAGTCAGATTTTTCTGGCGCTGTCTAATTTAAATTATAGACCGGTTGAAAGGAAAATGTATTATGAAAAAAAGCAGAATTATTGTTATGTTATTGGCCTTTGTCTTATGTTTCTGCAGCCTGGCTGCAGCGAATTCTGATGAGGCTATCATTGATCTCGGAAAATCGGATCGGTATACTCAGGATGAACTGACTTCAGTTGTTGAATTGATCCTTTCGGAATTTGATACCTGGGAAGGCTGTGATATGCATGTCATTTTCTATGCGGGAGATGAACAAAGCATGGATGAATTGCCAAGCGTCAATGATTTGGACCGCGGCAAATTTGATGAAAGTGCGGTTTTTTTCTCCGCTTTCCGTTCCCCGAAGGAAGCATACGGTGCCTGGGATGCTGACAAAGAATATTTTTACAGCTGGACTGCAGCCCGCGCAGATAAAGGCAGCTGGAGCCTTGTGAACTGGGGATGGATGGAGAATTACCTGAAATCTGCTCAGTATTCTGCCGAGGATCTGTCCGCCGGTGCGAACCTGGTCATGAAAACATTGGAAGAAATGGAAGGAACTAGATTCCTTTATCTGAGATATGCCGGAGATGAATTCAGCAACAGTGAGCTGGAATATGTCAACAGTCTGGATCGCGGTGTGTTTGATGAATGTGCCGTCTATTCAGTCTGGTTCATGTCTCCGAAAGAAGCCTATGGTGCCTGGGAAGCGGATACGCTTTATAACTGGACTTTCTACCTTGCCCGTGCGGATAAAGGTGAATGGCAGGTGGTTACATACGGATATTGATCACCATAATTATTGGTAAAAATTATATTTATTTTGAAGACCCTTTGACTTCTAAGGAAACGCTGATTTATTCAGTTTGAGTCGAAAGCGGCCGGCTCTGCAAATATCGGACAAAATCTGTTTCTGACGGTACCGGTGCAGAACGGGCCGCATCGACTCATTTTCTCTGAAAGTGTCAATAGTTATTGTTTCCTTAGGCTGAAGGGTGTTTCAATAGTATATATGATTCCAGGTCAGCCTGATGCGTACGATCTTTTGGTATTTTATGTAAGAGTATGAGCAGTTTCAGCGAGCTTTTTAATGCGGATCTTGCCGGTTACCCGGAAGGAAAAGTGCCGGGTTGGAACCGCCGGTTCCATTATTACCTGCGGAGAGCCGGGACATGCCGGAACAGACTGATGAGGATCTGGTATCATTTCTGCTTCCGAATAGTCAGTGACCGCCACCGTATGGAAATATCCCGGGACGCTGTCATCGGAAAAGGTTTTTGCCTGACTGATCCGTTTACGATCACTGTCAATTCCAATGCTGTAATCGGAGAAAATGTGACCTTTGGAAAGAATGTAACGGTTGGAAAACAGAACCGCGGAGTTTATGCGGGTACACCGGTTATCGGAGATCGTGTCACTGTGGGAGATAATGCTGTGATTGTCGGGAAAATCCGTATCGGGAATGATGTTTTCATTGCTCCGAACAGTTATGTGAATCGTGATATCCCGGACGGGTCATGTGCTGCGGGCAACCCGGGGGTCATAATCAGCCATTGTTCTTAGAAAAGTTTTGGTTATAGTTTGCTTCCGGGCGGGGGATATCAGCTGCCGCTGAATTGATCGCAGGTTTTCAGAATATAATAAGGAGTTCTGATGGATAGTTATCGAACACAATACGAGAAGTTTTATGAAGCAGAAGATTATTACTGGGGGAAGGAACCGGCTGATTTTCTTGAGCGTCTGATAGCTTTAAAACCACCGCGCCGCGGAATGAAGATACTTGATATCGGATGCGGCGAGGGAAAAGATGCTGTCTATATGGCGAAGAAAGGCTATACAGTGACAGCTTTTGACCTGACGGAAGCCGGTATCGAGAAAACAAAGAAATATGCTGCTGAAACAGGTGTGAAGATCAATGCCTATGTTGATGATATTAATACCTTTGAAACAGATGAGCGGTTCGATATAATCTATTCAAGCGGTACGCTTCAGTATCTTTTTGACGATAAAATCGCTTCTTTCTTTGAAAAAATTCAAAAGATGACCAATCCTCATGGATTGAATTACTTCAATGTGTTTGTCCGGAAAACCTTTATCACGGATGCACCTGACTGGGATAAAGAGGAGAAACTGTGGGAAACCGGTGCTCTGTTTACCTGGTACGCGGACTGGAAAATACATTATCTTGACGAAACAATTTTTGACTGTCATTCCTGTGATACCCCGCATCAGCATTGTATGGATTCCATCCTTGCGGAAAAAATGATCATGAATTACAGGAAGTGAAAGAGTAATTTTCAGAATTTGTAATCAGCTTAAACTATCATTTATGAAAGAACAGGGTTATTTTGATAGAATATAGCGGGGAAATTAGTGTCTTTTAGAAGGAACGGTGCCGTAATCATCGATTAATTAGAAGTTTGAATGAAACAAATTGCTGAAAATATAATTATTGAGACAGAATACACCGGTGTAACGCTCGGAGCTATTGTCCAGCCCAACCGGGTAATATATATTGATGCTCCGCTGCTGCCGGAACATGCCCGGTTATGGCGGATCGCGGCCACCGGCAGGAAGAAAATTCCACAGCAGGTCATACTCCTGGATGCTCACCATGACCGGACTATCGGGTCGCGCTATCTGGAATGTACCATCATCGCACATGAACGGACACACTGGATCTATCAAAACCGTCCGGTTACTTTCAAGCCCATCAGTCAGAATTCCGGCTGCGAATGGGAAAAGATTCGCATTCAGAACGGTTTCCGCTGGATTTATCCCGAGCTTGTTTTTTCTCAGCGGCTTGATCTGCATCAGAGTGAATTGCATATTGACCTGCAATATCATTCTGGCCCTTCTGCCGGGTCAACCTGGGTAGAAATTCCGGCGCGGAATGTAATTTTTGTTGGTGATACCGTTGTTTCCGGTCAGGTTCCTTTCCTGCATACAGCACAGATAGGGCCGTGGCTGAAAACCCTGGATGAACTGGAAAACCGATACGATGAGGGATGCATGATCGTTGGCGGCAGAAACGGGCTTATTGAAAAAGCTGATATCCATACCATGCGCGCATTTCTTACGAAGGCTCAGGAAAGGCTGACGGATTATGCTGCTGTCAGTGAGACTGATGAACGGATAGATTCATTGATCCCGCTGCTGGAAATAGATTCCTTCTTCAAGATCAAAAAGGAACAGATGGGCGATATGGTAGAGCGTTTGTCTTATGGGCTTCACCATTATTTCCGGCAGAATTATATGGGGATCAAAGAAATTGTTTTTGGTTCCAATGAACCGGAATCAGCTTCTCAGGAGGCAGAAACGGAAGGATGATGAAAATTTCAGGTTTGCTTCTTCTTTGCTGTTCCTTTTGTCTGCTGTTGGCTGCCGGCTGCAACATGCCGCAGAAGGTTACTGTGCCTCCCACACCGACACAAGAGGAACTGCCTGAAGATACACCTGTACCGACAGAAACCCCTACACCGCTTCCGGTTCGGGAAAAAGTTGTATTTATTCCTGCTGAAGATGTCCCCGGGGTGACAGGATCAATTTCCCGCGCATTGGAACAGATCTGTCCTGCTTATGATTGTGAGACAGTCATGAATGAAGATTCGATTCCGGAAGATGCTGATTTTGTCATATTTGCGAAAGCACCTACCGCTGTTTCTTCGCTTACACAAAGGTTTGCTTCCACCCGCTTTATCGTAGTTGATGATCTCAATGCTGTTTATGATGGTGTTTGGACGATTCAATATGATGAGGCTTTTCTGCCTTTCCTGGCCGGGGCTGCCGCGGCGAGCAATGCTTATGATTGGCGGAGTGCCGGGCTTATTCCAAATGATTCATCGATGTGGGGCTCACACGCGGAAGAAGCTTTTGTGAACGGAGCGCATTATATCTGCGGCAATTGCCGACCGAGCCTTTCCCCTTATGTTGATTTCCCGCTCGTGATTTCTCTGCCGGGAGATTCTTCTCCGGATGCCTGGAATTCACAGTTCGATGAGGCTCAGCGAAGCTTTATTTATACCGCTTTTCTTTCCGATGAAGCTGTTTCTGAAGCTTTGCTTCAAAAGCTGGTTACTTTGAACGTTCGTATGTTGGGCGTTTCCGCACCTCCTTCCGGACTGGAGGGAAATTGGCTGGCCACTGTTAATTTTGACTGGGCGGATACGATCCTGCAGGTAATTTCCAGGTCTCTTTCGGGCGAAACCCAGGGGAGCCAGCCGCTGGTATTGTCTGTCACCCCCGGTGCTTTGAGTGAGGAATTCTCTGAAGGGAAAACCATGGTGCTGCGCCGTGCTTATGATCTGCTGCTGAGCGGTTTCCTTTCCCCTTATTCCGCAGAGAAAGAATACACGGAGTAAACTCTGCTTGTACCAATTAAGAATGAAGAATTAGGAAATCAGGATTATTTTTAGATTTTTATGGTATGATTAACAATGCGTTCGGGCGGGACCGGCGCGGCGGGGACTGTCGAACCTTGTCAGGTCCGAGAGGAAGCAGCAATAAGGCAGATCTTCCGGGCGCCGCCGGCAAACCTGTCCGGACGTATTTTTTAAATAAAAATGGAGGCATCGGTATGGCAGACAACAAAACACCTGAATTTTGTGTTTATGATAATTCAGATTACCAGAATGAGTTTTGGGATAATGCTAACCGTGCTTATGAGGATCAGTCTGAAGATCTTGCATTTAAAAAACTGCTGCCAAAATCAGGGAAGCGTATGCTGGAGATCGGTGCCGGTGCCGGACGCAATACGCCTCGCTATGACGGCTATGAGAAAATCTATCTCTTTGATTATGCGCTGACTCAGATGCAGCAGGCAAAACAGCGTCTGGGTGAATCAGACCGGTTGGTTTTTGCCGCGGCAGATGTTTATCATCTCCCCTATAATGACAATGTTTTTGACGGTGCTACCATGATCAGGGTGATCCATCACCTTTCGGAGATCGATCCGGCGATGGCTGAGATCCAGCGGGTGATGGAAAAGGATTCGACATTTATTCTGGAGTTTGCCAACAAACGCAACATCAAGGCCATCCTGCGCTGGATGACCGGAAAGCAAAAATGGAATCCCTTCACAAAAGAACAGGTTGAGTTTGTAAAACTGAATTACGATAATCACCCGGAAGCCGTCAAAGAAACGCTTGAGGCGCACGGTTTTGTCGTCGAGAAAGCGTTGTCAGTTTCCAATCTGCGTATCGGTACATTGAAAAATAACCCGAAAAATCTGGGATGGATGCTGAAGACTGAAAATATTTTGCAGGATGCGCTCTCCGGCGTCAAGCTCAGCCCCAGTGTCTTTTTGAAATGCAGGCAGACCACCGGTGCTTCCTATGATCCGAATGCTCCGATTTTTAAATGTCCCGCCTGCGGCAGCGTACGCCTGACCGAGACCCGAGAAGCTGTTTCCTGCCCTGATTGCGGAAAAGTCTATCCGATTGTGGATGGGATCTATAATTTCAGGCTGGAATAGCATAAAATATACAGCTGATATTGAAAATGAAAAGAGCGGTTCCCAGGTCAGGAGAACCGCTCCTTTTTGCCTGATGTTTTGATAGTTACAGCGGTAATTCGCTGCCTGCTTCGGATTTGCTGTCAGCTAACGGTTTGAGACCTGCGGCTTCTCTTAATTCTTCCGCCTTGTTGGTCTTTTCCCAGGTGAAATCGGCGTCTTCACGGCCAAAGTGACCGTATGCAGCGGTCTTGCGGTAGATCGGCCGGCGCAGATCAAGGTCGCGGATGATGGCACCCGGACGCAGATCAAAGTGCTCGGCAATGATCTGTGCGATGGTATCATCATCTACCTGACCGGTGCCGAAGGTTTCGACGTTGACAGACAACGGTTTTGCAACACCGATGGCATAAGAAAGCTGGACTTCGCAGCGGTCAGCAAGACCCGCAGCGACTACATTTTTGGCAACCCAGCGGGCTGCGTAGGCTGCGGAACGATCGACCTTGGTACAGTCCTTGCCGGAGAAAGCGCCGCCGCCATGGCGCCCCATGCCGCCGTAAGTATCAACGATGATCTTGCGGCCGGTCAGACCGGCATCCCCCATTGGTCCGCCGATGACGAAGCGTCCGGTGGGGTTGACATAGATTTTCAACTGATCGTCAACCATATTTTCGGGGAGGATCGGGTCGATAACATACTTTATGATTGATTCACGGATCTCTTCCTGAGAGATATCTTCCGCGTGCTGCGTGGAGATCAGCACGGTATCGATCCGTCTCGGTCTTCCGTAGGCATATTCAATGGTGACCTGGCTCTTGCCGTCCGGGCGCAGCCAGGGCAGGGTACCATCCTTGCGGACTTTAGTGAGCTGTTCACACAGACGATGAGCCAGATAAATCGGCATCGGCATCAGTGTGTCGGTCTCATTGCAGGCATATCCGAACATGATCCCCTGGTCACCGGCACCGACAGCTTCGATATCATCATCGTTCATTTCACCGGACTTCTTTTCGAGTGCGGAGTCGACACCCATAGCGATATCCGGAGACTGGGAGCAGATGGCTGAAAGAACAGCGCAGGTGTTGCCGTCAAAACCTTTTTTCCCGCGGTCATAGCCGATTTCAGTGACGACTTTCCGGACCAGCTGGTCAAAATCAACGAAAGCTTTGGTGGTGATCTCGCCGGCTACCAGGACAAAACCGGTTTTTGTAGCGGTTTCACAGGCAACACGGGAATATGGATCCTGTTCAAGGCAGGCATCCAGAACGGCATCGCTGATCTGGTCGCAGATCTTGTCAGGATGGCCTTCGGTCACGGATTCGGATGTGAAGTAGAACTTCGGTGAGTTCATAAATGTAGACATATTATTTTATCTCTCCTATCTATATTAAAAGCCCCCTTGCATTCTAAGGGGGCTCACAAAATTCTTATGTCCAAGCCCTCTTATCTTCCAGATTTGATTATTTTATCTGCCGGAATTAGCACCTTGATCTTGCGATCGGTTGCTGAGGTTTCACAGGGCCGGTCCCTCTGCCTCTCTGGATAAGAGCGCCGCAGGGGCGTTTTTGATTTTTTATATTAAAACATAATTACCGGACTTTGTCAAACAAATAATTTAAGATATTACTAAAAATCAGGGAAAAATGATTCCCGTGAAGTTCGTCAGGAAGATATTTTGTTTTGATTATTAAATCCTGTCATAATTATCCGGATTAGAAAAACCCTTGTATTATAATTTCTTCCCGTAGCGGGAAATTGGAGCGGTAAAAAAAGCTCTGTCATAAAAATAAAAAAATTCCTTGACAAAAATAATTCCCCTGCTATAATGTGTAGCGCGAATGGAAATTTTCCATGCGCCGACATAGCTCAGTTGGCAGAGCGGCCGCCTTGTAAGCGGCAGGTCATCGGTTCGAGCCCGATTGTCGGCTCAGTTGTGAGTTAGTTAGTGTCCTTGAAAAATTTCAAAGATGCTAACGAATTGGCAACAATTCAAAAAGAATGGTGAGTTACCCAAGTGGCCAACGGGGTCTGACTGTAAATCAGATAGCAGAAGCTTTCGGAGGTTCGAATCCTTCACTCACCACTGATTTTTCAAAGAGAAGCTGGTGAAAGCCAGCTCTCATATTGAAAATCAGCGTTAGGCAATAAGTTTTTCAAGCCCTAATAGCTCAGTTGGTAGAGCGCACCCTTGGTAAGGGTGAGGTCATCGGTTCGAATCCGATTTAGGGCTCTTTTTGCCCGTATTCTACAGGTTTATTTATAAAAAAATTTTAGGGAGTAAAAATGGCAAAACAACATTTTGACCGAAGCAAACCCCATCTGAATGTGGGTACAATGGGTCACATTGACCACGGTAAAACCACTCTGACCGCCGCAATCAC
>CACYHU010000049.1 GCA_902774215.1 uncultured Chloroflexota bacterium
TATTTTCGTCAACGGATACGGCATTTCCGAGGTAGGCGGAGCTGCCTGCCTTTCCACAGCGGATCCGGAGGATGAATCTATCGGTTATTTACTGCCCGGCTTTGATTTCCGATTGTATGACGAAGACAAGGGAAAATATCTTTCCCTCAAAGATGCCCCCTGCGAAGGCATGCTGTACCTGACATCTCCTTCCTGTGCCAACCCGATGATGGACGGGAAGGAAATTCTCGAAATCACCATGCTGAACCGCAAGCCTTTTGTCTGCACCAATGATATTGTCCGTGTGGAAGCGGATGGGAAAATTACTTTCCTCGGCCGGGGCAGCCGCTATTTTATCAACGATAGCAACCGGAAATTCGAAGCAGGACGTTTGGAAACAGAAATCGCCCGTCAAAACGGTATCGAAAGCTGTTGTGTAGTTCCGGTCTATATCAAAACGATCCATGACAACATTCCCATGCTTTGCGTGAAAACACTGCCGGATGATAAACCCGATCTGTGTATTGTCAAAGATGTACTCCGTAAGGTGTTTGTGACTGACAAAGTCCTTTCCGCTGAAAATCTTCCGCTTCGCGTCATGATCGTCGATGATATGCCGCGTAATGCAAACGGCAAAATCGATCTCTTCCGCATCGGGAAAGGTGAAATCAGCGGTGATGTTTATGATCTGAAAGCGCTGCGGATCGGAGAACTTTTTATTGATATCAAGCTTTCACCGGCAGAAGAAAAAAAGCCGGATATGATGAAAGAAGTATTTGATGGAATCAAGGCGGATCTGAAAGATAATCTGCAATTTCATAAAAACAATATGGAGGAAAAAACCATGAACCAGAATTTCAATCCTTTTGAACACTTAGATGCCATGAACCGGATGGGATCTCAGATGTGGCAGGGCTTGCAGGACCAGATGTACCAGAACAAAGCCTATATGCCGAACACACAGCAGTTCGGGCCGATGCTGAGCCGAATGCTCGATCAACATGTTTCTATGATTATTCAGATGAATCAGATGGGTTTGCAGATGTTTGAAAAATTCCATGAGCAGCAGCTGAATATGATCAAAAAAATGGGCGAACAGAATCAGCAGCTGATTGACAAGCTGAATCAAATACATAACCCGTCAGCACCTGCCGCGGAAGCGGAAGCGAAGCAGGAAGAAAAAACAGCTGAAGAGCAGGAGAAACCTGCTGAAGAGTAGATCCATTCCGACCGTAATGGTCTTATCTTCTGAAACACCATTTGAATGAAAACATATCTGACATTTAGGAGATGGTAGAATATGGCTGACATGGAGAATAATCAAACGAATACTTTCGATCAATCAGCAATGCTGAACCTGATGCAGCAGGGCTTTGACATACATATGCAGATGATGCAATTTGCCTGGACAATTCCGATGAATGCCATGCAGGTGATGATAGACATGATGGATCAGGCAGCGCAGGCTGCTCCTGCGGAAGGCCACGCTGCAGCTGCAAATCGAGGCAGTTTCAATGTGGGAAAAATGAACATCCCGCCGCAGCTGATCTCAATGCTGATGAATCTGGATATGAGCCCGGAAAATCTGAAGAAGCTGCAGCAGGGACTGGATTTTTTGTTTGGCGTTTTCCCGGTAAAAAAACAGGAATAAGAGGTAACTATGCCTGAACAAAAGAAACAAGAAAGCATCGTGAAAAAAATCAGCCGTGAAATTATGCGCTCCATGATGGTGATCCAGCAAAGCAAATCTATGTCTACATCCCAGTTTGTTTTTGGTGCACCGGAACCGGTTGTATATGACGATGTGGAAGACAGCCTTAATATTGCCTATGTAAACCGGGCTGAAGTTGCCCTCGCGATGGATGTCTTCAAGCCAAAAGTGCCGGAAGGAACAGAACTTCCGGTCATAATTATGATCCATGGCGGCGGTCTGTTTATTGGCAATCGGGAGTTCAACCGGCCTTATGGACGATTGCTCGCACACAAGGGGTATCTGGTTTTTTCGCTTGAATACCGGTGGACGCCCAAGGCTGTCATTGGCGAGCAGCTGGATGATGTATGCGCCGGTATGGATCGAGTGGGTGAAATGATGGTCAACTATGATGTGGATTTTACCCGCATCTTTCTGGTAGCAGACAGTGCCGGGTCTTATCTGGCATTATATGTTTCCGCCATGCATAAGTCCGAGAAACTTCAGAAAATCATTGGTTACAAACCCTCCCGGATGCGATATGCCGCGATTGGAACAATCTGCGGAATGTTCTATACCGAAAGCAGTCTTAATGACCAAATATGGGGTGACAGACGCGAGGATGAAAAATTTAAAAAGTACATGAACGCGGAGCACCCGGAGATCGTGAACAATTTGCCTCCGGTCTTCATGATAACGAGTCAGGGAGATATTTACAACAATTATTCCATCCGCTATCATAAGGTACTGAAAGAAGCCGGAAAGACAGCAAAACTGTTTTATGCGGGGAGTGAAGAACTTCAGCATATTTTCCCCATCATGCAGCCGGAGCATCCGAAGAGCCTGGAAGCCACAGACAAAATGCTTGCCTGGTTTGAGGAACGTGCAAAACTGAGCCTGGAACGGAAAAAGCGGGAAAAGCATCCGAGTGAAAAACAACTGGAAATTCAGGCCCGGATCGCGGATGGCAGTATCGGAAACCAGAAGGTTTGGTCCAACCTGCAGGAACGGCTTTCCCTTGTCGAAAACGGTCTGGAGCGGATCGCGGTCATTGACTGCACACGTCAATATACCTACAAACAGATGTTTGCGGAATGGGAACGTTATGCACGGGCTTTCAGCGGGCTGGGAATCGGCTTCGAAGTAAATTCCCGTGTCGCATTGTGCGGTGCAATCACTGCCGAACCGCTCTTTGCGCTGGAAGGGCTGAATATGGTGGGTGCGGAGGTTTCGCTCTTCTCCTATCCGGATTTTCTTTCCAACGGCATGTGGAAGGACATGATCGAAAAGGAAAAGATCACAGATCTGATCATCACTGATGTCATGGTCACACCCGAAGTGTGGAAAGATATTCAGGATGTCAAAAAGCAGTTCGGACTGAAACATGTTATCCTGCTGCATTCCCTGATGGGCGGTCCTGCTATCGGCCCGGCAGAGCTGGTATACAATGAGTATAACTATCATATGCTTCGCGGCAAACCGGATGCCGTTTTCATGAACGACCTGTTGGATAAATACAAGGACACGAAAATCGTTTATGACGAATCAAAGGGCGAACGGATCGCTTTCATCACACACACCTCCGGCACCACGAAAGGGACGCGCAAGATGCTGCCTTTTACCGACAAAGTGTTCAACGATTCATTGAACATGATGCCGGAAGGCCATCACAGCTTAATCGAAGGTCCTGACAAATACAAACCGCTGCGTCTTATTCAGCTCTTTGACATGAGTTCGGTCATGGCCCTTGCCGGTATGATCCACGGACCGCTGATCCATGGAGACACGCTGGTGATGACTTTCTTCGGCTTCATGCATCCGAAATTCGTACGGGCAATCGATTATTACAATGTCAGCGTGCTGATGGGCACAGGATTTATGTACGACAAATGGCTCGATCGTGATGATCTGGATGAAGTCGATTTTTCTTCACTTCGATTGATCAGCCTTTCTGGCGGATTTGTTTCCCCTGAGAAAATGGAAAAATACCAGAAGTTTTTTGCTGATCATGGCTTCCGCTATCAGATCCTAAATGCCTATGACATGTCTGAAGCCGGTGGAAAGCACATATTCAGCGGTCCGGGACATCCGGGCGGTCATCCCCAAGGTGAAGAACATCCGGGTGGTCATCCCTATGGTGAAGGGCATCCGGGCGGTCATTCTCTTGCTGCTGAGCTGGCGCAGGATACGCTTGGACATGTGGAAGATCCGGAAAATTACCGTATCAAGGATGAAAATGACGGGAAGTTTTACCGTCTGGAAGACGGTCCCCGTACCGGGCTGCTTTACAAGTATTCAGAGACACGCCCGAGTAACGTACTGGATGGCGTTGTCCTTTACGAATATACGGACATCGACGGTAAAGACTTCCTCTGCACCAATGATCTGATGCGGGTGAATGAGGATGGCAGTCTTTCCTTTGCCGGCAGAGCGGATAAGTATTTTGTCAATAACGAAGGCCGCAAATTCGATTCCGGAATCGTTGATATGCAGATGTCCGCTCAATCTGCCGTTGACCGCTGTGCGGTGGTGCCCGTCATGGATAAACGCATCCATGATACTGTGCCGGTTCTCTATGTGGTTCCTGCGGAAAAGGGACCGCAGGCTGCTGAATCCATTCGGCAGGCATTTGTGGACGTCTATGTGAAAAATAAGTCCATTCCTGCGGAAAACCTTCCCTCACAGTTCATGATCGTGGACGATATTCCTCTGAATCCCAACGGAAAACTGGACATATACCGCATCACCCGTGAACGTCTGGAGGGCGATGCCTGGAACCTTATCCCGGTCATGGACAAGGAAGAACTGGTCGACATCAGGACCGAGCACAGGGAGCATGTGAACAGCATGACCGGCGGTACCCTGCCCCACGGTATGGAAAATAACTCCGCCTACAATGTCTTCGATTTCTTTACCGGCGGTTCCGGTGAGAATGCTGATGATCCGATCACCAAAACGCTGGACTTCCTGAAGCGCAAAAATATGAAACCCTGGGATATTTTCAATCCCTTCATGCACTATAAGCTGCTCATGCCGGATAATCTGGAGAAAAAACTGAAGATGCCGGAGATTCCGGAAAATGTCAGGAAAACGGGGCTGAAATACGTCAACCGTGTTGCCGGTATCCCATACGGACGTAAATCGATCGACATTGATTTCGAAGAAGACTGATATTCAGGGACAGGCGCTTCTGCGCCTGTCCCGCTGCGTATCGAAATATAAAATCAGAAAGCAAACGTAAAATAAGGCTGAATCATCATTTTATGGTCAGTGGTTTTATATTTATAATGTACATGCTTTGATCCTGTTTTCTGCTGAATAGAATAATACCCATAAAAAAAGCGTAGCGCTCCGATGTTGTATAACCCGGATCGCTACGCTTTTTATTTTATTAAAAGTTATATTTCATTTATTTATTATGAGCTGCTGTATTTCCATTCATTTGAATATAATTCAAACTATTTTCCATTGGGGAAACTCTGATGAATTTTTTTTTGGTTTCTTTCCAACAAAAAGACATCGCTGATCCGCATGATAATAAATATACACTCCATCGATCCGTCTATTATTTCTTTTTCGCACCGCCAATATATCAAACCCGTCTCTTAATAACTTTCACCACCTCAATTGTCTGAGCTTTTCTTTTGCTTCTTCATTTCCCTGATCCGCAGAAAGCTGATAGTATTTCATTGCTGTTTCTATAGAATATGCAACGCCTAATCCATTTTCATACATATATGCAAGATTAAACAGCCCATATTCATCCCCCTGGTCAGCTGAAAGCTGATAATATTTCAGAGCAGTGGTATAAGACTGAGTAACCCCCTCTCCATTCATGTACATATTTCCAAGATTGTTTTGTGCTCCAGGATTTCCTTGATCTGCCGCAAGCTGATAATAGTAAAGTGCCTTTTCATAATTTTGGATCATCCCATTTCCATAATGATACATAAAACCCAGATTATTCTGAGCAGATGAATTTCCAAGATCAGCTGCCTTTGTATAATATTTCAACGCTTTATTATAGGATCTTTCAACCCCAAGCGCGTTATCATACATATATGCCAAATTATTATAAGCAGAAGCATTGTTCTGGTCCGCAGACATTTCTAAATAATGTAAAGCTAATTCGAAATTTTGAGAAGTTCCAATACCATCCAGATACATCACTCCCAATTCGTTTTGGGCGAAATCATCTCCAAGATCAGCGGCTTTTTTATAATAATCAAATGCCCTTGTGAAATCACGTTGTTGATATGCCATATAACCAATTTCACTTAATTTTTTATAAGGACTTTGTGTTGAAATTGTTTGTAGTGTCGGAGTTGATGATGGGAACGGCGTTTTTGCTAACGTCGGATAAATATTTCTAATTTGATCGAGTTTATTTTGAGCATCAATGTTACCCTGATTTGCTGATAGCTGATAATATTTTTTCGCCTTATCATAAGATTGCTGCACACCTAAACCAATTTCATACATATATCCCAAACGAAATTGCGCCCAATCGTTTCCCTGCGCAGCAGCTAATTTATAATATTCAGCAGCTCTCTCATTAGACTGTATGACACCTTGTCCCTGACGATATAATTCTGCAAGCTGAAACTGAGCCCAGGCTTGTCCTCTATCAGCAGCTAATTTATAATATTCAGCAGCTGTCTCATAAGACTGTTTGACACCTTGTCCTAGACGATATAATTCTGCAAGCTGAAACTGAGCCCAGGCGTGTCCTTTTTCAGCAGCTAATTTATAATATTCGGCTGCTGTTTCAAAAGACCGTTGTACACCTTGTCCATGACGATATAATTCGCCCATATGGAATAAGCCCCAATCATAATCCTGATCTGCAGCGACTTGATAATACTCGAGTGCCTTGTCGTAATCTCTGTTTGCGTATGCATCATCACCAAGTGTTATGAGTTCAGAAGAAGATAGATAAGGATGACTGACAAATTGCGTTTGCGTGATCTTGATTTCTTCTGTGCTCGTAGGCGTAATAATGTTTTGAGCATCATTTGTCTCTGTCAAACTTTCATCTGTTTGATTTAACTGAATAACCTGTATTGTTTGCTTCAGATTCATAATGTTTTCAAAATTGTTCTGTTGTTTGACAACAAAACCGGAAACAAAAAGTAAAGACAAAAGATTTATAATCAGAAATAATATAAGCCCCTTCTTTCGTTTAGATTCCTTAGCTTTTTTTATTATGTTTTTTTGTTTTTTATATTTTAATTGTGTAGAATTTTTAATTAAATCTCCTGACCCATTTGTCAATTGATCTGAATTCTGTAATAATACAGCTTCATTTCTGAAAAAATAATAAATCTGTCTCATAGCGGTTTCATTTTCAGTTCCCGGTTCTTTCCGAATCTGACTGATACCACAATATTCACATTTTTGCATATCATCACTGATATTCTTTCCGCATTTCCAGCATCTCATATCACTTATTTACCTTTCCTATCTGACATCCTATAAAAATTCAGGAGACTAAACCGGTTCTGTTGGGTTTGGATAGACACAAAACTTCTGCATCCTGCTGCCTGATTATTTCATTGTTATGTATCCGCGTTCCTTCTATTCCATGCAAGGGATGTCCACGACTTAAACAAAAAATAATAATATCTTCTCATGTTTTATATGTTATTTTAGATTACCACTGAATATCCTTTCAACTACAAGCTTTCATCTTAATATCTTACCATACAACATTCATATTTTTTGTCAAATTCAAATTAGTCAACGTCTAAAATTTCGATTTGTCAAGGAAAAAAGACAAAAAAAGGTGCTGGTGATCACATCTCTCAATGTATCGAACATGACATAGTCTGAAGAATGAAAAAAAACGGGATTCCTGTGTATGTCCATGATCACCGGGTCAGCATAAGCAGCGCGAATCCTCTCCGGAAGACTCAGCCATCGTTTTTTTCGTCAACAGGGAAAAAGTTAAAAGACTAAGCAGATCTGTCAGAGGAAAAGAAGAAACGGCAGACTTTCCGAGAATGATTATTTTATATTATTTGATTCCAAATAACAGAAATATCAGCCACTCCAATAATCGTTTTTCGTATGTAAGCAGCTGACGGATCATTGATCAAATATCAGTTTTATCCAACCGACAAGAATAATTTCAAAATCATTAAAAATATCTTGCATCTGAAGGGTTTGCTCCGGTAAATGATTAAGTCATCGAAAAAAATTCAAATTCACTGCATTTTGCAGGGAAACTTTCTTCCGGTTAATTTCGTTATCTGAATATTTCCGGACAGGTGAATTGCGAACAAACCTTCCGGATATACAGGTGATGAATGGGGAAAATTAGCGGTACGATAATTTCTTATCTAATAAAAAGACCTGTTCACACAAAAAAATATATATCATTAAGTGACAGTAATAGTAAGACAAAATTAAATATGAAATTGTAAAATAATAATCAATTAAAAAGGAAAGATTAAAATGAAGAGAATTATTTTTTTTATACTTGGTTTACTTCTATTGAGTATAGTCATTTCTGCCTCCGGTATTGGCCTTTGGGTTCGTCCAAACGAACCAATCATGGCACATCCCGGCAGCAGCGAGAATAAGACCTGGTATATTTTTCTCCCTTATCCGGGAACCCTACAGTTACAGATTCAATTTGCACCGACTGAATGGTATTATTTAAAACTGTTTTCACTGGATGAAATAGGCACCATGAACGAAATAATGAGTGAATTCATCTATACCAACGAACAAACCGCATCCGGAACAGTTGTTTTAGATTTGGACAAGATTCGCCTTTCTGCCGGTAATTATGCAATCCAGCTTACAGATGCAAATGGACTTGGACGATACAACAAAGGATACGCTTATTTTTTAACACCCTTCTATCAGGCTGAAACATCAGGAATATATGAAAAAGAATCAAATGATAAGGCAAAACTTGCAATGTCAATTCAACCCAATCAAATGATAATCGGGAATCTGTCTAATTCTACAGATCAGGACTATTATCGGATCCAATTACCTACTCCGGGGGCATTGCAGGTTCAGTTCCAGTTCAATCCAGAAGGGAGCTATTACGTTGATTTATACAGCGTAAATTTGAATGGTGAACTGAATGAAATCAGCGGTAATTATTTTGGTTTCAGCGGAGAAACGGTGTCAGATACCATCACTAAATTTTCAGATGAAATTCTTGTAGGGTCAGGTGTTTATTTCCTGCATATTGAAGCCGCAAAAGGTTTGGGATTGCCCGCTGATTATACAAATGAAGATTATTGCGCTACGATTCTATTCCATTAGACATATGAAGGAAGAAAACCAAATCACAATTCATATAATTCTATGGATTTTAACGGTTCAGTCTTTTTTCGTGAATCAGGATATATCCATGTTCTGTCAATTCTTTCAGTGACCGGACAATAAACCAACTGCCAAAATCCTGATAGATTTATAAGTCTTTTCCGCACAGGAAATCTTTCTCGATCCTAAGATTAATTCATAGGCATAAGACACGTTGACCTTTTCGGAAATCAACGTGTTTCTTCGGACAATTTTAGCCATTCTGCACCTCTCCTTAAAGAAATCTTGAACAACAAACAAAGTGCGAAACAGCCTTTTTTTTTCGACAAATTTTTAAACATTTTGGTGGCACTTAAAATAAATAAGTGACCCATCGGGGACTCGAACCCCGAACACGCTGATTAAGAGTCAGCTGCTCTGCCAAATTGAGCTAATGGGCCATTCGTTTACCGAACGCTCTTTATTATACTCACTTTCATAGATTTGTCACGTTATTTGTGCAAATTCGTTACAATTCGCCAATTTCATGAATTCTGCGTTATCACTTTTATCATTTCCTTTATTTTCAAAAAAATTATTATGATAATAATGTGTGTTTAAAATATGTGATGATTCAGAAAAAGCCTGACATAAGGCTGAAAAGAAGATGGTATATCGGTATATAAACAAATCAGGGCCACACAGACTGTGACCCTGAACGCTTGTTATGCCTATTGATCCGGAAAGCTTTATACACTTTCCTTTTTCTGCAAAAGGACGGCGAAAATGATGATCGCACCTTTTACCGCTTCACAGAGGAATGTAGGAACACCTACAGAGTTAAGGATATTGTTCATAACATTCATAACACCGATGATAAGCATGCCAAGGAAGGTTCCGATAACCGAACCGCGTCCGCCGGACATGGCTGTACCGCCAACGATGACCGCAGCAATGGCATCCATTTCATAACCGCTGCCGGCATTGGCAAAATCCATGGAACCGATACGGGCAACATAAATGATTGCCGCTATGGCGCACATCACGCCGCAGAGTGAATAGATTTTTCGTTTTGTCAGGTTCACATTGATTCCTGAAAGCTTCGCGGCACGTTCATTGGAACCAATGGCGATCGTCTGCCGTCCGAATGCTGACTTTTTGAATATGATGTGCATGATTATAACAATTGCGGCCCAGTATATAATTGGCAGTATTACCTGTCCATTGATCTTGGTCGATGTAATTGCTTTAAACCCAGCCGGAACTGTCGGCGTGAATTTCTTTGTCAGCTGCTGTGTAACAGAACGGAAAATTTTCATTGTACCGAGTGTCGCAATAAACGGCGGAAGCTTACCAAAAGCGATGAGAGAACCGTTCAGGAGCCCCAGCAGGCATCCAAGGCAAAGAAGAATAATAATTGCCGCCGCATAGGCAAGAGGACCTGTCATTCCGATTTTCAGAAGCAATCCAAAATTCGGCTCGATAAGATACAGTAAAATAGCGCCTAAAGCACACAGTTGGGAACCAACCGAGAGATCGATCCCTCCGGAGATGATCACAAAACACATCCCGAGAGCTATGATCCCCGCATAGGCGTTATTGCGGAGAATATTCAGCCAGGCCATACGCATTTTCGGGAATAACCCGCCAAAAGAGCCTGCATTATTCCACATCACAACTGACTGTATCAATACCATGACAAACAGCGCAAACAGTGTTGAAAATAAACTGTTATGAGCCCAGTTATCTTTAAACCAGCCGATAAAACCTTTATTTTCTTTCTTAGCTTTTTCCATATCGTTATCCGCTCCGTTTTCTAAATTATAATTTGTGATTTTCAGCCCGCATACACATTATATGCATCAGATTTCTGCTTATTTTCGGAATTTCCCCCGGTCGCAAGAAACATAATGTTATGCTCATTCATATCATTACCTTCAACCAGACCGACCTGTTTTCCATGGAACATAACCCATGACCGATCGCAGATCCTGACAATTTCCTGAGCTTCCGATGAAAGCACAATGACCGCAGCACCTTCATCCGCAAGCCGGTGGATGATCTGATATATTTCTTCTTTGGCACCAACATCAACACCCTGTGTCGGGTTATCAAGGATCAACACCTTCGGACCGGACATTAGCCATTTAGCTAAGACGATTTTTTGTTGATTTCCTCCGGAAAGACTTGTAATCATATCGAATTTACTGCCCATCTTGATGCGCAGAGCGTCAACTTCTTTCTGAAACAGTTCCTCCTGACGTTTTTGATCGATGAAAAGTCCTTTCACAATTTTCGGAAGGTACACAATAGATCCGTTATCAAGGATCGTCATATCCTTTATAATTCCATTTTCCTTCCGGTTTCGGGGCAGATACGCGATGCCATGTTCCAATGCTGCATGTGTATTCTTCACAGTGATTTCGGTATTATCCAACAGTATCTTCCCGGTATGTTTTGTGTTCATCGCTCCGAAAACTGTCTGGAACAATTCACTTCTTCCATCACCCAGAAGTCCGGTCACTCCAAGAACTTCACCTGCATGAACACATAATGAAATATTATGAAAATACCGCTCATCGGAAAGATTCTCCAGCCGCAACACTTCTTTACCGGATACACCGGATCGGGTATTTATTTCTGTCTTTACCTCATGCCCAACCATGTGCTCCGCAAGTTTATGAGGATCTGTATCCGAGACCAGTCCTTCAGCCACCATGCTTCCATCTCTGAGCACTGTATAGCGATCGCAGATTTCCATCACTTCATTTAGCTTATGCGAAATAAAAATGATCCCTACGCCGCGGTCTTTCAGTGTCCGCATCATGGCAAATACGCGTTCGATCTCCGGTTCTGTCAGAGAAGTAGTCGGCTCATCCATAATGATAACAGAGGCATCCTGCAGCAGTGCACGGCAGATCTCCACTATCTGTTTATATGAAGAGTCGAGGTCCCTGACCATCATCTTCGGATCCAAATCCACATCCATCCGTTTGAAAAGATCTTCTGTCTTTCGGATCATTTCATCTGTATCAAGGAAAAGACCTTTTTTTAGCAGATGTGTGATGAACATGTTTTCGTAAACTGTCAGATCATTGACCAGGTTCAGCTCCTGATGGATGAATCCGATACCGGCATCCAGTGAATCTACCGGTGAAGAAAATTGAATTTCCTTCCCGTCAATTTCAATTGTCCCGCTGTCCGCAGGGAGAACACCGCCAAGGATGTTCATAAGCGTCGATTTACCGGCCCCGTTTTCACCCAGCAAAGCGCAAATCTCACCGGAATTCAGTTTAAAATCCACATCGGTCAGAACGTTGTTCGCTCCGAAGGATTTATTGATTTTGTGCATAAATAAATTCAAGGAGCCACCTCCTTTGTTTTGATTGAATCAATTATAGCATAATTGTTTTCTGTCTCTTTAAAGCATTTTTCTGAAGAAACGGGATTTTTTTCAAATAACACATATCAATCATGCCAGCAGCCTGATCACCTGATGTCTATAACCGGATCGGCAAATGCTCCGATATATCGGGTTGGTACTGCAGAAAAATTACCGTAGAGCGATAAATTTTTATATGATACATTTTTATTGCTTTCATCAAGCAATTTTGAATTTACATATATATAAGAAACTGTAACGGGATCTGAATAGCGGAACCAATATTCATTTCCTTCAAGAGAAAATCCATTGATCGTGATCCAGTGTGAATACCCCCAAAATTCAGCTGTTATGCCGCCGCGCAGGTAACATACTTCAATCACAGCCGGTCTGCCGGTGGTCAGCAGATCAATCAGCGTTTCTTCTGTTGATCTGTCAGCAGACCTGTGATCAATAAACTTCAAATCTGCGGAAAGGTCTTCTTCCTTCACATACCTGTTGACTGTATTTGTGATCTGCTCTTCAACAAGCTCATAAAACGGATAACCGGTACAAAACTCATCACCATCCAGACAATAATTCCGCATCGTATTGACACGATCATACATGTCAGTATTCCATACAGGGTATAAAAACTGAAGCGCTATAGCACCGGCTGCCGGTCCGCAGGCTTCATTTCCGATATAGGTACACCAGTATTGATTGACAACACCTGTATCCAGGAAACAATCCGTATAAACCAAATCAGAGCGTATCTGAGTATCTCCATCAGACAATAATGCATAGAGTGCATTTATCTGAATATCACCGCCCCGGAAGGAAAAATCCGGAGAAATTTCAATTACATCCAAAGGCTCCGCATAGAAATTATAGAATACCGATATCGAACCATCTGTTTCGGCGGTGGTTTCATTCAGCAGTTTGTCCGTTATCTTACCTGATGAAGACCGATACTCCCGGCTGTACAATTTTATAAGATCTCCTGCTTTGATATCACCTTCTATTTCCACTTTTCCCCTATAGGGTACATGTATCGATAACCGTTTATCTGTTTGTGTTTTCAGCGGGATGGTTGACTCATTAACTTTATCAGCAAGAGCTTTTTCAAATTTGAATATATTTATCAATGCCAGTATTATGATAAAAACAGCCATCCGCCGATATCTTAATTTCATCTTTTCTCCCGTATAAACTATACAATATGATTTCTGACAGCATTTATAGCTGAACAGAATATGGATCCAGGCTTGTATATATCAGTTTTTTATTCTGTTTTTTCCTCATCATCGTTCTTCTGATTTTCAGTTTCAACATTCCCGCTGATCAATTTCAGAAAGTCAATATTTGATTGTACTGTTTCGCTCACACCGACAGGAATATCCAATTCTTTACAGCGCTCCATGATCTTCTGAATATCAAATACATTCGGTTTGATCCCTGTTTTCTTTTGGATCCAGGCAATTTCCATATCTGCCTGTTTTGAAGGCTTATAATGAAGGCTCAGCATGTAAAACATCATCGCATCTTCATATTCGCCGATCTCGCTGAGACAATATCCAATATCTCGATAACAGCGGGCAAGTTCGTCATTCGTTGATGCACAGGAAAGTGCCCAAACCGCATTTTCCAGCGCATCCCGTAATTCTCCCATCCTTTTATAAGCCTCACCAAGTTCAAAAAGGTATTTGGGACAAACAGGATCGAAAGAAACGAGCATTTTCAAAGGATCCAGGGCTTCTTCAGAACGTCCCATTTCGATAAGCAGACTTCCGCAAGTGAAAAGAATCCTGGCAGGACGCATCGGATGACGTCTGATTTCTTTGTCTCCATTAAATTCACTGTAATAATCCTGATAAACAAGACTATCCAGATAACTGTTGAAATCCATCCAGACAGCGTCATGAGGCAAAGGATATGCACGGATCAGTTCGGTAAGAACCAGTAATTTTCCCAACGCTTCCTCATATTTATGATGTTCGATCAACAGACAGGCCTGTTCATAATCCTCGTCAGCGGTGGAGAGCATATTCTCAAAGATTTCCTGAGGCAGATCACCTTCTTCTTCCATAATTAATTCTACCAATCTATGGCTTATCTGATCCATGAGCTGTTCCGCGTCAGGCTCATTACGGTATCGTTCCCCCCAGTTATTCAGTACCTCAATATCATGATCTGGGTCGCCGTTCAGTTCGCTGTTTATTTGATCCATTATTTTCCGGATTTCCGCATCTTCCATTTTTACCTCAAATTTACTATAAAGAAACCATAAATTATGAATGGAAATCATTTTGATTTTGCATTCTGATGTATGATTTTTTGATTATTTTTTATAATTATATATGATTTTGCATAAATTTTTTTAAATAACTAAAACTTTTCAGTAAAAAACAAAATAAAAGGAATAAGGATAAAAAATTATCCCGGCAGTGATATTTTAGCCCGGATAAAAGCAGAGAAAATTCCAAAAAAAAATATCTTAGATATTGACAAAAGACATCAGTGATATAATATCAGCAAAAAAATATTGTGTAGTATTTAAAGCATGTTACTGTCAATAAACTTTTAAAACATAGAAAATATTTTTGAAGTAAAATGAGCGTGTTCGAATATTTTAGGAAAATCAGTTTTTAATATATTATGAAAGCTTCCCTCAAGTGATTTAAACGAAAAAATCTCTTGAGAATAAAAAATAATAAAATATAAATCACAAAAAAGATAATAGAATATCAGACAATTATGGGATTGTATTTATATATGGGGTATTTACACTGTATAAAGAGGTGAATAATGAATTTCAAAAAATCAATTTTTTACTTCATTAAATTATTGATTATAGAATTCCCTTTTTTTATTTTAAATATTCAACGAAGAAAAATTGGAGTTATATGCAGTTTTATTATTTATTTTATTTTTTGCTTATATCTTTATAAACATGACAGTGAAAGGGATCTAAAAATTGGATATAAATTGAACCATCCTTTTTTTACGCTTCTGTTTTGTTTTTTTTCATCCTTTTTTTTCTTTATCAGAAGAAACAATTCAAATATTATTTTTTCTATTGCTGAGAAAATTTTTTTAGATCATCAACAAACCGTTCTGATCATCACCATTCTTCTTGGCTTACTGTCGATTTTCGGAATCAACTATGCAGTAAATATTATTGCACTTGAAATAAATAAAACTGGAATTATTAAAAATTCCAGTTTAAATTCTAAAAAAATATTTGAGAACTTTTTCATATTTCTCACAGCTTTTACAACTATCACAATAAATTCAGAATGCTCTCCTCTATACGCATTTAATAATTGGGTCGATCCTAACTACATGTTTACCGTAGGAAAAGCCGTCCTAAAAAACTACATACCATATCGAGACCTTTACGAACAAAAAGGTCCAATTCTTTTGTTTATGCACACACTTGGCGCGTCAATCTCTTTCACTACTTTTTTCGGAATGTATCTTATAGAAATATTATTTGCATTTGTTTTTCTTGTTTTTTCATATAAGACTATAAGATTATTTTTCAAATATGATAACAAAGTCATTTTATTAATTCCATTACTATCCTGGATCACCTACAGCAGCAATGCTTTTCAAAATGGAGATTCAGCAGAAGAATTTTGTCTGCCTATTATTTTGTATTCATTATATATTGGCTGCAAAGCAATTCTTCAACAATATCTGCCATCAAAATATGAATTCTACTGGATTGGAATAACTTCGGGTTTCGTTTTGTGGTCAAAATATTCAATGCTGGGCTTTTATTTTGGGTGGTTTTTGTTTTTTTGTTTTTATGCTATATATAATAAATGTTTTATAAAACTTCTATCAGGCATAATATATATCTTATGCGGAATAATAACAATTACTATTCCGATTTTTCTTTATTTTGAATTCCATCATGCATTTGATTCGTTATTTGAAGTTTATTTCTATAACAATTTATTTCGATACGCAAATTCAAACGCGGATTTTTTTTCGAGGTATTCTTTTGCGGCTTACAGCATTTTTGAGCATAACCCAACAGCGCTATTTATGTCAATTCTCGGTATCATATGGGCTGTAGTGAAGAAGAATAAAAATCTGTTTGCTTATTTATTGACGGTTATGTTATCTACTTTTCTTTTCATATATTATGGCGGCTTATATTACTATTATTACACTTTGATATTCAGCGTATTCTCAGTATTTGGTTTTTGTCTTATCCGGGATATTATCATTCATATTCAACAAAAAATAAAACCAGGACTTCCAGCATTAACTTGTCTTCATTTATTTTCTCTGCCTATAAGCATGATTGGATTATGTCTGACAAGTGAAAACATAAGATATATGGATTTTGAAATAGAAGAATCGCCTCAATATAAAATCGTCCAATTAATTAAAGATTCCGGGATAGAAAAACCAACAGTTTTAGAGTATAAAACGATGGCAACAGGTGTCAACACAATAGCAGGTCTTATTCCTAATACCAGGTTTTTCTGCGCTTTCAACATCGATCTCGAAGAAATGAGAAATGAACAGGACCAATGTATTAAAAATCAATGTGTTGATTTCATCGTTACAGAATCGATATGGATAACTGATTATGAAGAAATTCCAAATTATGAATACGTAACTTCATTCAGATTCTACGAAGAACGAGATTTGAACTTACATTTTTATCATTTTTACAGAAAAAAATAATATCAATTATTTTACGTTATATGATTCATAACTGATTTTCTTCGTATTTTTCAAATACCGGTTCAATGAACAGAGACCAGAGCAGCATTGTCACTGCCGGCATAAAAAAGAAGGGGAAAATGTAATTCAGACTCCACTGCAGCACTTCGATCGTCATAAGGACAAGAATGAGCGTACGGGGAAGATATGCGAATGTAAAACGTAATGCTGTTTTATTTAGTGAGCTGAAATCGAAGGTGAATCTGGAAAGAATCGGGAAAACCCAGCATGCAGAACCTAAAGGAACGATCAATACAATATAATATGCGATCCCTGCAGCAAAGGCGCTGCGTGATGCCTCCCCGAGCGCCAGTAAATACCGGACGGTCAGGACACATACAACGATAAGAATTCCCCATAAAAGACCAGATAAAAAAGCGGTTTTAAACTCCGTTTTAAATGTCTTTATAAATCGCGGGTAGACAACAGGTTCTTTACGCCGAATGCCATGAACCACTGCGTCATAAAGCGCAGTGGTTGCAGGCCCAATAGGAATTATCAGCAGACAAAGAAAAAACCAAATCGTGCTGAGGAATATGATATCCGTGAGCAGATTCAAACCTTTCCAGAGAAAGCCTTCCTGATTAAATATTTTTTTCAGCATCACTTAACCAAAAGTTCAGGTATCTTTTCTACCAGTGCTTCAGCAAGGCTGCGATGACCCCTTGAAGTCAGGTGCATACAGTCAATTTTATTGAACTCGGCAATTCCTTCAGCATCCATAAAATCACATCCGGTCAATTCAGTTGTCTGCCGGTAATATTTTGCAAGAGCCCTTGATTTTTCCGGACAACCGGGCCCCATCTTCAATCCGGCGTCATCATCATAAAGACCTTCTGTAATATGGGGCGGACAGATCACCAGTATTTTCGGATCATGGTCTCCCCAGCATTGCGTAGACTGCGCCTTGCGTATCAACCGTTCCAAAGCAGCTGCGATATTAACCGGTGACGCAGAAAAATAAGCTTTAACATCATTTGTCCCAAGCATCAAAATCAGCAGATCCACCGGTTCATGACTGTTCAGTATCGGAGTGATGTGCATCACTCCGGAAAGTCCCTCATGCAAAGGATCATCAAATGCACAGGTCCGTCCGGACAAGCCTTCTTCTATTACCAGGTATTCATCACCAAGCAATTTCTGCAGCAAACATGTCCAGCGTTCATTTTCGTTAAACCGGCTGCCATGATCAGAACTGTCATCAGGATCCTTGCAGGCACCATGCGTATTTGAATCTCCGAAACAAACAATATGTTTTTTCATAAGAATAAATTCTCCGATCAATTTTTTACGATATGTCAGTCACCTGTGCCTGACAAAGCTTATCCGGAAACGGGGTTTTAAACTTTATAAAATATCCCGGATAATTCTTGCCAATGCATCGGCAAGCTGACTATGGCCTTTTGCAGTAAGATGCATACAATCGATTTTATTGAATTCAGCAACACCTTCCGCATCGAAGAAATCGCAATCTAGAAGATCCGCAGCCTGTTTGAAATATTTGGCGAGTCCCCTTGACCTTTCCGGACATCCGGCTCCCATCGGACCACCTGCAGCTTCATTTTTGTAAAGTCCGTCCCCAATATGCGGAGGTGCTACGATCAGGATCCTCGGTTCATGTTTTCCCCAGCATGGAACAGACTTTGCTTTCAGGATCAGGCGCTGCAGCCCGACACCGATAGCAGCCGCATTCACGCCAAAGCGTTCTTTTGTGTCATTGGTACCGAGCATGATCACTAACAAGTCGACTGGTTCGTGAGACATCAGTATCGGATAGGCGACATCAACTGCCGGCATTGATTCATGAAGCGCGTCCTCAAAAACAGTCGTTCTGCCGGAAAGTCCTTCCTCGAGCACAAGATATTCATCACCCAGATTCTTTTGAAGCAGACAGGTCCAGCGTTCATTTTCATTAAACCGGTCGCCATGATCGGCGCAGTCATCAGGATCGGCACAATAACCGTGAGTATTGGAATCACCTAAACAAACAATATGTTTTTTCATTCTTCCTCCATATGATTCGGAATCTATATTTTTTTATAACATTATTATATATTAAAGCACATAATTCATGTTTTATATAAAAATCAGCTTTTTCTTTATGGTAAAATTGAAAAGTCCGGAGGTAATATGAGTGAGAATCCACATGCAAATGTTTTCGAATTGATAAGCAATAACTATTATGATTTAACTACGGCTGAAAAAAGAATTGCAGATTATATCATTACCGATCCGGATCATGTTCAGCAGGCCGGTATTTCTGATCTTGCTGATGCCTGCGGCACTGCCATGGCCACAGTATCCAGATTCAGCAGGAAACTCGGTTATGACAGTTTCAACGCTCTTCGAATAGCCATAGCACATGCGATCTCATCACAATCCAGCAATGCCGAATTTCTTACCGGTAAAATCACCATGAATGACACATTCGAAGATGAGTGTCAGAAAATACACACTGCTGACCTGGCGGTTATTACTCAGACTTATAACCTTATAAATGCCGATATCTACATGAAAGCTATTGACATGCTGCTGAATGCCAATAAGGTCGTCTGTATGGGACAGGGCGGGTCCGTTATCATTGCGATGGAAGCTGCGCATCTGTTTTCTACGGTCTCCGGTAAATTCAGCTGCGTTCAGGATAACCATATGCAGGTCATTACGATCAGTAATATGGATGAAAAAGATGTACTGCTTTATTTCTCCTATTCCGGTTCAGTGCGTGATATGATGGAAAATTTTGCGCTGGCATCCAAGCGTGGTGTAAAAACCATTCTCTTCACCCGCTTCCCAAAATCACCAGGAGCTGAACAAGCTGATATCGTACTGCAATGCGGATCGAGTGAGAGCCCGCTGCAGCTTGGATCAATACCGGCACGGCTTTCACAGCTTTTCATGCTCGATGTTTTATTTTCAGAATATTGCCGGCGTGATTATGATACAGCACGTGAATCACGCAAGCGAATTGCCTCGGCAATTTCAGAAAAACATGTGGAATGAAAAATTTTTTCATTCATGACGGTGCATTGAAAATACATGACGTTTATCATATAGTCAAAACCCAATATCTTATGTAAAATTAATAAAAAAAGGGACAAAGGTCCCAATTTTATTATATATTTGTCATAGGAGGACCATATGAACAAACGTTTATCGCTGCTTCTTGCACTGTGTCTGATTTTCTCCTTCGCACTGGTCAATGCGGCCTCTGCCCAGGATATCACCCTTTGGACTTACCCCGTCGGCAATTGGGGAAACGCTGAGTCTGTACAGGCATTGATCGACAAGTTCAATGAAGTTTATCCTGATATCCATGTCACTGTCGAATTGCTTGACTACACCAACGGTGATGATCAGGTCAACACCGCTATCGAAGGCGGTCAGGCTCCTGACCTTATTTTTGAAGGCCCGGAACGTCTGGTTGCCAACTGGGGTGCAAAAGGATTGATGGTAGACCTTGCTGATTTGTGGGCTGCCGATTATGCGAAAGATATTTATCCCGCGATCGAATCTGCCTGCCACAATTCTGAAGGCGCCTACTATGAATTCCCTGTCTGCATGACTGCCCATAATATGGCCATCAACTATGACCTGTTCAAGGCTGCCGATGCTCTCCAGTACATTGATGAAGAAAACCACACCTGGACTACCGACGGATTCATCAACGCTGTCAAAGCGCTGTATGATTACGGTCAGGAAAATGTCGGTGCAGTTTACTGCTCCGGACAGGGCGGCGACCAGGGTACCCGTGCCCTCATCAACAACCTCTACGGCGGTACATTTACCAACCCGGAACACACAGCTTACACCGCTGATTCCGAAGAAAACGTGAAGGCTCTGGAACTGCTCCAGTCACTGGATGGTATCAATTTTGATCCTTCCATCAACGGCGGCGAAGAAATTCAGCTGTTCTGCAATGAGACCCTTGGTATGGCTTTCTGCTGGAACGTTGCACAAGAAAAGACCCATGCTGCAGCCGGCGATGTTGAATTCGACATTTTCCCGATGGCTTTCCCGTCAAACGGCGAACCGAAACTGCAGGGCGGTATCTGGGGCTTCGGCATCTTCGATAACGGCGATCCTGCCCGCATTGAAGCCGCAAAAACTTTCGTCAAATTCATGACTGAAGATGACGCTGTTTATACTGACGCTGTCACAACCTCTTCCTACTGGCCGGTCCGCGAACTCGAAGGCATTTATGCCGGTGATGACATCATGACCGAATATGGTATGTTCATGAAGTACATGGGCGATTACTATCAGGTCACCAAGGGCTGGGCACAGGCCCGCACTGAATGGTGGAACATGCTCCAGCGCATCGGCGCCGGCGGCAATGTTGCTGACGAAGTCGCTGTGTTTGTTGCTAACGCCAACGCCGCAGCCGGTAACTAATATCTGATAATCTACTCAACTCTCTGCGGGAAACCACAGAGAGTTGAGTAAGAATGAAGAACTAAGATTCAAGCAGATACTGACTCTTAATTCTTCATTCTTCTTTTATCAAGGAGGTTGTATGTTCAAACGAAAAGACGGAATGAGCCGCGCGCTCGTGAGGCGGGAAACCATTGCAGGATACCTGTTCATGCTTCCAAGCCTGATTTTTTTTCTGATGTTCGTCATCTATCCGATGTTCATGTGTATCTACACAAGCTTTTTTGATTCGACGATGGGACGGGCTGAAGATATTTTTATCGGATTCAAAAATTATATTGAATTATTCCAGGATAAAATTTTCCTCGGTGCGCTGCGCAACACATTGGTAATTGTATTGGTGTCCGTACCGATCACCTGTTTGTTCTCCCTGTGGGTAGCATCTGCTATTTACGACATGAAAGGATGGGCCTGCAGCCTCTTCCGCTGTATCTTTTATCTTCCCGTTGTCACCGGCTCTGTTGCGGTTACCGTGGTCTGGAAATGGATGTTCAATAATTATTACGGAATTTTTAATTATGTTTTGAAGAATCTGGGGATCATTGAAAAGAACATCAACTGGCTTGGCGACCCGCAATATGCATTAGGATGCATCATCCTGATCCTGCTCACAACTTCTGTCGGACAGCCGATCGTGCTTTATGTTTCCGCTCTTTCCAACGTGGATCAGTCACTTGTTGAAGCCGCGGAAGTTGATGGAGCTACACGCAATCAATGTTTCTGGCGAATCAAAATTCCGCAAATCATGCCGACAACGCTTTACATTCTTGTCATCACCACCATCAATTCCTTCCAGTGCTTTGCGTTGATCCAATTGCTGACATCGGGGGGGCCGAATCACAGCACTGACACGATCATGTACTACATCTATTACACAGCTTTCAAGCTCTACCGTTACGGTTACGGAAACGCAATGGGAGTGATCCTGATGCTCATTATTGCACTGCTTTCTGCAGTTCAGTTTAAATTTGCCCAGACGAAATAAGGAGGAAGAAGATGAAAACCAAATCTACAGGATATCGGATTTTCTCCACAATCGTCATCATCATTCTCGCGATCCTTTTCACCTTTCCGCTTTACTGGATCATCACAGGTTCCTTCAAACCGGCGAAAGAAATCAATGCCAAGAGCCCAACCTGGTGGCCGCAGACCTGGACATTGAAAAACTACCAGACATTGATGAGCAAACAAAAGGCTCCGCTGTGGGAAATCGAAGTACCCTTCTCCCGCTATATCAATGAGGACGGTAATCCGACAGTCGTTTCTTCAGGGCCCACCGTTCCTGGCGCCATCCGCTGGCTGGTCAATACAGTTTTTATGGCTGTAACGGCTATGATCCTGACCTGTTTTACATCAGCATTGGCCGGATACGCTTTGGCGAAAAAAAGGTTTATCGGGAGGAGTATTGTTTTTACACTGATCGTATGTGCAATGGCGCTGCCTAAGCAGGTTATTCTGATACCTCTTCTGCGGGAGATGTCCGGACTCAAGCTATACAACACGATATGGGCTGTTATCTTCCCAATCGTCGGCTGGCCGTTCGGTGTTTTCCTGATCAAACAATTTGCCGAAGGCGTCCCTTCTGAAGTACTGGAAGCGGCGACCATTGATGGCGCCAGTGAGCTTCGTACGTTTTTCCAGATCGTCTTCCCGATGATCAAACCCGGAGTCGGAGCACTTGCAATCTTTACCTTTATCAACTCCTGGAATGATTATTTTATGCAGCTGATCATGCTCACCAGCACAAGAAATCTGACAATTTCACTTGGTATTGCAAAATTACAGGGTGAAAATGCAACAGACTTCGGCTTGATCATGGCCGGCGCGGCTGTAGCGGCAGTACCGATCATTATCGTCTTCCTTGTTTTCCAGAAATACTTTACAAAGGGTATTACAATGGGAGCAGTTAAAGGATAAATTTGAAACAGTAAAATCAGTTGAATATCAGCTGAAAATATAAATAATCAAAGAAAGCAGAGTTAGAACTATGATTATTGCAAAAAAGGAACATGCAAATTGTTACAAAGGGATACATCCCCGACTTGACAAGGCATTGGAATTACTTCAGGATAATGATTTCATAGCTTCGGTCGGTGCCGATAAAGTATTTATTGAAGGAGATGCTCTTTACGCTTTTCGCAGTGAATATACCACCGTTCCTTTTGAGGAAACATATTTTGAAGCCCACAAAAAGTATCTGGATATTCAGATGGTCGTCTCCGGTCAGGAATGCGCCGGGATCGCTGATCCGGATACACTTGGTGAACCTTTCAAGGAAAAGCCTGATTTTAAAGGCTATCACGGTGAACCGGAACAATATGTGACACTGAGACCGGATAATTTTATGGTCGTTTTTCCGGGGGATGCTCACCGTCTCAAGATTGCCGTCAACGGTCCCGAAACGGTTTCAAAGGTTGTCTTCAAAATTTTGGTTTACGAAGATTAGTATTGTTTAAGAACATTTACAGGTTACATAAAAAACTGTGGCCTGACACCTGAATTGAAAGGAAAGTTGCAAGATGAAAAATAAATACGCAGGAATTTTCCCCGCATTTTATGCATGCTATGACAAAAACGGAGAAATTAACGCGCAAGCTGTTCAGGAACTGACTGAATATCTGATAGGAAAGGGAGTGACCGGTTTGTATGTAGGCGGCTCCTCAGGTGAATGTATTTATCAATCCGTTGAAGAGCGCAAACTGGTACTTGAGAATGTGATGAAAGCAGCAAAAGGCCGTATTGTGATCATTGCTCATGTTGCCTGCAACAATACAAAAGACAGTATGGAGCTGGCTGCTCATGCCGAAAGTCTTGGCGCGGATGCAATCGCCTCTATTCCGCCAATATACTTCCACCTGCCGGACCGTGCCATAGCCAAATATTGGAATGATATTTCATCAGCAGCTCCAAAGACTGATTTTATCATATACAACATTCCTCAGTTGGCGGGAGTGAGCCTGAGTACATCTCTTTTGCGGACCATGCTGAAAAACCCATGTGTTAAAGGTGTAAAAAACTCATCTATGCCTGTCCAGGATATTCAGATGTGGAAAGATGAAGGATGTGTAGTCTTTAACGGGCCGGATGAACAGCTGCTTTCCGGTCTTGCTGCCGGTGCAGACGGTGGAATCGGCGGTACCTATGGCGCCATGCCTGAACTTTATATCCGTATCTTCGAACTTTTCCATGAAGGGAAAATTGAAGAAGCACGCGAAATACAAAATGAATGCTGCCGGATCATCTATGAGATGTGTACTGCTCAGGGTAATTTATACGCCGTTCTGAAAGAGGTCATCCGGATCAATGGAGGACCCGACTGCGGTGATGTCAGAGATCCGCTTTATCATCTGCAGGAAACAGACAAACCCATTGCAGCATCATGTGCTGAAAAGATCAGGAACATGATCAACAAATACTGCAAATAATTTTTGTATAGAAAAATAATACCGGAAAGGAATTTCACCATCCTTTCCGGTATTTTCATTGTTGTATAATAAAATCAGTAAAGGAGAAATTTAATATGCTTGAAATCGGAACAAAAGCTCCGGAATTTACCCTGCCGGATCAAAATGGAGAAATGAAAAGTTTGTCGGATTACAGAGGGAAAAAGGTGATCCTGTATTTTTATCCAAAGGATATGACATCCGGCTGTACCAAACAGGCCTGCCTTTTTGGTGAACTGTTTCCTCAATTCCGCGAAAAAGGTGCCGTTATTCTCGGCGTCAGCAAGGATTCTGTTGCGTCCCATAAAAAATTTGAAGAAAAATATGGTCTTCCTTTCACACTCCTTTCAGATACGGAGCTTGAAGTAATCAAGGCCTATGACGTCTGGAAGGAAAAGAAATTATACGGGAAAACATCTATGGGTGTCGTTCGTTCGACCTATCTCATCGATGAAAACGGAATGATTGCGAAGGCATTTGACAAAGTGAAAGCGGCTGAAAATCCGTCTCAAATGCTTGAAGAACTATAATTAATTATTATGGAAAGACAAATCGTTGATTATACAGATTATGCGGATATCATCAATAAAGCACTGAAAGAAGGCATATTCCTGACAACAAAAGCCGGCGAGAAGATCAACACAATGGTTATCGGCTGGGGACATGTCGGTCGTGTATGGGAAAGACCTGTATTTATAGCATATATCCGCAGCAACCGTTTTACACGTGAATTGCTGGACCAAAACCCGGAATTTACAGTCAATGTTCCGGTCAACGGATTTACGAAACAGGCTTTTACCATCTGCGGTTCGAAAAGCGGCAGAAATATGGACAAGATCAGTGAAGCGGGACTGACTATATTACCATCTGAAACAATTTCTGTTCCCGCAATCAAAGAGTTCCCTCTTACACTTGAATGCAGAATTCTCTACCGGCAGGAGGAAAAAGTCGAAATGCTTCCAGAAGATATTCAAAGAAAGTTCTATTCTAAAGAATCCGCCCCGCACATTTTCTATTTTGGTCAGATTGTAGATTCCTATATGATCAAATAGTGAATTTTATCTTTCACTTTGAAATAATGAGTCAGCTGCAAATTTTTATCTGACTCATTATTATTTTAATTCAATCAGCAATATTGATTGACGAAATAATTTTGTGATACCATATAGTCCTATCTTGCTTATGAACAGACAAATCATCAGACAGGCATTTTATAAATCTCTTCCGGTAATGGCAGGTTATCTGGTATTGGGAATCGGATTCGGGATCCTGCTTCGCAATGCCGGATATGGCACAGTATGGGCCTTTGCTATGAGCCTTTTCATTTATGCCGGTTCCATGCAATATGTAGGCGTGGGGTTAATTTCCGGTGGGGCTTCAATCCTGACAACTGCCATCACAACGTTTATGGTAAACGCGCGGCATTTGTTTTACAGTATCTCCATGATCGACCGTTATAAGGATGCGGGTATTTACAAACCTTACATGATCTTCGCCCTAACAGATGAAACATATTCTCTTCTTTGTGACGGGCATACTCCGGATGAATGCGATCCCAACCAATATCGCTTTATCGTCTCGCTGTTTGATCATTGTTACTGGGTAACCGGGAGTGTTCTTGGCAGTCTGCTCGGTTCTGTACTTCCTTTCTCAACGAAAGGAATAGAATTCTCCATGACAGCATTGTTTATTACGTCATTCACAGAACAATGGATCACGGCAAAAGATCATATTCCGGCTCTAAGCGGATTACTTGGAACAGCGATATGCCTTCTTATCTTTGGACCTGAACATTTTCTTATTCCCGCGATGCTGCTCATCACGCTGATACTGACGATCCTGCGAAGCGTGGAGGAAAAGTCATTATGAGAGCAGCTATTCTTATTGCAGTCATGTCAGCAGTGACTGTCCTGCTTCGTTTTCTTCCGTTTCTGATATTCCGAAATAATACTCCGCCTTATATCATCTATCTCGGAAAAGTTCTTCCGCCTGCTATCATCGGAATGCTGGTCATATACTGCCTGAAAGATGTAAGTTTTTCAGCCAATTCACACGGTCTGCCTGAACTTATCGCATCCGTATTTGTTATCGGGCTGCAGGTATGGAAGCGAAATACTTTGATCAGTATTTTGACCGGAACAATAATATACATGCTATTAATCCAGTCAATCTTTTGACTCTTAACTCAGAGGGTTTTAGTACAATTAACAGATTTTAAAGTATAATTTGAATATGCTGAAAATTCTTAGCCGGGAATTTATTTATCTGCGTTACTATTTTGAGATACAATTTATACAGATTTTCCGTTATTGGGTAATCGGTATTCTCATTGGTTCGCTTATTTCGGTCTTCGCGAAAGACCGGATCCATGGCCTTTTCCGCGGGATGCGGGATAAAAAATGGGGCCTTTTCGGCATCATTCCCGCCTGTCTTCTGGGAATTGCATCGCCCTTATGTATGTACGGCACGATCCCGATTGCGGCATCCTTTGCCAAACAGGGCATGCGGGAGGATTGGCTTGCGGCATTCATGATGTCTTCCATTCTGCTGAACCCTCAGCTGATCGTGTACAGCACTGCATTGGGGACAACTGTCCTTACGGTCAGGCTGGTTACCTGTTTTTTGTGCGGAGCCACTGCGGGCCTGCTGGTTCATTTTTTCTATAAAGACAAGTCTTTTTTTGACTTTACCGGATTTGAAGAACGGGCAAGCCGGGATACGCATCCAAATCTATTCGTCCGTTACCTTCTGAATGTCTGGCGTAACGTGAAAGCCACCGGTCCATATTTTCTGGTTGGCATTTTGCTCTCAGCTCTTTTCCAGCGTTATGTTCCTGAGGACCTGATGGTAAACGTGTTTGGCGGAAATGAAGCCTGGGGTGTTCTGATGGCAGCAACGCTGGGCGTTCCCCTGTATGCCTGCGGAGGGGGGACGATCCCGCTGCTCCGTGAGTGGCTGTGGGACGGGATGAGTATCGGAAGTGCTGCTGCTTTTATGCTTACCGGTCCCGCGACAAAAATCACCAATCTCGGCGCACTTAAAATTGTGCTTGGTATCCGAAGATTCTTTATGTATTGGATTTACGTTATTCTGTTTGCTCTGCTGACGGGATTAATTGTAAATGTCATTTTATAAATTCTATTAAAGGAGTAAGAATGAAACGATTAGGATTGTTTGTTGTTCTGATGCTTACGGCACTGTTTCTCTGTGTGCCCGGCAGCATTGCGCAGGATGAAGAGAAACCGATCGTCCTCTTTACCAGTGATATTTCACCTGAGGGCCTTGTTTCTATATATGAAGCGCTGGGTTGGGAACCGGGTGAAAAAGTTGCGGTCAAGCTTTCAACTGGTGAATCTGAAAAAACCAATTATCTTCGTCCGGATCTGATCAAGGATCTGGTACAGCAATTGGATGCTACGATCGTTGAATGCAACACTGCTTACAGCGGCTCCCGTGCCGCGACCGCGGAGCATTATCAGGTTGCGGAAGACCGCGGTTATACGGAAATCGCGGATTTTCAGATCCTTGATGAATACGGTTCCATGGAGCTGCCGGTAGAAAACGGTATCCGCCTTAAAGGAGATCTTGTCGGTGCTCATTTTGCTGATTATGATTCCTATGTTATCCTTTCCCACTTCAAGGGACATGGTATGGCAGGTTACGGCGGAGCGATCAAAAACATCTCTATCGGTCTTGCCTCTGCCATGGGGAAGGTCCGTATCCATTCCGGCGGTACCAGCGATACACACTGGCATGACGAACTTCACACGGAATTTCTGGAAGCCATGGCCGAAGCCGGCAGTGCAGTTGCCAATGCACTCGGCGACCGCATCATCTATATCAATGTGATGAACCGCCTTTCCATCGACTGCGACTGCGATCCGGATCCCTCCGAACCGGATATTCATGACATCGGCATTCTTGCTTCCTATGATCCGGTGGCGCTTGACCAGGCCTGCCTTGACCTGATTTACAAAGCCGAAGGAAATGAACGTTTCCTCCATCGTCTGCATGAACTGGATGGGGAACATACATTGGAACACGCTGTCGAGATGGGGCTTGGATCCAGAGAATACACCCTGCTTGACATTACTGACGGGCTCGACAATGTTTACACCCCGTTTGATGCTACGGAAGAAAAAATGGCAGAACTGATTTCACTTCCGGCAGAAGAAGCAGCAGCTATTGAGGCCATGGAACCTTACAACGCCAATGATACCTGGGCATTTTATGTTTATGTGATCGGCTCCGATCTGGAATCAATGGGTATGGATAATCTTTCCATGGTAACAAAATATCTGACCGAAGATATAGCGGATGAAAACGATACTAAAAAAACGGAACAGCGAAAAGCTGACATCCAGAGATTTATCAGTGAACTCCAATCTCAGGGTATGGATCTGCCCGCTGTATTTTATCAAACTGTCGCTAACGAAAGTTATGAGTCTTCCGGAATTAATCCGGATGATCCCAATGAAGAGGGGTTCGCAACAAAAAACCTCAAACAGATGCTTTCGCTGCAGCTGCCTGAAAACATCAAAATTATCATTCAGACAGGCGGTGCCAAACGCTGGCAGCTTCCATTCATTAACCCGAACCGGACCCAGCGCTTCCTGCTGGATGATAAGGGAATGCACGAAGTTTCCAGTGTACCCGCACTAAATATGGCAGACGCTGATAATCTTGCAGATTTTCTAAGCTGGAGTATTAATACCTATCCGGCCGATCACAGTATGGTAATTTTCTGGGATCATGGCGGAGCTTCTACAGGATACGGCGCGGATGAAATTTTTGAGAATATGCTTACGAACCGCGATCTGCACAACGCGTTTGAAAAAGCCGTCGGATCTAATCCGGATGCTCCTTATTTTGAAGCTATTGGATTTGATGCCTGTCTGATGGCCAACACAGATGTCGTTCATGAATTGTACGGTTACGCAAAATATTTATTTGCCAGTGAGGAAGTGGAACCGGGAACAGGCTGGAGCTATGATCTTTGGCTTCAGGAACTGATAGATCATCCTGAAATGAATGGCCCACAGCTCGGGAAAGTCCTTACAGACACCTATCTGGAAACTTCTTCAAAAGCAAATGCTAATCAAGGCTATGTCGGAGCAGGCACTTTCGGTGTATATGATATGAACGCGGCTGAAGCAGTATATCAGGCTTATGACGAGTTCGCGAAACAAGCCCTTCAGGCTGTGATCGAAGAACCGGCTTATCTTGCAGCTCTTACAGAAGCGGCTAACCACTCGGTGTTTTACGCATATGACGGCTATAAAGTCTATAATACAATAGATCTTGGTATGTTCATGGATTATGTTCCGGAGATCTTATCAGATGCTGCTGCAAACGTCAAAGAACAGTTGAAAAAGGCTGTACTTTACCATCGCGGTGTGGGTTACCTGTCTGACTCACAGGGAATTTCTGTTTATTACCCGTCCCATATCGAGGATTTGAGCGCACTGGTGTTCTTACTTGATTACATTTACCACATCTCAGAGAACCCGAATATCAATGCACTGTATTATTACAAAGCAGCAGGATGCCTGAGTGAAGAAATGCAGAAATATACGGAAAGTCAGGGATTTGGTAAACCGAAGATGCTTGATTTCTCCATCATGACAGGGATCTCCGATGTCGAAGTGAACACAGACAACAGCGGAAACTTCTCATTTACACTCAGCGATGAGCAGATGGCACTTGTACAAGATGCACGTCTGGAACTTGCATATTATGACGAAGAAACCGATGATGTAACTTACTTTGGTGAAGACCGCTATATCACTATGTCAGATGAAAACACAATCGTTGCAGCCTTTGACGGCGAATGGCTGATGATGAATGATTGCCCGCTTCCTCTTGAAGTGATCAGTACAACGGAAGATTACATCAATTACACTGTTCCGATGATTTACAATATGAGCAACAGAGTGAATTTCATGCTCAGTTATAAATTTGATGACCAGGCTGTAGACTTCCTCGGGATCCGCACAGCAGAAAATGAAGCGGATTTGATGGGACGCGATCTGATTCCGTTGAAAATGAACAGCACATTCACTGCTATTTATGAACGGAGTAATCTGAATAATTATACAGTTGAAGAAATTGAAGGACCGTCGCTCACAGTCGATGAGAATTTGAGCTTCAGCTATCAGCCGCTCAATGATGGTAAGTATTTTGCCTATGTGGTCGTTGAGGACCTGCGTTCTGATAAATATTACACGCCGGTCTTCCAGTATACGCTGCAGGACGGAAAAATCATCGATACAGAGGTTGTGGAAGGCCTCTTCGCGTACGATAACGGAAAATAAATTTATAAGCTGAGCAAAAGGAATAAAAATCATGCTGAAAGTCTATGGAAGTGACCTTTGTCCGGATTGTGTTGCATGTAAAGCTGCATTTGATGCTGAGAATATTTCATATGATTTTGTCAATATTACTTCAAATATGCGAAATCTGAAAGAATTTTTGAAACTCAGAGACTCTGATCCTGCGTTTGACTCAGCCAGACAAAATGGCTATGTCGGAATTCCGGCTCTCCAGAAGACGGATGGCAGCATAACACTGGATTGGGAATCCTGTCTGAAAGAAAGGGATTCATCAAAAGCATCTTTTGCACAAACAGGTTCTGCCTGCAGAATTGATGGAAGCGGTTGCTGAATACTGTCTGAAGCAGGTTTATTCCTTCTTTTGTAACAAATAAATAAAGTTCCGTGTGTTGTTTCATCAATACACGGAACTTTTCATTATAGAAGCAGCTCGAATTTCTCGTATAAACCTGGAATTAAAGCATCAGCTTGTATATCGCCGTGCAGTCATCCTCATTGAGTGTAACAAAACCTGAAATCGTACCGGTCCTTTCATTGCCATTGCAGAGGACATCTACCAATTGCGGTATATCTTCCTCTTTTGCACCGATCTCAGTGAAATTTTTCGGCATTCCGATTGAGATCAGGAAGGAACGCAGCGCTTCTATTCCGGCTTTTGCGGTCACTTCCGGATGATAGAAATCCATCTTGCAGCCCCAGACACGTACTGCAACCTGTGCAAAACGGGTGATGTCATGATTCATGACATAGGTAAAAACAGCCGGCATTACTACAGCGAGACCGGCGCCATGAGCACAGTCATATAATGCGGAAAGCTCATGTTCGATGTTATGACTGTTCCAGTCCTGAGAGCGGCCTACACCTACCGCGTTGTTATGAGCCATCATTCCGGCCCACATGATATTCGCGCGTGCATCGTAATTATCTGGATCAGCAATTACGCGGGGGCCTTCATGAACCAGTGTCATCATTAACGCTTCAATAAGCCGGTCAGTGACTTCTACTTCTTTTGTATTCGTCAGATATCGTTCATATAAATGCGCCATAATATCCGTAATACCGGCAGCTGTCTGATAAGGAGGAAGTGTCTGGGTGAGGGCAGGGTTCAGAATGCTGAACTTCGGACGGATCGCATCCCCTGTCGCACCGCGTTTATACATCCCTTCTTCTTTTGTGATCACGCTGTCCGGGCTGCCTTCGCTGCCTGCAGCGGCAATTGTCAAAACAGTACCGACGGGCAAAGCTTTTTCGATATATTTGCCGCAATAAAAATCCCAAAAGTCACCGTCATAAACGGTTCCGGCTGCAATCGCTTTTGATGAATCAATCGTACTGCCGCCGCCGACCGCGAGAATGAAGTCAATATCTTCTTTCCGGCAGAGCTCTATCCCTTCATAAACCAAACCGCTGCGCGGATTTGGTTTTACACCGCCAAGCATAAGATAAGGAATATTTTCAGCCTTCAAAGAAGCTTTCACTCTGTCGATAAGCCCGGAACGAACTACGCTCCCGCCGCCGTAATGGATCAAAACCTTCGTTCCTCCAAATCGTTTAACCATTTTGCCGGTTTCATTTTCAGTATCCTTACCGAAAACAAAGCATGTTGGTGAATAAAACGTGAAATTATTCATTAAATGATCCTTCCTTTACCAACCGGTATCTCTGCCGATTATTTTTGTTTGTTTCTCCAATAATATGTCTTATTGGGAAAGAGAAAATTTACAGTAAAATAATTTTACAGTATTTTCATATCTTTATTTATTTTATATGTATGGCAGGGATTTATATCTGTTTTATTGTTCCTACAAATTCTGTTTTTTATTTCCATTTGATATGGTAAACTAAAAATACAAAAAAACAATGGAGGTCTCTTATGATTTATGATTATACGATCACTACCGGAAAAGGTGAAGAATTGAACCTCAATGATTATCGGGGTAAGGTGATCATGGTCGTTAATACAGCCACAGGCTGCGGTTTTACTCCGCAATACGCACCGATTGAACAGCTTTACAAAGATTACCATGATCAGGGTCTTGAAATTCTTGATATTCCCTGCAATCAGTTCGGCGGTCAGGCGCCCGGAACCGACGAAGAGATCCATGAATTCTGCACCATGCACTTCAACACTACATTCCCTCAGATGAAAAAAGCCTGTGTCAATGGCGAGAATGAGCTGCCGCTTTATACATATCTGAAATCACAGAAGGGGTTCGAAGGTTTTGGAGAACACCAATATAAGGCTCTTTTGGAGGAAATGTTTGCAAAAGCTGATCCTGATTGGGCAAGCAAACCCGATATCAAGTGGAATTTCACAAAATTTATTATTGACCGTGACGGTAACGTTGTGGCGCGTTTTGAACCGACAGCGGACATGAATGAAGTCGAGGATTGCATTAAATCTCTTCTCTGATTATATAAAACTGTTTTCGGTCTATTAAGCAGCAGAACCCGGTACACCTGTATCAGGTTCTGTTGTTTGATTGCATGGTATGATTGATAATATATATGACGGCTGCTGAACATATAACGCAAACCGGTATAAATATTATTGAGAAGGTAATGATAATGGACGATTGGAAATTTTCAGAATTACAGTATACACGACCCGACTTTGAGGCTGTAAAGACGCAGCTGACCGAATGGAAAAAGCGTGTGGAATCTGCTTCTTCCGCGCAGGATATTTTTGAAGTAATGCGTGAATCAGATACAGAAAGCAAACATCTTTCATCACAGATTACACTTGTTAACGTCCGCCACACGCTTGATACAACAGATGAGTATTATGAAAAAGAAGAGGACTATCTTAATGAGCAGCTTCCGGAGCTTTCCCCATATCAGGTAGCTTTATCCTCTGCTATTGCGGACAGTCCGTTCAGACCTCAGATCGAAGAAAAATTCGGGAAACAGTTTTTCACTCAAATCGATCTCGCGCGGAAAAGTTTCTGCGACAAAAACATTCCGTTAATGCAGCGGGAAAGCAGACTGACCATGGAATATCAAAAAATCATGGCAGCATGTCAAATCGAATTTGACGGAAAAACTTTGAATCTGTACGGTATCCAGAAATATTTTGAGCATGAAGACCGCAAAATTCGTGAAGCAGCTTTTCACGCTTATTCGGATTTTTTTCACGAACATGAAACGCGTTTGGAAGAGATCTGGGATGAGTTGATAAATATCCGAAACGAGATGGGCCGCAACCTCGGTTTTGAAAACTTTATACCGCTTGGATATATGAATCAGGGACGCACAGATTACGGCGAAAAGGAAGTGGAATCCTTCCGGGAACAGGTCCGCCGCGTCCTTGTCCCCTTATGCGAGAAGATCTATGAAGCACAGGCAAAACGTCTGGGAATTCCGTGCGTGATGGCATACGACGAAAAAAGGATCTTTCCTGACGGAAATGCCCACCCGATCGGTGATGATGAAGTATTGGTACCGCAGGCGCAGAAAATGTATCACGAGCTCAGCCCTGAAACCGGAGAGTTTATTGATTTCATGATCGATCACGGATTGATGGATTTGAAGAATAAACCGGGTAAAGCCTCCACCGGTTATATGACAGATCTGCCGGATCGCCTGGCCCCCTTTGTTTTCTCCTGCTTTAACGGAACCATCGGCGATGTACAGGTACTGACACATGAACTCGGACATGCTTTTGCCGGTTATATGGCTATGCGCAATCAGCCGATTTCAGATTATTACTCTGAATCCACCGATATTGCCGAGATCCACTCTATGTCTATGGAACAGTTCTGTTATCCCTGGGCGGAATATTTCGTCGGTGACCAGGCTGATAAGTTCCGCTTTGCTCATCTGCAGGAAGCTTTCACTTTTGTTCCTTTCGGCGTTGCCGTGGATGAATTCCAGCATATTTGCTATGCGCATCCGGAACTTACGCCAAAAGAACGGACTTATGAATGGCACAAACTTGAGCGGAAATATATGCCATGGCGTGCATACAAAAATGATGAGTTTATGTCCCGGGGCGGTTACTGGTATCACAAGCTTCATATTTTTCTTTATCCATTCTATTATATAAACTACACACTGACAACCATGGGAGCAATGGAATTCAAGAAAAAAGATGCTGAGGATCATAAAGGTGCCTGGGAAGATTATCTCAAGCTCTGTAAGGTCGGCGGAAGCATGAGTTATCTGGAAACACTGCGGTATGCTGATCTTTCCGTTCCCTTTGAAGATGGAGCCGTCGCCAGAGCGACCTCTTACGCCGCAACGATCCTGCTGAAACAGATCGAAGAGAAATAAAATTCCATACTTATATTCAACGCTCATACAGAAATGAAACAGAAAAGGAGCCGTCGCAAATTATAATTTTGAATTGCCATCGGGAGGGATTGCTTCGCAGGGACGCGGAATAAATGTCATCTGCCTGCGAAAGTGATTCCCGCGTCCCGGTTAATTCAGTCGGGGGACACGCGCTGAGCAAGCTCACGCGTGTCCCCCGACACCCCTGTATAAGCTGCTGAAATATCTGTGCAACAGCCTTTCTTCTTATATATCTAAAATTTCTGGTTACGCAGCGAAACCGGATGCAAATAATAAAATGGCTCCGATTATTGATATCCCGAGCAGAACCCAGCGCCAGATCCACCCAAAGGTTATTGAATAGCATTTCTTGACTTCGCCGTCAATTACCAGCTCTTTCAGCTGAATAAACGGAACCGGAGAACGGCGGTAGTATCCGCGGGCAGTGACGATTTTGTTGAAATACTCCGGAGACTTGAAGAGCGCGAATATCTTATTGATCAGGAACAAAGGCTGTTCATAATCAAGGAAGACAATACCGGTCTCATCCTGAATAACAAAATCTTCATTGAAAACACATCCGGGATTGCCGCGCCCGATGATCTTCCCGGTAACTTCGCAGGGAATTGATGTAACGCCGGAAACCTTTACTTCGCCGAGAAGATCCCTGACCGTCTCCTTATTGAATTCTTTTTTCGGATGGCTGTATCCGTATTTAAACAGAGAGGCCGCCAGAGGAACAACCAGGAGCAATCCGGCATACTGCCAGCTATTGCCCGGATTGACTACAAAGAAGAGAATCAGTGCTATGATAAATGTGAACCAGGGCAGGAAATTTATTACAACATCCTTTGCAAAATCATCCATGTAGCTTTCCGGCTTAACCAGGTCAAAAACGACATAAGGCTCCAGTCCGTAATCCTTTGACTGATCACTTAGAGCAAGCAGACGTTTTGAAATCAGCGGATGTGTTGAATTCAGCTCATAAACTGTTGCCCAGGGATTCCAGAGGTCCCATTTCATGGCATTTTTGATGCTGGTTTCGGTATATGAACCATTGGAAAATCCGCCGATAGCCATTGCCTTGGAACTCGGAGCATCGGAAATACCCAGTGTTGTGGCATTTGCAACCGATTGTCCTTTTTCACTCTTTTCCTTAGTGCTCAGTCCGAAACCGATTTCAACCAGAGCGGATGCCAGCGCATTCGGATTTCTTGTTACTTCTGCTGAGAATTGATCCGCATAATATTCACGCTGTCTCGAAAGCCACAATACAATATAGTTTGCTATAACATAAAGCAGAAAAGCAATAACGCCGATCAGCTTGACGGCACCTTCACTCTTCGAACTGTCTTTGCTTCTTGAAGAAGACTTGTATTCAATGCAAGCTTTATAGATCACATAAAGAACCATCGGAACAAGCTGAGCAACAGTCATCACCAGCATATCATAATGAACGGCATGTCCCAGCTCATGAGCAACGACCGCTTTCACTTCTTCTTCACTAAGCAGATCAAAAATCCCGCGTGTCAAAATTATACGCGCATCATTTTTTGTATGCCCATAAGTGAAAGCATTTGGAGCACCGTCATCAATATAACCGATACGGGGCAGCTTCATATTGTTTTCGGCACACACATCAGCTATGAAATCATTCAGATATTGCGGCAGCTGTGTGTCAAACTTTGCTTTATAAAACCATTTCATGTTCAGATCTGTCAGCCAAGGGCTTAACAGGAACTGAAGGATCAAACCGATGATGCCGGCTATCAGAGCATAAATGACCGGAATATCCGCCAGCCAGAAGATGAATACCAAAAATACCACCAACATACCGAAAAGACCGGTAATTGTCAGCATCGAGATACCAAGAATTTTATTTTTCATGTACAACTCCATTCTATCCAAAAAATATTGATATGGATATTTGTATATGCTTAAACATATATTGCAATATTATCATGTTAACGCGATAAAATTCAAAAAATGTTCCTGAATATAGTAAAAATAAATGTGATTCTAATTTATTTTTAATAAACAGGAGCTGCAATATGAATTTAATGATCAATCAGCTTATTCAAAGAAAATCAGTCCGTGTCTTTGAAGATCATGAAATTGATACAGAAATCGTTAATGAGATCCTGAATGCGGCAGTGATGGCACCTACTGCGGGGAATCAACAGCTTTATACAATTTTACAGATAACTGATCCTGAAATCAAATCAAAGCTCGCCGAATCATGCGATCATCAGCCTTTTATTGCTGAAGCAAAGCTTTTGCTTGTTTTTTGCGCTGACTGTTTGAAATGGTATAACGCATATAAATCAATCTGCTGTGATCCCAGAAAACCGGGAGTTGGCGACCTGCTTCTTGCTGTGGACGATGCATTAATTGCCGCTCAAAATGCGGTAATTGCGGCTGAATCATATGGAATCGGATCCTGCTATATCGGGGATATTATGGAAAATATCGAACTACAGCGGGATATTTTGAAACTGCCGGATCTTGTGTTTCCCGCCGCGCTGCTTGTTTTCGGATATCCGACAGAAACACAGCAAAAAAGAACAAAACCGGTCCGAAGTCCTCTGGGAACTATCGTTCAGCAAAACAGCTATCATATTCATTCCGACGAAGAACTGAAACTGATGATTGAACCAAAAAGCGGGAACAGTGATTATACCGAATGGCTTTCCGCTTTCTTTAAACGAAAATATGATTCTGATTTTTCAAAGGAAATGACACGTTCTGTTCAGGAGGCTCTGCGGGCTTTTGAATAAAAGCAGAGATATAAACAGAATTTTTTCAAAATTAGTTCATAAATGAATGAGAGTAAATATTATGGAAACAAAACCGGAAACGCACAAAAAAAGAGGTTTTATGTGGATCATCTTTCTAATAATTCTTGCACTGCTCTTTTTTGCTACACTGGAATTAGGAAAGCATACCCTTCCCGGCTGGATACTAGGGGCAGTTGTAACGATCGCCTTTTTCCTGGTATGGAAAAAAGTGCTGGGCAATTCAGTCTGGTGGGCACGCTGTATCGGATGGGCAGGATTAGCCGCATGGTATGCCATTGCACTGATTATTTCCAAACCGCCTGTCAAAGCTGTTCCTGCAGTATCCGGGAAAAGTTCCGGGATAACCGATGTGATCCATACGCCATCGGGTGATTTGACAGGCGTTCTTTCAGAAGACGGAAAAGTAGAAGTATACGCCGGAATTCCATATGCAGAACCGCCGGTAGGAAATCTTCGCTGGCGGGAGCCTCATCCGGCGAAGCCCTGGGACGGCGTGTTGGCTGCCGACCATTTTGCACCGATGTCTATGCAGGTACGAAATTCAGTCATCATGAATTCACTGGTTCAGATCATTGGTTATCATGATTACAAATTCTCATTTGAAGACAACTACATTGAACCGGTAAGTGAGGATTCACTTTATTTGAATATCTGGAAGCCTGCAGGTGATGTCTCAAATCTGCCCGTATTGGTTTACATTCATGGAGGTTCACTTCAGACCGGACAGCCATGGTATCAGGATTACAGCGGAATCGGACTTGCCAGGGAAGGCGTGATCGTTGTAAATATGGGATATCGCCTTGGTATTTTCGGCTTTTATGCTGATCCAGTGCTCGCATCGGAATCCCCCAATGGAACCACGGGCAATTACGGACTTCTTGATCAGATCATGGCACTTCAATGGGTCCATGATAATATCGCTGCTTTCGGAGGAGACCCGAACAATGTAACACTTGCCGGTGAATCTGCCGGTTCTGCCTGTGTATCTGCCCTGTCCACATCACCGCTTGCTAAAAGCCTTTTCCGCCGTGTCGTCGGAGAAAGTTCAACAGTCACAGCGCCGAAACCAGCACATTCTTTTCGTTTGCCTGATGAAGCTTATAAAACCGCAGAAGAGACAAAGAAGCGATTTAAAGTTTCCTCCGCTGAGGAGTTGAGAAATATTCCCGCTGAAAAGCTTGCATCCGAGATGAATTATCATCATCACATAACTATCGACGGATACGTCCTGACGGAAACCCCTTATGAATCCTATGCGAAAGGTATCCATAACGAAGAAGCACAGTTCCATGGTTTCAACAGGGAAGAATCTGCTCCCTTTATTTTATTCTCTCAGGCAAACCTGAAAAATTATGAAAAGTATGTACATATGCTGTTTGATGAACCTTATGTCGCCCGTGTGCTCGATCTTTATCCCGCATCCACAAATGAAGAGGCAAAGCGAAACTGGGCCGATATCTACACTGTTTATTATTTCACATACGGACATTACTGTTGGGAAAGACAGGCTGCTGCAAACGGTATTCCGGCCTATGTTTATCACTTTACAAAAGATAACGGCAGGCTTGGCTCCTGGCACAGCGGGGAAGAAGTCTATCTTTACGGCAATATACCCAATGACTCTGCCTTGTATAATGAGAAAGACAGAGAACTCAGTGCCGCAATGTTAAAATATTTTCGTAATTTTATTTCTGCCGGCGATCCTAACGGAGACGGACTTCCTGTCTGGAATGCATCATCAGACGGAAAAACAATTTTCGAGCTCGGAGATCAAATCAAAGAAGAGAATTCTCCATATCTGGATTTGTATAATATTCTTGACGAAATGTATGGTTTTGAACCATATACAATCCATCAATAGTTTTATTATAAAGCTATAGTCTTACTTTATATTTGATAATTGAAATCATGTATTGGACAAAAACGGACTCGATGATTATAATGACGCCTAATTCAAAAAGAATTGAATGAGAAAGGAAATAATTCTTATGAAAAAATTAGTTGTTTTGATTTTAGCAGCGGTTCTGGTGCTCACAGCTGCATCTGTATCCGCGAAGGGTATCACCATTGCAGTTCCGAACGATGCGACCAATGAAGGCCGTGCCCTGCTCCTGCTGGAAGCATACGGTGTTATTGATGTCGATGATGAAGCCGGAATCACTGCCACTGTTGCAGATATCAAAGATAACCCCCTGGGCATCGAATTTGTTGAAGTAGAAGCCGCGATGGTTCCGAATGTCCTCGCCGATGTTGATTACGGTATTATCAACGGCAATTATGCTCTGGCCGCTGAATTAGATGCCGCTTTGCTTTATGAAAATGCTGAATCTCCGTATGTAAATGTTGTCAGCGTAAAGGAAGCAAACAAAGACACCGACGAAGCCAAAGCGCTGGCAGCTGCTGTCCTGAGCCAGAAGGTTGTTGATTATTTCAAAAATTATGAAGGTCAGGCAATTTCCGTTGTTGAAGAACCTACCGATGGATTTGATCCGGATGTGGATTACGCCGCACTTGCCGGCAAGACCATTAAAGTTCTCTGCACCCTCGATCCTCATTCTTATGTTCTTGAGATCGCAAAAGAGATCCTTGCCGAAAAGGATATCAAACTCGATATCACCATCGTTGATGACTATGTAACGCCGAACACGATTGTCAATGACGGAGATGCTTTCGCAAACTTCTTCGCACACAGTCCTTATCAGGAAGATTTCAATGCCCAGAATGGCACCGATCTTACGACCATAGCCGGCGTCCATGTGGAACCGATGGGAATCTACGCGGGTAAACAGGCCGACCTGGCAGCGCTTGGTCTCGATAAATAAACCGCTGAAAACACAAAAAGGTGTCAGTGGAAAGTGTCTTCCGCTGACACCTTTTTTATGTATCGTTATCAATTAAAATCTTACCGATACTTTATTCTGCAGCTTTCATATCTTTATAAAATTTTTTCTTTGATAATGTTTAACCCGCAAGATGTATTCATTATTCGTGTGATATAATAATTTCGCTATATAAATCGGGAACAGATCGATATTGGAAACGGAATAACAGAAAATGATCGAATTAAAAAATCTTTCCAAACAATTTGAAACAACGGATGGATCTGTAGATGCACTGCGTCATATCAATCTGACGGTTCAGGACGGGGATATCTACGGAATTATCGGAATGAGCGGAGCAGGGAAAAGCACCCTGGTACGATGCATAAATATGCTCGAAAAACCAACTGAGGGCAGTGTTTTATGGAACGGCCGGGATCTCGGAGCTATGTCAGAAAAAGAGCTGCGTTCGATGCGGCGGCATATTACGATGATTTTTCAAAGCTTCAATCTGCTGATGCAGCGGACATGCCTCAGTAACGTCACACTTCCTCTGCGGCTAAGCGGTATCAAGAAAGACGAAGCGGAAAAAAGAGGAATGCAATTATTGGACCTGGTCGGACTCCCTGACAAGGCAAATTCCTACCCTGCCCAGCTTTCCGGCGGTCAGCAGCAGCGCATCGCCATTGCGCGTGCTCTGGCTACCGACCCAGAAGTTTTACTCTGCGATGAAGCCACTTCTGCTTTGGACCCGAAAACCACGCATGCAATTCTTGAATTGATCCGCGATATCAACAGAAAACTGGGGATTACCGTAATTGTTATTACACACCAGATGAGTGTCGTGCAGGAGATTTGCAGCAGGGTCGCAATTCTGGAACACGGGGAAGTGGTTGAAGAGGGCGAAGTAAGCGAAGTTTTTTCGAATCCAAAAGCAAATGCCACGAAGAACCTCATTTATCCGGAGCTTTCAGATGGTGCCGCGATTCTCTCAGAGGGCGGACAAAAGATCCGCATTATATATAATGGAGCTGTTGCCTCCCGTGAACCGATGATCGCCAAAATGGCAGTTGACTGCGGGATACTCGGAAGCATATTAGGGGCTTCCACACGCTCTGTTGGTGATTTGGCTTATGGCTATATCCTGCTTGAGATTCCCGGCGGTCCGGAAGAACTTGCCCGTGCGGTAAAATATTTGAGCTCCATGCCTGATGTAATTGTTCAGGTTGAGGCAGAATACACGGCAAAGGAGGCTCAGTTATGAATTTCGCAAACGCATTTACGCCTGAAAGGCTCCAGGAAGCCTGGAATTGTCTGCTGACTGAATTTCCTTTTGCGATCTGGGAAACACTTTACTCTACCTTTCTCGCGACATTTTTCGCGATCATCATCGGCCTGCCTCT
>CACYHU010000050.1 GCA_902774215.1 uncultured Chloroflexota bacterium
TGCGGGACTGGCTTTTCTCCTGATGGCTCTGCTGAAAAAAATCAGAATGCGGGATGAATGGATCCTTTTGCTGGGTGTTGTGATGAATTTTCTGATGATCCCAGTGGCTAACGCGGCGATTTTCCCTGAGAACTACTGGGTAAACCGGATCCTCGGCATGTTTATTGTGCTTGACAATGCCTTGTTTCCGCTTTGCCAGTACTTTGTGTTTGCCGCTTTTGGATATTTCATCGGGGGATTTTATAAGAGGATCACAGACAAGGATGCACTGGCAAAACGGGTGCTTTTGATTTGTGTTCCTATCGTTACGGTCTATTTTGCACTTCGTTTTTCCGTGCCGTTTCCGTTCATGCCGGAATTCATTCCGGAGGATGAACCGGGATTGGGGACGGACGCTTTGGCGGTATGTCTGGATACGCTGATCATGATCGCAGTGATGTATAAAATATCTGCGCGGATTGGCGGAAAAACACCTGCTTTTGTGAACCACCTGTCCCGGCATATTAACAGTTACTACTGTACCAGCGATGTACTGATCGGATGCGCCAGAGCGCTGCTGCTAGTTCTCACCGGTGAATTACTGCATAACTCGCTGATTCCCTTCCTGTTCGGTTTGCTTGTGACAGCTGCATGTTACTTTCTCATTGAGATCAATGAAAAGTATATTCACTTTACGATGTCAGGACTGCGGGGAACAAAACGGATCGTCGTATATGCCGCTGTATGGGCAGCTTCCATCGGCATTACACTCTATGTTTTGAGACTGATACCGAATGTGTCAGAAATAATATAATTCCATGAGACAGTTTTGTTATTATCGGGCTTAAGATAAAAATTCGATTACATAAAGAGGCTCAAATGAAACGCATACAGTTATCAGACCATTTCAATATAAAAAAGATACTCCTGTTTTCGCTGCCCTCCATCGGCATGCAGATCGTGGACAATACCTATCAAATAGCGGATGGATACTTTATTTCCAACTATATAGGAGAAGCTGCATTTGATGGTGAAAATCTGATTTTTCCTGCTCTTCTGATCGTGATGTATATAGGACTCATGTTTGGTACCGGCGCCAGTGCACTGATATCCAAAGAACTGGGAGAAGACCGGAGGGAAAAAGCAAACCGGATACTCAGCATGTCCATTCTGGTTCTTGTCATCGCAGGGATCGTTTTGTCTGCCCTGCTGTACTTTTTGATGCCTTCGATCACCCGATGGATGGGTGCTGCGGATGAAATTGCCTCATATTGCGTGACCTATGGCAGGATCCTGGCTATCTTTATGACCTTCCAGATGTTGTCTATGGCTTTCCATCCGCTGCTCATCACAGCAGAAAGACCAAAACTGGGACTGGCTGTGACAATTATTAATGCCGTTGTCAACATTCTGCTGGACTGGGCCTTTGTTGTCGGGTTCAAATGGGGTCTGCGGGGAGCCGCGATGGCCACCGCCATATCCTGGATCATCAGTGCGGTGATCCCTTTCATATTTTTCATGGATCAAAAACGTCCTCTGCACTTCACACGTCCTTCCTTCGATTTCCATGCCCTGGGAAGGGTGATGTACAATGGTGCCTCGGAAATGATGGATGGGGTTTCCTATGCGGTCGTAGCCCTGATTTTCAATCTGCGGATGATGTTTTATCTGGGTGAACAAGGTATCGGCGCATATGCGGTAAGCGAATATGTGAGCGGTCTGTTTTCCGCGGTGTTTTATGGTATCAGCATGAGTATGGTGCCGGTGGTGGGCTACCATCTGGGACAGCAAAACAAAGAGGAACTGCACAGTCTCCGGAAAAACGGAATGTTTCTGATGACCATTTTCGGTATTGTGATGACAGGACTGAGCATGTTATTTGCCGAGATTATTTCCCGGACTTTTGTCGGATACAATGAAGAGCTTACCGCTCTGGCCGCACAGGGAATGCGGCTGATCTCACTGTCCTATCTGCTGGCGGGAAACACGGTATTCAGCTCATCCTATTTCACCGGTCTTAACCAGGGATCTGCTTCCCTCATTATTGCGGCGATGAAAGGTTTTATCGGACCGTTGGTGGGAGTCAGTCTGCTGCCGCTGGTGATCGGTTCTACCGGTTTATGGCTTGCCACGCCTTTTGCTGAAATGCTGGCCATGATCGCCGCTCTGATATGCTTCATGTGGTGGTACAAAGATGAGGATCAGAAGATGCGGAATGCGGTCGCAGAAGACGCGGCCTGATATGATCACATTTCATAAATATGGTGTCAGAAGTATTTATTGAAAATTTATTATTTATCTATTAGTAAATACAGGCTTAATAAGTTTATATGTAACTAATACCGGTTCAGGAGATTGAGAAATATGGCGACTATTATTCAGCAATTTTTGAAACAGGCAGAAAAACAACCGGATCATGTGGCTGTACTGGACAGCCAGGGTGCGATCACTTATGATCGAATGAATAATCTTTCCGCATATATGGCAGAACGGATACTCGACCGCATCGGCGGAAAAGACAGGCGCGGACGCATCGCATTGCTTCTGTCCCGGACAAAGGCTTTCGTTGTTGCCCAGTTTGCCGTCCTGCGTGCCGGATGTGCTGTCGTACCCATTGACGCGGAATATCCCGCGGACCGGGTGCAGATGATCCTCGAGGATGTGGACTGTGCGTTATGCGTCACCACTGAAGCCTTCTCTGAAAAGGCAGCGGGCTTCCCGGTGCTGAAGATCGAAGAAATACAACCGGCAGACGGACATGATCCGGCAGGGGATAAAACACTGGATCTCTCTGATCCGGACGCGGAAGGTTATATCCTCTATACTTCCGGCTCAACCGGAAAACCCAAGGGCGTGGTCCATCGTCAGGAATTGCTGAACTTTCCTGTGGAAGCGCTTCACGATATCATCAAGCCTTCAGGCAGTTCCCGAACACTGAACATTGCCGGTTTCAGCTTTATTGCCGGACTGGTGGATATTATGCCGATGCTGACCGGCGGGGGCAGTGTCTACATTGCCAATGAGACCGAGCGGAAGAATATGGACATGATCTATAAGCTGTTCTCAAAGCGTCAGATCACCGGCATGTTTATTCCGCCCAAGATGTATGATGTTCTCCGGAAGCTCCACGGTCCTCTGCCGCTGGAATGGGCTATTCTCGGAGGTGAAAAAGTTCCGGAAGGGCTGAATGATCCGGGAACATATGAGGTTTATGGTGCAAGCGAGACCGGTAATGTTCTGATACATCCTCTGGGAGTCGGCGGACCTCTTTCCGTAGGGAAGCCGTGCATCAAAACCAGAGTTTATCTGGTGGATGAGGACGGAAAACTGATCACCGAACCCGGAGCCATTGGAGAACTGTGCGTGAGCAGTCCCTGGCTGGCCTTGAAATACAATAATCTGCCGGAAGAAACTGCCCGGCGGTTTACAGACAATCCTTTTGAACCGGGGCAGCGCATGTATCATACGGGTGACTGTATGGCATGGGATGAAAACGGCAGTCTGGTTTTCCGCGGCAGGAACGACCGGATGGTCAAGGTTCGCGGCTACCGTGTTGAATTGGACGAGATCGACCAGGTCATGCGCCGAAAGGAAGGGATCACTGAATCCGCCAGCGTCAATGTCCTTGTTCATGGCGGAGATCTTATCTGCTGTTACTATACGGGTGAAGAGTTTCCTCCGGAAGAACTGAAGGCTTATGTCGGAACTTCCCTGCCGGATTATATGGTGCCGGAATACTTCATCCATCTGGATACCATGCCCCGGAATGACCGGAACAAGGTAAATTATGGAGCGCTGAAGGCACTGGAAATCCGGACGGACGAGGCGGAATATGAAGCGCCGAGGACGGAGACAGAGAAAAAGATCTGTGATGCATTTGCCGGTGTACTGGATATGTCAAAGGTCAGCGTTCTGGCGGATTTCTTTGAATGCGGAGGTACTTCCCTGAGCGCTGCTGTGCTGATCAGCCGGCTGAGCGATGAGGGATTCACACTATCCTTCCAGGACGTTTCCGCTCATCCCACGCCCCGGGATCTGGCTGTATTTCTTGACTCGAAACGGGATCCATCGATCCCTGCGATGGACCGGGAATTTTATCCGCTGACCAGGACGCAGATGGGTATTTATCTTGAAAGCCTCACCGGCGGCAGCAAAGCAACATATACCGCTCCATACCTTACAAAAGCGGCAGCGGGAATCACAGCTGAACAGCTGATCGATGCCGTGGTTCAGGTGTTTGATGCACACCCGGGGCTGAAGTATGTCATTCGCACAGATGAAAACGGTATGCCTGGAATGGTTCCCGTTCCGGATGCGAAGGTGGAAGTTCCCGTCTTTGAGGGAACCGAGGAAGGCCGGCTGGAATTTATGCAAAAGTTTATGCCGGTCGTTCCCATGATGGATCAGATCCTGGTTCATCCGGCGGTATACCGGACACCGGAGCGCTGTTATCTGGCGCTAAAGACACACCTGATCTGCCTTGACGGCACCGCTATCAGCATGTTTATCGCGGAAATGAACCGGGCACTGGCCGGACAGACGCTGCTGGGAGAAGACTGCACGATCCAGCAGGCTGCCCTTTATGAGGAACGGCTGATGTTTGATGGTTCCCATGAAAAAGCCAAAGAATATTATTTGAACCTGTTCCGAAATATGGAAGATATTCCTGCCCTATCCGGCGACCTGAACGGTCCGCTGACACCCGGTGTGAGCCAGAACATTCGCTATGAGCCCGGAACACTCACCGTGGAGCGCGTGAAGGAGTTCTGTGAGAAGATCCATATTTCTGAAAGCAGCTTCTTTATGGGCACCATGGCGCTGATGCTCGGCAAATACCTGAACAGCAGGCATGTCTCCTTCTCCACCGTATATAATGGTCGTCCTCTGGCGGAAATGAGCCGGACGATTGGTACGCTGATCAAGCGGCTCCCCGTATATGGTGACCTGAGCAAAGATTTGCCCACAGAAGAATTCCTGCGGGGAATCAGCCGACAAATCTTCAGCAGCATGGCAAATGATATTTATTCCTTTGATGAGGTGCTAAAGACCTGTCCTGTAAATGAGGATGTGGAATTCATCTATCAGGGCGACCTGTTCACAGACAACATGGGTAAATCAGCCGGAGAGGACCTGCTTCAGGGCGACAAATGGTTCATGGAGCATTATCATACCGGTATGGTGACCGGCTGCATGTCGATACAGTTCTTTGCAACAAACGGCCTGTACAACATGACCCTTGAATACCGGAATGAGAAATTCTCGAAAGAACAGGATCTGTTCACGACCGCGGAAGGATTACTCACCGCGGAAAAGATCAGTGAAGTCTCCCTGTTGACGGAAGCGGACAGAGAACAACTGAAAGCCTTCAACAATACCGCGGTTCCGATTGACTTCGTCCCCGTGCATGAACAGATCAACCGGCAGGCACAGCGGGACCCGGACAAAACTGCGGTTATCGCTGCCGGAAAGAAGCTCACTTTCCGTGAAATGGATCTGCTGAGCAATCAGCTGGCAAAGGTCCTGATCTCAAAAGGCGCCGGAAAAGATCAGATGATCGGTGTGCTCTTTGACCGGGAGGTCTGGGCATATGTGGCGGAAAATGCCATTCTGAAAGCAGGGGCTGCCTTCCTGCCGTTTATTCCGGAGTATCCGGATGCCCGGGTCGAATTTTGTCTGGAAGACGGAGCCTGTCCGATGCTGCTGACGACGGAAGAACAGAAGAAAGACCGTTCACTTACGCAAAACGGTTATCAGATACTGACGCTGGAAGAAGCATTCGGTGTATCCGCAATGGATGAGATCTGTCCGGATAAGCGGTATGCGGAGATGCCCGCGGTCACGGTCAGCCCGAATGATCTGGCTTACTGCATCTATACTTCCGGGTCTACCGGTCATCCCAAAGGCGTTATGATCGAACACCGGAATATTGCCAATTATGTAAACCGTAACGAAAAATCAATCGAGATCGTGCACTATGCAATGCCGGGACGTGTGAACCTCGCGCTGGCCTCATTCTCATTCGATGTTTCTGTGGTGGAACAGTTTGTACCGCTGTGCAACGGCAATACTGTGGTGATCGCCACGGAAAACGAGATCCATGATCCGGTACAGTTCGCACAGCTGGTGACAGATACCGGCGCGAATGGCATTACCTGTACGCCGACCTATCTGCTGAGCCTTCTGGATATTCCGGAGAGCCGGGAAGCTATCCGGCAGTTCACCTTCTTCGATATCGGAGCCGAAGCTTTCCCCAGACAGCTGTACGATCGTCTGCGTGAACTGAGGGAGGACAGTGTTATCCTGAACGTTTACGGTCCGACGGAATGTACGATGGGCTGTTCCGCCGCGCTGATGACCGGGACGGAGCATGTGACAGTGGGACCGCCAATGGCCAATACAGTCTTTTATACTGCGGATCAGTTCGGGAATGAACTGCCGGTCGGGTTGAGAGGTGAACTCATCATCTGCGGTGACCAGGTGGGCAGAGGCTATGTGAATCTGCCTGATAAGACTGCCGCCGCTTTCTTCACACATAACGGTCTGCGGGCATATCACAGCGGAGACCTGGCTGCATGGACAGATAACGGAGAGGTCCGCATTTTCGGGCGAATTGACAACCAGATCAAACTGCGCGGGTTCCGTATCGAACTTGATGAGATCGAAAAGGTTATGGCCGAATTTCCGGGGGTTTCAAGCAGCGCAGCTGCAGTGCGGAAAGTCTATGGAACCGAATACCTGATCGGATACTACACCGTAAAGGAACCGGTCCAAGTTGACAGTTTAAAATTATATATGCAGGAAAAACTGCCGGAATACATGGTGCCCAGTGTCCTGATGAAAATAGCTGAGATGCCGATGACAAGCAACGGGAAGGTCAACCGCAAGGCGCTGCCGAATCCGGATCTGAAGGAACTCAAGGCTGAATATGTACCTCCGAAAACGGAGACAGAGAAGATCCTCTGCGCCGCCTTTGCCCGGACACTGAAATTGGAGGAAAACCAGGTCGGACTGATGGATGATTTCTTCGACCTGGGAGGTGATTCCCTGAAAGCCATGGTGGCAATGTCCGAGGCAAAGCTGGACGGACTGACGCCGGCGGATGTGTTCCAGCTGCGCACGCCGGGTGCCATCGCGAAAGCACTTGAAGAGAGAGCCGGCCAGGAGAGCCTGGATGAGCGGGAGGAAAAAGCCCGTCTGGTTCCCCACAGGCTTTCGCCGCTGCAGCAGCAGATGCTCGACTATCAGCTTTTTGAACCGGAATCCACCATGTGGAACAACATGTGTTTTCTGATCCGCTTTACGGACATGGATGCAGAAAAGCTTTGTGATGCGGTGAACCGTGCGCTGAAAAACCATCCTTCGCTTTCCGTTGCCTTTTTCATTGATAAGACGAGAGAATTTAAGCAGCAGTACAGACCCGGATTGCTGCCGGAAGTGAAAGTGGAGGATATTGATCCGCAAACCGAGGATGCCCTTGGAGATACGCTGCTGAAGCCTTTCGACAGGATCCTGAATGCCTGTCTTTGCAAGGCCAGGGTTTTCCGGGGACGTAAGGGCTGTTATCTGTTTTTTGATGTCCATCATCTGCTTATGGACGGCAGCTCGTTCAGTGTTCTGCTTGGAGATATCGTGAACGCAATTTTCGGCAGGGAGCTTAAAAAGGACTATTACTTCGCGATCCTGGCAGAAACGGAAAGACGCAAGGATGAAGGAGCGTTTGAAAAGGACCGGGCTTATTTTTATAATTATTATGGCGATACGAAGGACTGGACAAATATCCTTCCTCCGGACCACGAGAGTGTCAATATCGGTCAGGCCAGCAGGGGACATCGTCTTGCCTTCAACGCGGAACAGGTGAAAGCCGCTGAGGAATATTGGGGCGTTTCCCACTCTGTTATGGCGATCACCTCGGGACTCCTGGTACTGTCCCGCTTCACGGGGAAAAAGCACGTGATGATCAACTGGATCTTTAACAATCGTCTTGCACCGGAAGCGGCAGGTGTGGTTGGTATGCTGATCCGCAATCTTCCGGCTGCCGCCCGGATGGAGGAGTTTAACTCCATACGGAACCTTCTCCATTCCGTGAAAGAGCAGGTTTCAGGCGGCATTGCTCACTGTGACTATGATTTTATGATGGATACACTTCAGGCATTTAAGAACGACTGCATGGAGGTGAACCTCGAGATAGGCATTAACGGTGATGAATTGGACGAGCTGCCTTACGAAAGGATCGAACTGAAAAATGATTACCTCGCCGCCGAGGCCCGGATGAATTTTGAACTGCTGGAAAATGAATACGGTGACGGTGGTTTTGATATCGATTTAGAATGGGCGGAAGGGTTGTTTGATCAGAAAAAGATGGAGGCTTTCCATGAACAATACATAGAGATTCTGGAAAGTCTGGTGCTGAAGAGAGAGGAATTACTCTGACAATATCCGGCAGTTTGCGGATGGAGTGTTGCCCGGATGAGAAGATTTGCGGTTTTTATCCTTTTCCTTGTATTGTTTATTGTTTTAACTGTCCCCGTTATGGCGGAATGTACGGAAAAGTTGTCGGTAGATGAGCGTTCACTGACCGAATCGCAGAAATGGTGGGATACTGAAATGGGTTTGTATATCCACTTATGGGATCCCTTTACGCTTGTTGAACTGCCGGATCAGCACTGGTTCAAAGTATTTGAGCTGCCCGGAAATGTATATGCGCTCTTTGAATACAAACAGAGTGAGCTTGTTATTTCCTATCTGATTCCGGGAGAAAAGTCAGCACTGCTTTGGGATACAGGGCTCGGGATCGATAATATCCGCAAATGTGCGGAAGAATTGACAGAACTTCCGATCATCGTACTGAATTCGCACTCTCACCCTTATCATATCGGGGGAAATTCACTGTTTGACACGGTCATGTGCTATGATATCGATTCAGCAATTGAAGAGCTGACACTGGGCATTTCCCATGAAAAAACGGTGGAGTATTTTCCGCCGGACGCGTTCATCGATCCGCCAGAAGATTTTTCCCCGGATGATTATTCGATCGTAGGAAAAGCGCCCACAGCGACTGTGGAGGATGGTCAGATCATTGATCTGGGGAACAGATATCTGGAGGTGTTCTATACACCCGGTCATGACGACAATTCCATCATGCTGATCGACGAAGAAAACAGATTGGTGTTTACCGGAGATACATGGTATCCCGGTCCGTTGTATGCTTTTCTGAAACATTCCTCTTTTTCCGATTATGTGGAAAGCATGAAAATAATCAAAAACGTCATAGAGCAAAGAAATATCCAATGGATCTATGGCTCCCATAACGGGATCGTACCCGGTACGGAGCTCTTCTTTGAGACGGCAGCTTTTCTTGAAGATGTTCAGGACGGAGACTTTTATAATTACACCATAGAGGACGATCATCTGGTTTACAGCATGGATGATTTCATCACTGTAGAGCTTCCGTAGGAATAGGAAAATCAGCATCATTCGAAAAAAACACAGGGAAACAGATGAAATGGAAATCATGCCGGTCTATGCGATCTCTGCGGAAACCGTCCAGCAGCTGGATCAGACACATCTTCTCCGGCGTATGCCGGAGCGGATGAGGCAGGCTGAAAAATACAGGTTCGAAAAAGACCGCCTGCTGTGTATCGGTGGGGGTATTTTGATGAAGCATGTCGTCGGGATCCGGGATGAGTCTGAGATCCGTCAGGGTCAATATGGAAAACCCTATGCTACCGGATATCCCGGTTTTAATTTATCCCACAGCGGCGAGTGGTGTATTCTTTCAAAAGGAGACTGCGAGATTGGTGTGGACATCGAAATAATCGATGAAAAGAACCTGTCTGCTGCCTCCGCAGTTTATACCCCGCGTGAGCTGAACTGGATGAATGATGATCTGCTTGAACGGTTTTATCAGCTTTGGACATGGAAGGAGAGCCTGATTAAGGCTCTCGGGACAGGCATGTCCCTGGAACCGAAAACTTTTACCGTACTGCCTTTCATAGAGGGTCAGCCTGTTCATATGTATGGAAAGTCATGGTTCCCGGCTTCGGGCTCTATCGCCGGATATCGTTTCAGCGTGTGCGCCTCTGCTCCGGTCGGCAGCCTGAAATGGATTGAATTGCGTATAACCGATCTTAAAAACAGCTTGCTGTAAGCGGTTTAAAAATCCCGGAGTGATTCTTCAATGGAGCGGGTTGGTCAGATGTGAAAGGTGTTTACGCTGCTGAAGAATGATTGCCATGTCACCGGTTGACGGTTCCGCGTGCCGAACAACAGCTGTGAAGATGAGCTGCCGCCCGTGCACGCCTAACCGTCCCCTGACCCAGGTATGGGTCAGTTTAATCAGTGTTTTCATGAAACTATTCCGTGAACAATGTATAATCAAATGAAAGCCCGGTTATAAATGGCGTGAGATACTGTACGCAGGGCGTTCCGTGAAATCCGTGAGAATGACGTCAGCAAAGCTGATGGTTTTGTTCTGATTCTTTCAATTAAGGGGAGAAATGATGAAAAGAAAATTGTTATGTCTTTTTTCCGTCTTATTGGCCGTCCTGAATGTGGTCAGCCTGGCGGCGGCAGCGGCGGATACCGCTGGAAATGTGTTTCTCAGTGACAGTGCTCCTGTGGCGCAGAGCGTGGAAAGGGATCTCTATTGGACCGGCGGCAGCCGTACCTTCAATGGATACAAGATCGGGAAAAGCCTGCTCGCCGCAGGGTGGGATATTACGATCAACAATTCATCTGTCGGCGGCAGTCTGCGGGCAGGGGCGTATTCCATTGTGATGAACGGTGTGGAAGTGGAGGATAACATCAATGCCGCGGCTATGGAACTCAAGCTGTCCGATGTAGAAACGTCCGGTGCGTATCTCTACGGGAATGCGGTGAACTTCAGCGGTTCCGCGGACTATTTGCTCATTTCTGCCGGTAACGTTACGCTTGACGGCAAGATCAGCGGCAATGCGGAAATTTACGGTAACCGTGTGGTCCTGGGCGATCATCTGAGGGTGGAAGGTACGCTGACAGTTCATTCCGACAAGAAGCCGAATGTTCCTTCCGGCGCGCAGATCGGGACGCTGAATTTTGTTGAATCAAAATCCAGCGGCAAAATCGGAACAAATCCGTTTAAACTGCCTGTACAGACAAGTCCGACAAAAGCGCCTGTTCAGGCCGTTCCCACAAAAGCCCCCGTTAAGACTGATCCTACAACAGCGCCCGCTCAGACCAATCCCACAGCGGTTCCTGCCAAGACCGGTACCACGACGGATAATGTTCCTGTTCAGACAGATACCACGGCAGATAATGTTCCTACTCAGACCGGTACGGTAACGGATAATGCTTCTGTCCAGGCTGATACCACCACAGATAACGCTCCTGCACAGAGTGAAGTCACCACTGAAGCAGCTCCTGCGGAAAAACCCGCAGACTCACGTGTCAAAGATATTTTATTTGGTGTGCTTGGTGCATTACTGCTGGGTACAGTAATCTATCTGCTGCTGGGCGGAAAAGAGCTCCGCAGATCCGGTATGATGCTGAAAGAACGGACGATCCCGATGCTGTGCACCGGATTCGCTTCACTGTTTGTGGTTCCCGGGGTTTTGCTGATCCTGTTGCTTTCCGGGTTCGGCGGGCGAAGTGCGGGACTGCTGGCAATGCTGTTTGTGATGGTTTGCATTTATTGCGTGACTTATACCGGGGTCAGTCTGGCAAATACCCTGCTGCCGCGGATCGCAAAAATCCGTGTGCTGAAAAATTCATGGGTCTGCTCAATGATCGGCGCGCTGTTGTTCTGGCTGCTGCGGCAGATCCCCGGCTTCGGTATCGTCCTGATGATCTTTTCGATTATTTATACGATGGGGTATTTCCTTCAGACCATCTACCTGCGCATGAAGGCAGAGAAACGTCGTTAATTAGGTATTGGGTATTAGTTATTAGGTTTTAGGTGATTTTGAATGCGGAATGAATGATTCCGAATTCCGCATTCACACTTATTTATGGGGAGCGGTTAAACGCTGCCCCTTTTTTCTTAAAATCGAATTCAGCCATTTTTCGGATTCACGGCCGGGACGGACGTCAGGGGAGATCCATTGGTCTTCGATGAGGAGCTCCGGGAATTGCTGTAAAAATGGATGAAAGGTTTCCTCTGTGAAATCCGTGTACCAGCGGCCGGTCCGTTCACCCTCAAAGGTTCCGTATTTGAAAGACGCGTAAATGATCCCTCCGGGATTGAGCGCGGTGATCATTCGCCGGAAAATATCCGGCAGTTCCCCGGAGGGCACATGCAGGACAGATGCGCTCGCCCAGATGCCGTCATATATCGCCTGGTCGTCAAGCTCTTCGAACAGCATCTGCCGCACCGGAATGCCGGTATATGCCGAGGCCAGTGCGCAGAGCTCAGGTGACCCATCGATAGGCGTGACGCGAAAACTCCGATCCAGAAACGCCTTTGTATCCCGTCCAGAACCGCAGCCGAGATCCAGAATATGAGCAGCAGGGGGAAGTATTGCCAGAAACCGGTCCTGTGCCGCGGAGAAATCAACCGCAGCCGTGTCAGCTGCAAATTGATCCGCGTTTTTTGCATAATATTGAAGTGTGTCAGTCATGTTTCACTGCCTTTCGTCCGGCCTGGCATTCACGGCAATAATTCGGCCAGTGCCAGACATCCGAAGGAAAGGTGAATTCCTTCCCGCAGCCACGGCACTTTCTCGTGATCTGTTCGACGATGTGATATTTCTTTCTGCACTCCTGACAGTAATCCGGCCAGTGCTGGACTTCCTCCGGAAGGGTAAAGGTCTTTCCGCATTTTTTGCATGTCCTCGTGATCATTCCGCGTTTCGACGAGGTTTTTTCCCTGTACTCCGGGCAGTAATCCGGGACCTGATTCCCGGAGGAATCGCAGGTTCTGGATAGCGTTGTCTGGTTCCGGGGTGTATCCGCAGCTGTTTTTGTATCCTGTGTATTCCGGCTAAATAATTTCTTTATCCTGTCAAACATATGTATATTCTCCCGCATGAAGTAAGAAAAGCATCGAATAATTGCGTATAGACGAAAGGCGTTTTCAATTTTCAAATGATCTCTTATCATTTGATTTCAATTCTAACAAAAAATTTCAGGGATACAGCTTATCTGAGGAGAAATAAGGTTTCAATGGGAAATGACTGCGCAAAGGTAAGCAGTTATCGTGTGTTTTCATGAGCTGGAAAGCTGATATTTTGATTATTCTCATATCATAATTCGCAATAGAAACTAAATTTATGAGTGGAATTCGTAATAAAATGAATATGGGTTGCGTCAACACAAATCATGATTATCGTGTTTTCAATTTAACAGCCTGACCAGGCAAATTTTTGAAAAACGGGGGTCTAATATGGCAGAAAAACAATCAAACAACCAGTATCAGGTGGAAAAAAAGCTTACAGAAATCAGCCGCCTTACGGATGAAGAGATCCTGAAGCTTCTTGATACCGACCCGGAAGGGATCAACCAGGTGGAAGCAAGTGCCCGTCTTGAAGAATACGGGAAAAACATCATCGATTCCGGTAATGAAAACAACCTGCTGGGACGGGTTAAAGAGGCGATCATCAATCCCTTTAATATCGTCCTGCTTGGTGTCGCCGGAATAACATTGGTGACCGATGTCATCATCGCGGAAAAGCCGAGCTGGTCTACTTTCCTGATGCTGGTGGCTGTGATCCTCATTTCCGGGATCATATCCTTTGTGCAGACGGAAAAATCTAATAATGCGGCGCAGAAGCTGCAGAAAATGATCAGCAACCGTATCGACGTGATCCGCAACGGTATCGTTATGGATATCGATATATCAGAAGTCGTTCCCGGTGATATCGTAAAGCTGGCATCCGGTGACATGATCCCAGGTGATGTCCGCTTTATTGAGGCAAAGGATCTTTTTATCGACCAGTCACAACTGACGGGGGAGAGTAATCCCATTGAAAAATTTGCCGGTCCTGACCCGGAAGGAGATACGATTTCCGAACTGGACAACCTGGGATTCCTGGGAAGCAACATTGTTTCCGGCAGCGCGAAAGCCGTTGTTATTGCAACAGGCAACAAGACATACTTCGGCAGCATGGCGCGGAGCCTGAGTACGTTCCAGGAAAAAAGCAAATATGAACAGAATATCGATTCCATAAGCAGACTTCTGATCAGGTTCATGATCGTTATGGTTCCGATCATTTTTATCGCCAACTTCATAACAAAAGGAAACTGGCTCGAATCTCTGATGTTCGGCATCACGATCGCGGTCGGGATCATGCCGGAAATGCTCCCGGTCATCATGACATCCTGCCTGGCCAAAGGTGCTGTAAATATGTCCGAAAAGCAGACGATCGTCAAGCGTCTCGGAGCGATCCAGATTTTCGGCGAAATGGATGTGCTTTGTACGGACAAAACCGGGACACTTACACAGGATGAGATCGTCCTCGAAAAATATATGGATGTTCTTGGCCGGGAAGACAAGCGGGTGCTGCGTCACGCGTTCCTGAACAGTTTTTTCCAGACAGGTTTGAAGAACCTGATGGATGTGGCTATCATCAACCGTGCCGAGCGCGAAGAGCTGGGACACCTCAAGGAAGCATATATCCGGGAAGATGAGATTCCCTTTGATTTCAGCCGCAGACGTATGAGTGTGGTATTACGGGATAAAACGGGAAAACGTCAGCTGATCACCAAGGGCGCAGTCGAGGAGATCCTTTCCTGCTGCAGCTATATCGAAATTGAAGGCGAAGTTAAACCGATCACACAGGAACTGATCGAAAACGCGTTGAAAATCGCAACTGAAAACAACCTGGAAGGTATCCGCGTTATCGCGGTTGCTCAAAAGAACCGCGTACGGGAGGCAGGAGCTTTTAGTGTGGAAGATGAAAAGGATATGGTCCTCATCGGATTTGTAGGCTTTCTTGACCCGCCGAAGCCTTCCGCGGAATCCGCTATCAAGGCTTTAACCAGGAACGGTGTAAGCACTGTTGTTCTTACCGGAGACTCTGAAGGTGTTGCCATCAATATCTGCGGCCGTCTGGGAATTCCGACAGATTATACACTTACCGGGGCTCAGGTAGAGGAAATGGATGATACAGCGCTGCAGGAAGCCTGCGAGAAATGCCGCATCTTCTCCAAGCTTTCTCCTTATCAGAAACAGCGGGTCGTGAAAGCTTTTCAGACAAACGGTCATACCGTCGGGTATATGGGGGACGGCATCAATGACAGCCTGCCGCTGAAGCAGGCCGATGTCGGTATATCCGTTGACACAGCGGTGGATATCGCAAAAGAAGTCGCGGATATTATTCTGCTGGAAAAGGATCTGAATGTACTGGATGAGGGCGTTATTGAAGGACGCAGGACCTTCGCCAACATGAATAAATACCTGAAGATGTCAGTCAGCGGTAATTTCGGGAATATGTTCTCGGTACTGATCGCATCGATTTTTCTGCCATTCCTGCCGCTGCTCCCGCTGCACATTCTTGTTCAGAATATTCTGAATGACTTTGCCCAATTGGGGATGCCTTTCGACCATGTGGAAGAAGAATATATTCAGCTTCCCAAAAAGTGGGACATCAGCGGGATCAGGAAATTTATGGTGTATTTCGGACTGCTCAGTACGGTTCTGGATGTGCTGTGTTTCCTTGCAATGTGGTATATCTACAAGTTCAACAGTGTTGAAATGGCGGGATTCTTCCAATGCGGCTGGTTCATGTTTGGCGTGATTTCCCAGACCTTCGTGATCCATACCATCCGGACGCCGAAGATCCCGTTTATCCAGGACCGTGCCTCAGGGCAGCTGATACTTTCTACTTCGCTGGTTGTCCTTGTAACATTGATCATTGGCTTTACGGGAATTGCGAACTGGTTCGATTTACCGGTCATGATTCCGTCCTTTGGATGGTGCCTGGTCATACTGATGATCGTCTATATGGTGCTTGCACAGATCCTTAAGATCATTTATATCAAGATCAACAAGGAATGGGTATGACGCCTTGATAACCGTCTGAAGATATAAAAACAGTCTCCTGATTCGGGAGACTGTTTTTATAGTATGATAAATTTTTCCGTCTGTAAATTATTGAACGGGAATTAATCATAAATAACTTTTGCACAAATGAAAAAATGATATTATTTAAAAAAACTTGAAAAAGGAGTTGTATAAATGGCAAAAACAGCAATTATTACCGGCGGTTCCCGCGGTATCGGTGAATAATTACCGCAGTGCCTCTTCAAAGGCGCTTTCTGACGCAATCGCGGAAAAACTTGAAAAACAATATGGTGTGGAAGCACTTGTTGTGAAAGCTGATGTCAGCAAATATGAAGACTGCGAAGCACTTGTGAAGGCTGCTGTTGAACGTTTCGGCGACAAAATCGATGTACTGGTGAACAATGCCGGTATCACCAACAACTGCAACTGGATCGATATCACTCATGAAGCATATGAGAATGTAATCAACACCAACCTGATGAGTTTCCTGCACATGACTCATCTGGTACTGCCTTATATGATCAATCACAGCAGCAAAGATAACCAGTGCTGCATCGTCAACACCTCTTCCGTTGGTGGTCTGACCGGCGTTATCAACCAGGCTGACTACTGTGCGTCTAAATCCGGTATTATCGGTTTATCCCGTGCTTTGGCATTGGAATTTGCCGGACGCGGTGTTCGCGTGAACGTTATTGCCCCGGGGATGATCATGACTGATATGCTGCGCGGCGTAAACCAGGATGAATTGAATGCTTTGGCCGCAACGATTCCGGAAGGATATATCGGTGATGTTTCTGATATTGCCGGCGCACTTGAATATCTGCTGACTGCGCCGTATGTGACAGGACAGATCATTTCCCCGAACGGCGGTTTTGTTCTGCAGTAAAAAAAGGGCCTGATCAGGGACAGATCCGATTTTTATCCTGTTACTGATCCGGATTTAAAAAAACGGAGCTGCCGCACATTTTTCTGTGTGACAGCTCCGTTTGTGTTCTATCTGTAAATTCCGAATAGACCGGACGGGATTTTTCAGGCTTTTCCAACGGAGCCAAAGAGGGTGATTTTCTCCCTTACGACAGCTTTCATAGCGTTGATCTCATAGGCGATCAGATCACTGATGAAGCGGGCACCGGCGCTCAGTCCGTTTTCGATACCGATTTTTCCGGCACGGTCGATATCGGTGAAAATATTGACCTTGCAGATTCCTCGCCGGGCTGCTTCCCGAAAATCAAGATCAGAAAGGCCGCTGCCACCGTGCAGCACAAGAGGGACACCTGTCAATTGTGATATTTCAGAGATGCGGTCAAAATCAAGCTTTGGCGGGAATTTGTAATCTCCGTGAGCATTGCCTACTGCTACAGCCAGACAATCAACGCCTGTTTTCTCCACAAAGTCCAAAGCAGTTTTCGGATCGGTGTAATAATCCTCAGGTTTTGCAAGACGTCCTTTGCCTTCGTTGTCCCCGACGTGGCCAAGTTCTCCTTCTACGGTGACGCCCATTGCGTGACATATTTTCACCATTTCAGCTACATTGTTCAGATTATCTCCATAAGATGCAGTTGAACAGTCATACATGATGGAGGTATAACCCAGCTTCAGTGCTTCCATGCAGCGATCAAAGGTAAGGCCGTGATCGTAATGGACCGCTACCGGAACATTTACCTGCTGCGCCATGGGGATCAGAAATTCAGCTACGCGGTTCAGTTCCATTTTGGGAAGAAGGATCTCAGCGGTACCAACGATCACAGGCGCATTGAGCTCTTCTGCTTCTTCAATAACAGCGCGCGCCATTTCCACATTTACAGTATCGAAAAAGCCGACAGCATATTGGCCGATACGGGCTTTTTCAAGCATTTCTTTCATATTTACTAACATAAATTATTAATTCTCCTTGGTTTTCCAACCGGCATCAATGCGCCGGGTCAATTCATCCAACTGAAGCAGCCCGCTGAGTGCGTCATAGGCGGTCACTGAAGAGGCACCCTCAGCAGCCGCTAATTTGCAGCAAATTTGCGGATCGTCTCCTTTAAGTACAGCTGACAGGAAAGCAGCGATACTCACGTCGCCGGCACCGGTGCCGGAGCGTACAATATCCACTTCAAAGCATGGCTGCGTTCCTTCTTTTGCGATCCAGTCTTCCCGGTTGAACGCCAGATTGGAACCGATTGCGGCAATGCGGTCTTTTCCCGCTGTTTTATAACAAATGCCTGACGTTCCGCATTTGATCATGATTGAAGCACAGCCCAGGTCAATGCATTTTTCAGCAAGCGGTTTTGCATATTGTTCCAGGTCCAGACCGTTTGTGATATCGTCGCGGGAATCGGAAAGCGACTGCCAGGTGTGACGATCCAGGATCCAGCAGAGTTCTTCAAAGCTTGGCGTAAAAAAGTCTACATAAGGCAGCGTTTTTTCCAGTATCATTTCCCAGTCAGCTTTTCCTGCCGGGCTTTGCGGATCGATGGCCGCCAAATCCAGTGCTGTGGCAATATTCTTTTCCTTGAGGCGGTGATACATAGTGCATAATTCGTCACCATTGTCTTCATACATTTTTTTCATGATAGGCGGATAACCGAAGTGGAATAGTGCTGTATCGCCGATCTCATCCCAGGGAATATCTTCACAGGAAAAACTGTCATTGGCACCCGGGTCATGGAGGAAGATGCGGTCGATACCGGGAATGGCCAGAACAACCGAATAGGAAGTGCTGGCACCTTCTACTTCAATCAGGCCGCCTGCTCCATAGCCGGCAAAGATATCCCGTATCATGTGTCCAAAAGAATCACATCCGATTTTCCCCATCAGACGAACATCATTTCCCAACAGCTTCATAGCGAGGCCTGTGTTGGCGACACATCCTCCGGTATTGATTTTCACATTGTTCATGTGGATCAGTTTCCCGGGCTCAAGAATGTCAGTAATTTTGTTCACATTCTTCTGTTGTGCGAAAACCGGTGTGATATCTATGCAGACATGACCGGCACATATTACTTTTGGTTTCATCTTATCGTTCCTTTTCCGCTTGATCCTTATTTCAATAATTATAAATTGTTTTATCGGAATTTGTATAAATATTCTTGTGTAAAACCTCTTTCATTTCAATAGTGAATAATCAGAACCAATAGTAAAAATATGCTATAATATTCCATTTGGAAAGAATAGACGGAGGCTTTATGGAAAATACGGGACGGGGAATCAGACAAGTCGATATTGATAAGGAGATGCAGCAGTCCTATCTGGATTATGCGATGAGCGTGATCATCTCACGTGCTCTGCCTGATGCCAGGGACGGAATGAAGCCGGTTCAGCGCCGGATCCTTTATGCGATGTATGACATGGGTATCCGTCCGGAACTGCCTTACAAAAAGTCTGCCCGTATTGTCGGTGAAGTACTCGGTAAATATCATCCGCACGGTGATGCAGCGGTATACGATGCCATGGCCCGTCTGGCTCAGGATTTTACCATTCGCTATCCGCTGGTTGATGGTCAGGGAAATTTTGGGTCTATTGATGGCGATCCTCCGGCTGCCATGCGTTATACTGAAGCCAGGCTCGACAAGATCTCAATGGAGATCCTGAAGGATATCGATGAAGAGACAGTCGGATTTACCGGTAACTTTGACGACACGCTGAAGGAGCCTGAAGTGCTTCCGGCTATTGTCCCGAACCTGCTGGTGAACGGTGCCAGCGGGATCGCTGTCGGAATGGCAACGAACATTCCGCCTCATAATCTGGGGGAGATCTGTGACGCGGTGATCTATCTGCTCCATGAATGGGAGCGTTATGATGATATCACTGTCGAAGACCTGATGAAATATGTCAAAGGTCCGGACTTCCCGACCGGCGGTATTGTTGTGCTGGAAGATGCACGGAATGAGCTTGTTTCCGCCTATGCGACCGGCAGAGGGCGTCTGATGGTCCGCGGCAGGGTCCATTTGGAGGATATGGGCCGAGGCCGCAGCCGGCTGATCATCACAGAGATACCATATCAGATCAACAAAACCGGGCTGATCGAACGAATTGCACAGCTTGTGCGGGACGGGATCATAGAGGGGATTGTTGACCTCCGTGATGAATCCGACCGCCAGGGTATGCGTGTAGTTATTGAACTTTCCAAGACAGCTGATCCGGATACGATCCTGAGGGATCTCTACAAACGTACTCCGCTTCAGACAACTTTCGGTATCATTCTGCTGGCGCTTGTGGAAAACAAACCAAGGATACTGAGTCTCAAGGAAGCACTGAAGGTTTATGCTGACCATCAATTGGAAGTGATCCGCCGAAAGACTGAGTTCGAACTGGCAAAGGCAAAAAAACGTGCCCACATTCTTGAAGGACTTTTGATCGCTATTGATAACCTGGATGAAGTTATCCATATCATTCGGTCCTCTGAAAATGAAGCCGCAGCCCGTGATGCTATCATGGCAAGGTTCAAACTCGACCGAGAACAGACTCAGGCTATTCTTGATATGCCGCTGAAACGTCTGACCCATCTGGAATATGATAAGCTGCTGGCTGAACTGGAATCATTGCGTCAGGCTATAAGGGACATGGAGGAACTGCTGGCTTCTCCGCTGAAGATGCGTGAATTACTCGCATCCAAGCTGCGTGATTTGATACAAACCTATGGTGACGCACGCCGTACACAAATCGCCCTGTTGGGTGAAGGGGTTTCTTCGAAGGAAATGCTGACTGCCAACGCTCTGATACAGGCCGAAGACTGCTTTGTCGGACTTACGCGTGACGGAAAAATCGGACGTGTTGAAATTGAAACCGTGAAGCAGCGCGGGTTTGCAATTCCGGAATGGATCGTCCGATCTGATACACAGCAGACGGTCTATGTGGTCAGTGAGACCGGTAAGACCTGCGGTATTTATGTTGAAACACTGCCGAAAGTGGATGATTTTTCTGCCGGTATTGATTTCAACGGTGTATCTGGCTGGAGCTCTGCAGATAAACCGGTGACGATCTTTACCATGCCGTCAAGGGATAAAATGGGTGATTCGGCATCTGTGATCACTGTCACTGAAAAGGGTATGCTGAAACGCTCTCTTGTTGGAGATGTGCCCTTCGCGTCTTCACAATCCTTTAACTTATGCAAAATAAATTCCGGAGACCGGTTGCTCAATGTTCTGGTAAGTGAATCTGAAGATCTTGATATCATGCTGGTAACGCGGAACGGGATGGGAATTCGTTTCGGTCAGGATGATCTGAGACCGATGGGACTGGTGGCTGCCGGTGTGAACGGTATCAAATTTAAAGGGGATGATGCTGTGGTCGGCGCTTCACTGGTTACAGAAAAAGACAGCTGCTGTTTTGTGCTAAATGACTGGTCCCTCGGACAGATCGCGGTTGCTGATTTCCCGAAACAGGGCCGGTACGGACAGGGTGTGATCGCGCTGCGTCTGAAAGATAATACACGGGTCGTAGGCTTCTTTAATATGAATACCACGAATGCTCTGCTTTTTGTCCGCTTCGGAACAGGACGCTTCCGATCGCTGAAACCTGCTGCAGCAAAGCCCGGCCGAAGGGCGCGTTCACTGGAACCGGTAACACAGAATCTGCTGCACGAGGCTGTCGGTGTGATCTGGCTGCCGATGGAGCAGGCGCAAGCGGAATCAGAGAAAAAAGACAGCGGTGATAAGCCGAAAGAACCGAAAATTTCACAAAAGCAGGAAAAAGAAGAGGAAAAACCTTCCCTCGGAAAAGAAGGTTCTTCTCCGGAACAGGCTTCATTGTTTTAGAAATATAAAAATCAAAGCCATCCGCAAATGAGTCGAAGCAGCCTGTTCTGTTGACTCAAAATGAGTCAGCGAAAACAAGTCACTTCGACTCGGAAAAATCTATGATTTATGATGTTTTTCTTTGATTTATATCTCTGATTTTTCATCCAATAATTTATTTTTGATGCCCACCAGACTGACCAGGATTAGCAGCCAGCCGATCAGGCAGAATATTTCCGTGCTGTAAATATAGCGTCTTTCAGGCTGATTTACGATGAAGATAAACAGGTGTGCTATATGCATCAGCGAGATGGTAAAGCCTGTTAATGAATCCGTATTTACGTTTACGGCAAAAAGGATAAGGAATAAAACCGCAAGACCGGCAAAAGGAACCGGACCAAGCTGCAGGCGTGTTCTGGCAAGTGCTGTTTTCAGCGATTCTGCAAGCGCTGATACGAATTCCCTCGGGTGCAGTTTAAATATATGCCTGCTGATTTTACCGAGTATCGGACTGCAGCTGATGAGGTCATAGCCGTATTCCTGTGCCGTGGCAATGGCGGCCTCCCACATATAGGTATTTTGATCTGCCTCACCGAGCTCTGCTTTTTTCTTCATCAGGTCGGCGCAAAATTCGCGGAGTTCCGGATCTTCGAAGGTATCTTCATCTCCCGGCTGCATAAGTTCGACGGCACGGGCCGCATCCACATAACCTGAAGTGGGCATCCATACAAAAACTTTGTATTGCCTGTAAATCGTAACAGCCGGAATGGCGGTGATGCCGATAAAAGCCAGCACTCCGATCACAGGGAGCAGTAAATTTATTTTTTCGCGCAACAACATCAGAAAACAGATGCCGATCGGAATGACGAGGAAAATATTGGCAGGACGGATCAGCATACCGAACCCGGCGAGTATACATAAGAACAGAAAGAAAACGCTGTTCTTTTCTTTCATGCATAGAATAAAAAGAGCGGTGATAATGAGGCAGACAGCCTGGGACAGACACTCGGTCATGATATAGCTGTTATCGACCCCCAGAAATCCGCCGCAGAGGATGATCTGTGCGGCGAAGGTAAACCATGAAAGCGGATAATAACGGGCGTAAACCGCAAAGAGGATCAAAAATGCCGCGGCAAGAACAATTTTCTGAGCCCGGGCTATATGGATCAGTCCTCTGCTGTCTGTTTTTGTTCCGTCTGTCAGGCGTTCATCCGGTTGGGTATCTCTTTCAAGCCGGATCTCACCAAGCCCGCCGCTGCCTGTCAGGGAGTAAATCGTTTCTATGAAGACAGGATATCCCGGTGTTCTGATGGAGGATGCTGTGTAGTGTTCAATGTAATCGGCAGAATCAGCGCGCTGTCCGAAATAATTCCATTCCGGAATGAAATAATAAACCGTGTTGAGAAGAACAACGGCGGCGGCAAGAACGGCAAGGAATCTGCTCTTTCCTGCAAGCAGTGTATTCAGCAAAAGCAGCACAAACAGCAGACAGATGAAAATGAGATTCCGCTGAAGAAGCGGTTTGATTATATAGGAACCGAAAGCTTTCGGAGCGGATGAAAAGATCATCAGGTCCCATGGCAGCAACATCAGTATAAACAAGAGTATGGTTCCGAATCGAACCGGATTTATAGCCGCTTTTTTGTCCTTTGATTTATGTATTTGGAACATAAGCACCACAGCGGAGAGTACGGCAAGGCAGAACAAAACCAGAAGATAGCGGTTCCGGATAATGACCGGGCTGATAATACTGTATTCATGGTTTTCCGGACGGTTATCTGACGCCGAAAAATACAGGTCATTATTTTCCATTATTTTATGCGCACCGAGCCCCCGGTCTTTGATCGTGGCGATAATATCTTCATTTACAGAAAGCGGCGGATTGCTGAGGAGTGTTTCATCTTCTTTCAGATAAAACGGAAGACCAAGCCTGCTGATATTTTCATCACGGACAAACGCGTAATAACCGTTCCCGGTATCATGGGTGATGCTGCCAAGAGGTTCTTCTTTCCACAGTAAAATCAGACTGCCGGCACGGTTCAAAGCCGCAAGCAGAAATATAAATATAAAGAAGGCTGAAATCAAAGAAACAGTTTTTTGAAATGTCGATTTCATTGGTATGATCCCGTGATAAATATGGATATCAAAGAAAGAGGTATAAGGTCTTTGATAATTCTGATACTGAATCCAAACATATTATTATTGTACCTAAAAAAGACGCATATAAAAATAATCTATATGCGTCTTTTACTTCTTGTTATTTATTTTGCAGGATCAGATGCCCAATTCCTTCCGATATCCATCCAGTTCTGACTGATTGCCGTAAATATAGTGATCCGGCAGGATCTCTACCCAAACCGGTTTGTCAGTTTCATAGTGATGGACTGACGGATCGTAAACCAGAAGCTTCTTTGAACGCTCCAGATAGGGATTCGGATTCGGGACAGCCGAAAGCAGTGCTTTCGTGTAGGGGTGGAGCGGATGGAGGAAGAGCTCTTCGGCTTCTGCCAGCTCAACAATGCGTCCCTTGTGGATGACCGCAATACGGTCAGATATAAAGCGGACAACTGAAAGATCATGGGCGATGAACATGTAAGTGAGTCCGCGGCTCTTCTTCAGATCATTCAGCAGGTTAAGCACCTGCGCACGGATGGAAACATCCAGCGCGGAAATCGGTTCATCCGCCACAACAAATTTCGGCTGCATGATCAGCGCACGGGCAATACCGATACGCTGACGCTGCCCGCCGGAAAATTCATGCGGGAAGCGGCTGGAAAATTCCGGCAGCAAGCCGACTTCCTGCAGCGCTTTCTGAACCTTATCCTGGCGGTCATGCTCATCTTTATAAAGGTGATGGTTGATCAGGCCTTCGGAAACGATATAGTCCACTTTGGCACGTTCATTTAATGAAGCCATCGGATCCTGGAAGATCATCTGGCAGGAGCGGATCACATTCAGGTCCTGTTCCCTGCTGATCTTGCCATTGATCTTGTTCCCTTCAAGGAAAACTTCACCGGCAGTAATCGGATTGATGCGGACCAATGCCCGGCCGATAGTAGTTTTACCGGAACCGGATTCACCAACAAGCGCGAAGGTTTCGCCTTTGTAGATCGTAAAATTCACATGGTCGACCGCGATAAATTTCTTCCGTCCGGAACCGAAGGTGACCTGCATATCTTTGACTTCGATCAATGCTTCGCGGTTCGGATCAAGGTGCGGATGGTAGGCGTTTGGATCAGTGCCTTTGGATTTATTGTCATTCGTTTCCAGCATCTTGATGGCCTGAGGCTGTTCGATGTGCGGAGCGCGCGGGTCGCGGATCCACGCCTTGACCATATGAGTTGAAGTCACTTCATACATCGGCGGTTCTTCGAGAAAGTCGATGTTGAGAGCCTTTTTATTGCGGGGAGCGAAAGCATCACCACGGATCTTGTTGAAGAGGTTCGGAGGCGTACCATCGATTGCAGGGAGCTTTTCACCTTTGGTACCCAGCTGCGGCAGTGCGGAGAGCAATGCCCAGGTGTAGGGATGCCAGGGGTCGAAGAAAACCTCATTTGCCATACCAACTTCGATCACCTGACCTGCGTACATGACTGCTACACGGTCTGCCACGTTTGCGACCACACCCAGGTCATGGGTGATGTAGATGATGGTCATGTTCTGCTCTTTTTGAAGCCTTCGGATCAGGTCGAGGATCTGAGCCTGGATCGTCACATCCAAAGCTGTGGTGGGTTCATCGCAGATCAGGATCTGCGGTTTGCAGGCAACAGCGATAGCGATAACGACACGCTGGCGCATACCGCCGGAGAATTCATGCGGGTACTGCTTGTAGCGGCGTTCCGGATCCGGAATGCCCACAGCGTCAAGAATGCGGATAGTTTCTTCTTTGGCTGCCCTGCCGCGAAGACCCTGATGGAGCTCTACGGATTCCTGTATCTGATAACCGACAGTCTTCAGCGGATTCAGAGATGTCATCGGATCCTGTGTGACCATGGCGATCTTTTTACCGCGGATCTTCAGCCATTCCTTTTCCGTCAGTTTCGTCAGGTCTTTCCCGTCATATTCAATGGAGCCGTGAGTAATGGAGCCGTTTTTATCCAGCATACCGACAAAACACTTGGTGAAAACACTTTTTCCGGAACCGGATTCGCCAACGATAGCCAGCGTTTCCCCTTCATACAAGTCCAGAGAAGCCCGGCGGATGGCGGTCAGCTGGTTGCCGCGCAAAGAAAAGGTGACTTCAAGTTCCTTTGCGGAAAGCAGAGGCTTTTGTGATAAAACCTGACGCGCGCGGGCATCAAAATCAACAACATGGATATCTTTGTTATCACTCATTGTCATGCCCTCCTTTTATACATGGTTGCGCGGGTCGCAGGCATCGGAAAAAGCGTTCCCGACCAGATAAAACGTGATCGTAATAACCGAAACGATGATGGCAGGGAATATCAGTGTATAGGAAGCCCGCGGGAACACGGAGCGGGCGCTGGACAGCAGCATTCCAAGGGAAGGCTTTGTGACATCCATCAGCCCTAAATATGTAAGTGTTGTCTCATATGCGATCGTGTTCGGGATCGCGAGTGCCAGTCTAAGGATGATTACGGAAACCAGATATGGGAAAATATTCCGGAAAAGGATCCTTCCAAGACCGGTCCCAAGACATCTGGAAGCCAGATTATATTCGCGGTCGCGGTACATGAACACCAGATTGCGGACATTGCGTGCAGTAGCGAGCCAGCCGAATGCAACCATTGCGATCCCCATCGTAACCATATTTTTCCCGACCATCAGTGCGATAAGTGTCATATAAATGATGGTTGGAATATTGTCGATCAGGTTATACAGTTCGGTGAAGAAGCGGTCCAGCGGACGGACATACCCCCAGACCAAACCGATCAGCACACCAAGGGTGATCTGTCCAAGAGAGACCAGTACAGCCAGCAAAATGGATGCACGGGTTGCATACCAGACCTGTGCCCAGTAGTCCTGACCGATCGCGTTAGTCCCGAACCAGAATTCGCTGTTCGGCGGAATATAAGACCTGTTGATCGGGTCCGGCGCCATGTTGATATCATATTTCCCAATGGCACTCGCAATAAATGTGAAAATGAAGAGAAGAATGAACACAATGGACATAAAAACAGCAGACTTTTTCTTCAAAAAGTTTTGCCAGACGCTTTTCCAATAGGAATAATTGGAATATCCAATGCGTTCAGCTTCCATCGGTTTGTATTCAGCAAAGTCAAAGAGCTGTTTTTCAGGAAGATTAAAACGGGAAGAAACATACTCCCGGCCCTTTGGGCGTTCTTCATACAGCTTTGTATCTATTTTTTCCGGTTTTAAATCCAGGTTCGGAACCGGCTGCTCCATTTCCTGAACAGTCTTCTTTTGAGAATTATCTTTATTACTCATCAGCGCACCCCTTCTTTCCCGGTCAGCGTAATACGTGGATCGATCAGCGTCATAAGCAGGTCACCAAGGAAAACCCCCATGATACCCATCGTAGCGTAAAGCAGGACGATCCCCTGAACGAGGGTGAGGTCATACCGGCCGATCGCCATTGTCAGTTCCGGCCCCATTCCGGGAACCGCGAAGAATGTCTCTGTCAAAAGAGAACCGCCAACTGTCAGGAGAATCGAATAAGGCAGGTACTGTGCCAGCGGGACGAAGGCATTTTTCAAAACATGCCGGAACATTACCTGCTGGTCAGTCAGGCCTTTGAGCTTGGCAAGACGAATATAATCCTTGTTCAATTCATCCACCATGTAGCGGCGGGTCCAGAGCATATAACCGGCAGTAGAACCGATAGAGAGACAAATAATCGGGAGAACCATGGTCAGACTGGGATTCTTCGCTGTTGCGTCATAACGCATCGGCAGTCCGAAGAAGGTGGCACCGGCGATCATGATCACGGTATAAATGACCAGATGCGGCACCGCGTTGACAATAACGGTATAAGCGGTTCCGATGTGATCGAAGAGCTGGTCTTTATATCTTGCCTGCAGAACACCGAAAACGACACCGAGAACAAGAGAAATTCCCAGCGAAATAAGACCGATTTTCATTGAGACAGCCATTTTTGTGGCAATCACATCTGTAACATACTGGTTTTTTTCAAGACGGATGCTTTTGCCGAGATTGAACTTCAGCCTGGCACTATAACCATCTTTCAGTTTGCCGGCAAAAGGATCCTCACCTTTCAATTTCATCGAAAGGTATTTCCAGATATTTACTGAATCAATCGTTTTTACCTCTTTCCCCTTTTCATTATAAACACGCATCTGGAACATGTCGCGGAAAAAATCTCCCAACTGTGCCAGAACAGAGCGGTTCACATAACCTGTGCCATGAGATTCGCCATGACTGCAGGATTCACAGGGATGGCCGTCAATTTCACCTTTTCCGCCGCACTCGCGGCAGATCTGCATGATCCCCAGACGCTCCAGTTTTGCATATTTCTGGGATTCAGTGAATTTCATCAATTCATCTTCCGTGAAGAAATAGTCACTGGGCATCAGCCGCAGCAGAAAAAAAACAATGCAGACGACTAACAGGATAACGAGGATCGATTGAAAAAAACGTTTCAGAATGTATTTGACCATGTGTCCTTTCCTCCTTTGTTTATTTATTTGGCCGGTAGTTGGTAGTTATTAGTTAATGTCAGGATCATTGATTTTTCTGTTTAAAATATTCAAAAGCATCTGTCAACTACTAACTGCCAACTACTAACTGCTCTAATAAAAATCCGGAGCAGTCCCTTTTTGGGGGAACTGCCCCGGAGGCAGTTCATAATACCGGCGTCATCAGACACCGGAGGTATAACAATTATTCAGCCGCGTAGGCAGCAGCATTTGCTTCAGCCTGTTCGGTGGTCAGCAGATCGGTGGAAGTTTCCCAATCAGTGTAGCGGTATGCCTGCATACCGTACATGCTGTAAACCTTGGAGAAAGCATTGATCTTTGTCAGTTCCCATTGGACTTCATAGAACCACGGGATGACCAGAGCATGATCAAGCATGCAGGCTTCGGCTTTAGCGAAAGCAGCGTAACGAGCATCGATGTCATCGGTGATAGCTTTTGCTTCCGTAACGAGTTCGGTAAATTCTTCGTAAGCGGCGATCAGATCCGGATCGGTAGCTTCATTAATGATGCTATATGCATTGGAATAATATGCAGCAGTATCATCATAGGTTTCCTGACCAAGGAAGTTGATCGGGTCAGCAAAGTCAGCGCCCCAGCCATTGATGTAGATGGAAGCTTTATGCGGTTTGCGGACTTCATTTGCAAGTGAAGAAATATAAGTGCCGATCTTCAGAGTGATATAATCACTGCCCATGGTTTCAGCAACGATGTTTTCAAGAACTTTATAAGTCTGGATCAGTACATCATTGGAACCTGCGACATAGATTTCCATCGTTACAGGGAATGTGACGCCTTTTGCACTGAGTTCTTCCATCGCCTTGGCTTTGTATTCAGCAGCCAGGTCAGGATTGCGGCGGGCGTAGGTTTCATAATTGTACTGCAGGCCGATCTCGTCGCGGACCAGCTGGGTATAGTCGGTACCGTCAGAGGTGAAAGAAACGCCGTTGCCGGTATAACCAAAGTTCTGGCAATTCAGAGGATTGATCGGATTGTAGCGGGCAAAGTAATTGACCGGATCCAGACCATAATAGAGACTCTTTCTGAAGTTCTCATTGGCAACAGCCAGATTCCAGTTTTCATCCGGGGTTTCACCGTCTTCAAGATTCTTGCTGTAGACCAGATGGATCTGATAAGAATATTTGGTCGGGCGCATTTCAACAAGGTTGTTATGATATTTGTTTGCCGGATCGTTGTAAATTTCCTGCAGGGTAGCAGCATCAAGGCTGACATGGTCAAGTTCACCCTTATCAAACAGCTGGAAAGCGGTAGCTGCGGATTCAACGATCTTAATAGTGACAGTGTCGAAGCGCTTAACATTGGCGTCGTTCCAGTAGTTCGGGCTCTTGGTCAGGACTTTCTGGTTGTCTTTTTCAAAATAGGTGATGGTATAAGGACCTGAATACCACAGATCTTCCCAGGTGATGTCGCGGTAGCCTTCAACACCGATTTCTTCGATGAGTTCAGCAGAGAGCGGATACAGGCAGTTATAAGTGGCGACGGACGGGAAATACGGCAGGCTGTCGACCAGATAATAGGTGATGGTTCCTTCTAAATCATCACATTCAATGCCAACCATTTCAGCAAACTTGGAATCCTCATCAGCGGTAAGCTCATAAGCGGCTTCCGGACCATCGGATTCGGTAAGTTCTTTGGTATATTCATAATATTCTGCAGCACCGGCGATCATTTCCATCGGCATGGAAGAGTTATAGGAATCGTTCTTCGCATAGTTCAGAACCCATTCAAGACCGGTTGCCCAGTCGGAAGCGACAACATCAGCCTGAACTTCGCCGTCTTTGTCGAACCAGGTCATGCCTTCATTGAGGGTGAAGACCCAGGTATGTCCGCCATCCGGGCTTTCGTAGGATTTAGCGGCATTCAGCTTCAGATTACCATGATTGTCGTTGGTCAACAGACCATCAATCAGGTTGTTCAAAACATTCAGGTCCTGAGCAGCCTGGGAATAGTGAATATTCCAGGTTTCAACTTCACGGCCCTTTGTTTCGTAGGTGTTGAGGTTTGTCAGTTCATCAGCCATTGCCATGGAGACAGCACTGAGGATCATGACGAACGCTAACACGACAGCAAGCATTTTCTTCATATTTTTTCCTCCAAATTAAAATTTAACATTTAAAAAATGTTTCAATTATTTTACCGTTTTCATAAATTGACGTCAAGAAAATTAAAAAAATGAATGATATACGATATAGTTTTTAATAAAAAAACGGGACAGCGCAGATACTGTCCCGTTCGAGTGAATTGTTTTTTCCTATTCGGCAGCCCAGACGGCGGCGTTTGCGGCAGCTTCAGCTGTGGTGAGCGGTTCGGTATTTACTTCCCAGCCGACATAGCGGTAAGTCTGCATGCCATACATGGCATAAACGCGGCTGTAATCATTGATCTTGGTCAGTTCCCATTCAATGACGTAATGGGTGGGAATCACCAGCGCGTGGTCAAGGAAGCAGGCTTCAGCCTTTGCGAAGGCGGCATAACGCTCATCCAGATCGTCGGTGATGGCATCGGCAGCTTTTGTGAGTTCCGTGAATTCCTGATACGCAGCGATGAGGTCCAGATCAGTGACTTCATTCACATGGCTGTATACGGTGGAAAAATAAGCGGAAGTATCGTCATATGTCTCCTGCCCGAGGAAGTTGATCGGATCAGCAAAGTCAGCGCCCCAGCCGGTAACATAGAAGGAAGCTTTACGGGGTGTGCGGACTTCATTGGCAAGTGAAGAAATATAGGTGTTGGTCTTCAGGACAACAAAATCATCACCCAGACCGTCACGGAAGATGTTTTCAAGCACCTTGGCAGTCTGAGCCTCAACGTCATTGGAGCCGTTGATGTAATAATCAATTGTGACCGGGAAGGTAACGCCCTTTGCGCTCAGTTCTTCGATCGCTTTGGCTTTATATTCTGCAGTCGCTTCAGGATCATAGCGATTATAGACGGAATAATCGTAGTCAACGCCCATTTCTTCGCGTACAAGCTTTGTGTAGTCCGTACCGTCAGAAGTGAAGGATACACCGTTACCGGTATAGACATAGTTCTGAGAGTTCAGCGGGTTGATGGCGTTCGTACGGGCGAAATAATTCGTCAGGTCCAGACCGTAGTAAAGTGCCTTGCGGAAGTTTTCATTGGCAATGGCCAGATTCCAGTTGGTGTCCGGGGTAGTTCCGTCTTCCAGATTCTTTGCAAAATCGAAGTGGAAGTGATAAGCGTATTTGGTCGGGCGCATTTCTACAAGATTATTATGATACTTGTGATTTTCGTCCTTGTAGATTTCCTGCAAAGTAGCCTGGTCAAGAGAGACATGGTCAAGTTCTCCCTGTGTAAACAGCTGGTAAGCGACAGCATTGGAATCAACGATCTTGAGTGTGATCGAGTCGAGACGGTCAACATTGGCGTCGTTCCAGTAGTTCGGGCTCTTGGTGAAGACCTTCTGGTTATCGTATTCAAAATAGGTGATCGTGTACGCACCGGAGTACCACATATCTTCCCAGGTCACATCACGGTAGCCTTCCACACCGAGTTCTTCCAGCATGGAAGCTGAGGCCGGATACAGGCAGTTGTAGGTTGCCACGGACGGGAAATAGGGAAGCTTCCCGACGAGCGTATAGGTGATGGTACCGGCTTCATCGTCACATTCGATGCCTACCATCTCATCAAAAACAGAACCTTCTTCAGCAGTAAGAGCCCAGGCAGCTTCATTGCCTTCTTTGTCGGCAAGATCTTTTGTGTAATCGTAATATTCCTGCGCTCCGGCGATCATCTGGTTCGGCATGGATGTATTGTATGAATCATTTTTCGCATAGTTCAATACCCATTCCAGACCGGTCGCCCAGTCAGACGCCAAAACATCGGCCTGATATTCGCCATCCTTATTGAACCAGGTCATTCCTTCGTTCAATGTGAAGACCCAGGTCTGCCCGCCATCGGTGGTCTCATAGGATTTCGCGGCATTCAGCTGCATATCGCCATGATTATCGTTGGTCATCAAACCATCGATCAGGTTGACCAGGACGTTGTTATCCACAGCGCGCTGAGACATGTGAACATTCCAGGTTTCGAGTTCACGGCCTCTGGTCTCATAGGTGGTCAGCGTATTCTGTCGTTCTGCAAAAGAGACCGAGACGGTGACGAGCAAAATAAGCACCAGCACAGGAAACAAATATTTCTTCATAATGATTTCCCTCCTTATGAATAATGAAAAAAAATTGATTGGCTTATTTTACCTTTATGGTAATAAGCGGTCAAGAAATTTATTACACAGTCAATATTACACAGTCGATAGAAGATATAAAGTAAACATACTTCCGTTTGTCTGGTAAAATTGGTTATTACAAGTGCTGAGGAGGAAAATTGAAAAAGATCAAAGAAATATATGAGCCCTATATGCTTCGGCCGATGATCTATATGACCTTTACCCGTTTTGTGCTGGGTTTGTTCATCACACTGCTGGCGGATTTTTTCATCTCACAGAACGTCGGGCATTCCGTGAAAAAAGACGGCTTTTTTATTTGTGCTTTTATATTTGCTCTTCTTACCGTGATCGCATGGCTGCGGATGGATGGCGTCAGGCTGCCGCAGCTGATGATGCTGCGTGTCAATCCTTCGAAAAAGCCTTCACGAATGTATGGCGATATGATCGATTTTGTAGAAGAACGTCCGGGAATCGATTTCAATGACCTTGATGACCGGGAGAAGGACCTTTGTATTTTTGCAGCGAATTTTTTTTGTTTTCTCGTTTTTCTATTGACAGCCCTGATCATAAAATAAGCGCCTCCTCATACACTTGATTGTGCTAAAGTAATGAAAGAACAGTCTTTATTGGCATAAAAAATGAAATTGTGGTATAGTTTTTCTTCGTAAAATAATTTAGGTTATAAGATTTTATTTTGATCGAGCTTCAGAATTTGAAACGACGAATTTTTCAGAAACAAGGGTAATTACATGACAGCAGGCTTGTAAAGGCGCTGGCATGTTTTTTTAGTTATTTTCAGGAGGTGAAACACATTATGCTGCGATATTTTGTCACTCGTATTTTGCTGGCAATCGTAACTGTGTTCATCATCATCACGATCACGTTTTTCGCAATGAATGCGATCCCGGGAGGACCTTTCGCGTCTGAGAAGGCTCCTTCAGCAGCGGTCAAGGCTGTGCTTGAGGAGCGCTATAATCTGGATAAACCGGTCGGAACGCAGTTCATCTTATATCTAAAAAATATTCTTCACGGAGATTTTGGCGTTTCATTAAAAACAGGCCGTCCGATCACAACGGTTATCTCGGAGTCATTCGGAATATCTGCAAGGCTTGGCCTTATGGCCGCACTAGTCGCGATTGTTTTCGGACTGACATTCGGAAGTATTGCGGCGCTGACACGCAGCGGGATCTCTGACAGACTGATCATTTTTTTTACAACGCTGCTGGTTTCGGTGCCAAGTTTTGTGCTCGCAACATTGCTTCTTCTGGTCTTCTGTCTGCAGCTAAAATGGTTCCCTGTCTGGAGCTCCTCCAACCCCAATTATGTTCTGCCGGTAATTTCTCTTGCAATGTCTCCGATGGCATATATTACACGGCTGACCAAATCTTCCATGCTTGATGTGTTGGGACAGGACTATATCCGTACCGCGGTTTCCAAAGGTGTTTCCCAATTCTGGGTCATTGCCAAGCATGCCCTCCGCAACGCTCTGATCCCGGTTATCACGTATGTCGGACCGATGGTTGCGTATATTATTACCGGTTCTCTGGTTGTGGAATCAGTTTTCACTATCGGCGGACTTGGCGGCAAATTTGTATCTTCGATCAACAATCAGGATTACCCGATGATCATGGCCACGACAATATTTCTGGCTGTTTTGATGGTCCTTGCAACTCTGATTTCCGATCTGGTTTACAAGCTTGTTGACCCACGGATCTCATTTGATTAAGAGGAGGATTTGAAGATGGATGAGAGCAAAGGATTCCCAAAAAAACAACTTCTGAGCCTCCAATTGGATCTTTCCAAATTTGAACAGGTTTCGGATGAGGAAAAAGCGCAGGCTGTTATTATGCGGGAGTCAACCACCTTTTTCAAGGATGGTATGAGAAAACTGAGAAAGAATCCTCTCGCGATGGGCAGCCTGGTTGTACTTGTTTTAATTATCCTGCTGATCGTTATCGCACCGAGGATCGTTCCCTACAGCTATGATCAGATGATCACGGTCGATGGTAAACGTGACAAGACCGCTAAAAACCTGGCTCCATTTACATATTCAAAAAATGAACAGGCAGCTATTGACAAAGGTGAAAAAATATTCCCTCATATTTTCGGTACGGATGAGCTTTGCCGTGATTATTTTATGCGTGTTATCTATGGAACGCGGGTTTCCCTCTCGGTCGGTCTCTTCGCAAGCCTTATCGTTTTGGTGATTGGATTGCTTTACGGTTCGATTTCCGGTTATGCGGGGGGAAAAGTTGATATTATCATGATGCGTATCGTGGATATCATTTATTCCCTGCCGGATACGCTGATGGTTATTTTGCTTTCTGTGATCCTCTCAACTGTTCTTACCGAAAAGCTTCAGGGTACGATTTTCCAGAAGCTTGGCGTAAACATGATCAGTTTGTTTATTGTGTTCGGATTGCTTTACTGGGTCGGTATGGCTCGTCTGGTCCGCGGACAAATACTGACAATTAAAAACAACGAATATGTACTTGCTGCCAAGGCTTTGGGTTCCGGGTCCGCACGAATCATCCTCAAACATATCCTGCCAAACTGTATGAGTGTGATCTTTATTTCGACCGCGCTGCAGGTGCCTTCCGCGATCTTTACGGAAAGCTACCTCTCATTCATTGGTCTCGGGGTACAGGCACCGATGCCTTCACTGGGTTCCCTGGCAAATGCTGCCCGCGGCGGACTTTCCAGCTACCCTTATAAGCTCGTATTTCCGGCTGTTATGATTTGTCTGATCGTTCTCTCCTGCAACCTGCTGGGTGACGGACTGCGCGATGCTTTTGATCCGAAATTAAGGAGGTAAATATGACAGAGAGACTTTTGGAAGTAAAAGATCTGCATACATCCTTCTTTACAGACGCAGGTGAAGTAAAAGCTGTAAACGGATTATCATTCAATCTGGATGAAGGAGAGGTTTTAGGGATCGTCGGTGAGTCAGGTTCCGGTAAAAGCGTAACCGCTTATTCGATCATGCGCATTCTGACAAATCCCGGAACAATAAAAAGCGGTCAGATCCTTTATAAAGGACAGGATATTTCAAAGATCCCGGAAAAGGAAATGCGGAAAATTCGCGGAGCAAAGATTTCCATTATTTTCCAGGATCCGATGACTTCGCTGAATCCTACATATACGATCGGGAACCAGATCGAGGAAGCAATTTTACTGCATACAAATCGGACAAAGTCAGAAGCCCGTGAACGCGCAATTGAAATGCTGAAGCTGGTTGGTGTCAATGAGCCGGAAAAACGCGTAAGGCAATATCCTCACGAGCTTTCCGGCGGTATGCGGCAGCGTGTGATGATAGCGATGGCACTGGCCTGCGAGCCGGACATCCTGATTGCCGATGAGCCGACAACAGCTCTGGATGTGACGATACAGGCTCAGATTCTTGAACTGATGCAGAATCTGCAGAAGGAATTGGGAATGGCGATCATCATTATCACACATGATCTGGGTGTGATTGCAGATATGTGCGACACCATCATCGTGATGTATGGCGGACGTGCCTGTGAACGCGGTACGGCCGATGAGATTTTCTATAACCCGTGCCATGAATATACAAAAGGTCTGATGCGGTCGATCCCGAGTATTGTCGGAAAGCGGGAGCGACTGATACCGATCTCGGGTACACCGATCGATCAATTGAATCTGCCGAAAGGCTGTGCCTTTGCACCCCGTTGTGATAATGCTATGCGGATCTGCATGGAAGCTCAGCCGGATGAGATAATGATCAATCAGGATCATTCGGCAGCATGCTGGATGAATGTGAAAAAAGTCTACGAAGAAGCCGGAAAGGAGAAAGCCTGATATGAGTACACAGCCTCTGGTTGATGTGAGACACTTGAAACAGTATTTTCCGATTCGTACCGGATTCTTTGAAACAACACCGCTCAAAGCTGTGGATGATATTTCATTCTATGTAAATGAGGGCGAAACGCTTGGCCTGGTCGGTGAATCAGGCTGCGGTAAAACAACCGCGGGACGTACGATTCTGCATCTCTACAAACCGACTGCAGGTGAGATTTATTATGATGGCAATCTGATCACAGAAAAGAATATCAAGAATTACCGCAAAGAAATGCAGATCGTTTTTCAGGATCCCTATTCTTCTCTTGATCCTCGTATGACCGTTGCGGATATTATCGGTGAGCCGCTTGATATTCATCATTTATACAGCAATAAAGCAGAAAGAACTGATAAGGTTCGTCATTTGATGGATCTGGTCGGATTGAATTCCGAACAGGCGAACCGATATGCACATGAATTTTCAGGCGGTCAGCGTCAGCGTATCGGGATCGCCAGGGCACTTGCTGTAGACCCGAATTTTATCGTCTGCGATGAGCCGGTTTCCGCGCTGGATGTTTCCATTCAGGCTCAAATAATCAATACCTTTGAAGATCTGCAGAAAAAACTGAATATTGCTTATCTGTTTATTGCCCATGATCTGTTAGTGGTAAGACATATGTCCAACAGGATCGCGGTAATGTATCTGGGAAGGATCGTTGAGACCGCGGATGCCTCATTCCCGCAAACGTATCCCTTTGGAGGGTGACGTTCCAAGTCCTTTACATATGCCATCCGGATGTTCTTTCCGAACGCGCTGCCGCTATGCGACAGAAAAATGTGCACAGGAAAGGCCTGAACTTCGTGAAGTTTCTCCGGGACATCAGGTGGCCTGCCACATTATTTAATTCTGAAATCAGAAATAAATTATATCTGACTTCAATTGCTGTAGTCTGAAGACTGATTTCTAAAATGGTGTATCAACTATTTGGGAAAGATCCCGGATAGAAATTTATATAGGAGAAGATAAATAATGAAGAAATTTTATCTGATTTTGTCCGTACTGGCCATAGCACTGCTGTTAAGCGCCTGTGGCTCAAACCAGCCAGCTCCGACCGCTGCGCCCGCTGCGACTGAAGTTCCTACTGATACTGTGATGGAAGAAGCTATCAAAGATTCAGCAGAAGCCGTTTCAGATACTGTCAATGAGGCTGGAAAAGCTGTAGAGGAAGCGGTCTCTGATGTTGCTGAAACCAAAGCCGAAGCAGATAAAGCAGTTGAAGAAGCTGTTACAGATGCTGTTCAGTCCGTTTCTGAAACCTACGATGAAGCTGAAAAAGCCGTAGCAGAATCTGTTGAAGCTGCTGCTGCGTCTGTTTCTGAAACCTACGCTGAAGCCGAACAAGCTGTAAAAGATGCTATCGCTGATGGTTCTGATGCCGAGACAATTGCTGAAACCTACAAAGAAGCTGAAAAAGCAGTAGAAGAAGCTGTTGCAGATGCTGTTCAGTCTGTTTCTGATACTTACGATGAAGCTGAAAAAGCCGTAAGCGAAGCTGCTGCCGATGCTGTTGCTGCCGTTGATGATACCTCCAAGGAAGCTGCAAGTGTTGTTGAAGATGCTAAAGCTGACGCCGCTGAAGTCGTTAAAGATGCAGTTGCCGAAGTTGGATCCGCTGTGGAGGAAGGTTATGAAAATGTTCTTGCCAACAGCCCGTATCCGGACTGGAGAGAGTATGATGCCTTCATCAAGGAAATCAAGTCCACAACCGATTTTGCCGAACGTGCGGAGATGATGCATGAGGCTGAAGATATGCTGATGGATACCGGTGCCCTGCTGCCGATCTACTATTACAACGATTATTATATGCAGTCCTCCAAGGTTAGCGGTATTTACAGCTCCCTGTTCGCGACCAAGTATTTCTACTACGCAACCAAAGAAGGCGACAACACTCTGAAGATCAACCTCTCTTCCGAACCGGATCATCTGGATCCTGCTCTGAACAGCTCTGTTGACGGTGCCTGTCTGGCAGCCAACTCATTCAGCGGTCTGTATGCCTACAATGCAGATGGCGAACTTGCCCCGCAGCTTGCCGAAGGTTACACACTTTCCGAAGATGGTCTGACCTACACCTTCACCCTGAAGGACGGCCTGAAATGGTCCGATGGTTCCGACCTGACTGCTGAAGACTTTGTCTACAGCTGGAAACGCGCTTCCGATCCGATGACCGGAGCCGACTATGCATACATGTTCGACGTTATCGCCGGCTACGATGAATTCCAGGCCGGTGACGCGGATGCCCTGAAGGTTTCCGCTCCGGATGCGAAGACCATCGTTGTCACGCTGAAGAGCCCCTGCGCCTATATGCTTGACCTGGTAGCCTTCCCGACCTACTTCCCTGTGAAGCAGTCTGTTGTGGAAGCGAAGGAAGACTGGGAAACCAACCCGGGTTCCTGGGCACAGGAAGCCGGCTTCGTCTCCAACGGTGCCTACACACTGGAAAGCTGGAACCATGATGAATCCATGGTTTACGTAAAGAACCCGTACTGGTATGACGCTGACAAGGTGTCTATCGAACGCATCGAATACATGCTGTCCGCAGATGACACCGCGATCTACGCTGCATACCGCGCCGGCGATCTTGATTTCGCCGATACCGTTCCTACCGATGAGATCGCATCACTGATCGAAAACAAGGATCCGGAATTCCACATCGTTGACGAACTGGGTACCTACTATGTGATCTTCAACGTGAAGAGCCCGCTGTTTGACGGAAAGACCGCTGAACAGGCCAGTGCCATGCGCAAAGCCTTCGGTCTGCTTGTTGACCGCCAGTACATCATCGATACTGTCGGACAGACCGGACAGAAGATCGCCACATCCTTCCTGCCTGCCGGTATGGCAGACGGCAACGGCGGCATCTTCAAGGATGCAGAAGCCTGGGATTACCCGGTGGATGACGGCTACTATGGTACCGAAGTTGATGTTGACGGTGCCCGCGAACTGCTCGAATTTGCCGGATTCGAATTCGGTGAAGATGGCAAGCTTTCCCCGGAAACCCCGATCAGCTTTGAATATCTGACCAATCAGACCTCCGCTCATGTTGCGATTGCAGAATGTATCCAGCAGGATCTTGCGGAAGTCGGTATTGAAATGACCATCCGCTCCATTGACTGGAACGTGTTCCTCAATGAACGTAAGGAAGGCAACTACGATATCGCCCGCAACGGTTGGATCGCTGACTTCAACGACCCGATCAACATGCTGGAAATGTGGACCACCGACTCCGGCAATAACGATGCCCAGTTCGGCCGCTACTAATATCTGTTAGAATTTGAAAAAAGCCGCTCCTGAAAAGGAGCGGTTTTTTCAATAACAGGAATAATGTATTGCCTGGAACTTAGACGATCAGGAACTTATTCTGAAAAAATAAAGCAGCTGTGTTATCTGCGCTTCACCGGTTTCACGGATGTAGTGTGAATAAAACAGCTGCTTGTTTTTGAATGGATAAACGGTTTTTATTTTTTTATAAATTTGTTGTAAATAAACAGTATCAGGCAGGCGCCGGCAAGCGAAAAAGCAATGTCTCCGACTAAACTGTCACTGGAGATTTTCAGCAGATCTGCGATAAATTTACCCAGGATGGAACCGCCCCAGCCAAGAAGAAAATTGATCAGCAATCCATGATCGCTTTTCATGATTTTTCCGGCAAGCCAACCAACAAGAGTACCTATAATTATTGAAGCAAGCCAACCCATATTTCCCTCCTTATAAATGATATATGATATATAGTGATTATACTCAATAAAAATAAATCAATGGGTTTATATGAATATAAATATATTACCTGAAATAACAAAAATTAATACAAAATTAATAAGATATTTGCATATTATGAAAAAGTTGTTCCCAATTTTAACTTAATAAAACAATATTTCCTTATTTCTAATTGTAACATGAACCGGAAATAAATTCGTAATTATTTTGAATGAAGAAAGCAAACCCGGATATCTGTTTTCAACAAGAAAACACAGCGAAGATAACAGTTTATACCTGTAGAATTCGAAGCAAGCCCACAATGTACTGTACTGCGGACTGAATTAAATATGAATTAAATCGTATTATAATTAATTAAACAACAAGGAGGTATTTATGCAAAAAACACAATCATATAAAATGACTTTTATTTTATGTCTGCTTTTGCTCATGCTCTGTACGCCGCTGCGAACGCGGCCTGGTATGACACATTGGATTTCAGCGACGAGACTGAGAAGGAGAATGCTCTCCGCGGACTGATCGAAGCACCGGAAAGTGTAGTGATCTACCGGGACGATGGCGTTGTCGCATGGAGTGTCGATTCATTTGATTTTGTCCGTGATGCGGAAGCTCCGGAAACTGTGAACCCGAGTTTATGGCGCCATACACAGCTGAACACCTATGCCGGCCTTTTTGAAGTAACAGACGGGATCTATCAGGTACGCGGCTACGATATGGCCAATGCAACATTTATTCGTACCGATAACGGTTGGATCGTCTTTGATGTACTGATGTGCAAGGAAGACATGGAAGCCGCCAAAGCGCTGATGGAAAAGCATTTCGGCCCGATCGATGTAAAAGCTGTCCTTTACAGTCATTCACATATCGATCATTATGGCGGTATCTTTGGACTGATTAATGAGGAAGATGCGGCAGACGCTTCGCTTTCACTTGAAGAACAGCTGGCTTCCGGTAAGGTCGTTGTATTAGCGCCGCAGGGATTCCTGGAACATGCTGTCAGTGAAAACCTTTATGCCGGACCTGCAATGGGAAGAAGAGCACAGTACCAATATGGCGCGCTCATGAACCCGGGAGAAACCGGACGCATGGCAATCGGTATCGGACTTGGACAGTCTGTCGGCACTGTTGGATTGCTTGCTCCGACATACGAAGTCTGCAGCAATGAAACGATCGTTATCGACGGACTTGAAATACAGTTCCAGCTGACACCGGGAACGGAAGCTCCCGCGGAAATGAACGCCTGGTTCCCGCGCTACAAAGGTCTTTGGCTTGCTGAAAACTGCACCGGTACCATGCACAATATTTATACGTTGCGCGGTGCACAGGTGAGAGATGCGGCTGCATGGGCAAAATATATTCTGGAAGCTGAATATCTGTTTGGCGATGAGGTAGAGGTGGTGTTCCAGAGCCACAACTGGCCGCATTGGGGAAATGAAACCATTCATAATTATATGGAAGATACCGCGGCTGTCTATCAGTACATCAATAACCAGACACTGCATTACATCAACCAGGGTATGACTTCGGCTGAGATTTCCCGGACACTCACACTGCCGGAACGTCTGAATAAAGTATGGTATACACGTCAATATTACGGAACGCTCTCCCATAACATCAAAGCTGTATACCAGCGCTATATGGGATGGTATGATGCGAATCCTGTGAACCTTAATCCGCTTATGCCGGAAGATACGGCGAAAAAATGGGTCGAATATCTGGGTGATGTGGACGCAGTACTGGAAAAGGCCCGGGCTGATTATGAAAAGGGTGAATATCAGTGGGTGGCGCAGATCACAAAAGAACTGGTTTTCGCTGATCCGACAAATCAGGCTGCACGCGACCTGTGCGCGGATGCTCTGGAGCAGATGGGATATCAGGCTGAAAGCGGTCCATGGCGCAGTGCCTATCTGATGGGCGCCTGGGAACTTCGGGAAGGCAACCAGGCTGATAAGGAAGGCACTGTTCTTGGACGTGAAAAAACGATCCTGGGCATGACAGTTGAAATGGTCCTGACTTATATTGACATCATGACAGATGCTTTGGCAGCCCAGAACGATGATTTTTCGCTGAAGCTCAATATCGCGGATACAGGAGAAGTATTCAGGGTCATCCGCCGCGATGGTGTCCTGATGGTATATAAGGGTGAAACTGATATCGAAACTGACTGCACGATGACCTGCGGAAGGCTTCAGCTACTGGCTCTGATGAACGGAAATATGGATGTCACTGCCAATATGAAGATCGAAGGAGATGAAACGGTTCCCGTCAGATTGGTGAAGTATATGACACCGATCAACCGTAATTTCAATATCATCGAACCGTAACCGGTATGACAAACATAAAGGTGCATATGCCTTCAGGCGATGCACCTTCATGGCTTGATCCAGCCGAAAAATGAAAAGACCACCGGTCATCAGGCCGGTGGTCAGTTTTTAATTATCTGTTATGCTCAGTCAAGCTTCGGACCGGCGGCGACAAGGGCCTTGCCGGCTTCATTGGTTTCGTATTTCTTGAAGTTCTTAATGAAGCGGCCGGCCAGATCCTTTGCCTTGGTTTCCCATTCGGAAGCATCGGCATAGGTGTCGCGGGGATCGAGAATGGCAGGATCCACACCCGGCAGTTCGGTCGGAACTTCGAAATCGAAGTACGGGATCTGCTTTGTGGGGGCTTTCAGAACATCGCCGTTCAGGATAGCATCGATAATACCGCGGGTATCTTTGATGGAGATGCGCTTGCCGGTACCGTTCCAGCCGGTGTTGACCAGATAAGCCTTTGCGCCGGACTGCTGCATGCGTTTCACAAGTTCTTCACCGTATTTGGTCGGATGCAGTTCCAGGAAGGCCTGGCCGAAGCAGGCGGAGAAGGTCGGTGTAGGTTCAGTAATACCGCGTTCCGTACCTGCCAGTTTGGCGGTGAAACCGGAAAGGAAGTAGTACTGGGTCTGTTCCGGGGTCAGGATAGAGACAGGAGGCAGAACACCGAAGGCGTCCGCGGAAAGGAAGATCACGTTTTCAGCTGCCGGACCTGCAGAGATCGGGCGGACATTCTTGACGATCTTTTCAATGTGTTCGATAGGATAGGAAACACGTGTGTTTTCGGTGACGGATTTGTCTGCGAAATCGATCTTGCCGTTTTCGTCAACAGTGACATTTTCCAGCAGGGCATCGCGGCGGATAGCGTTATAGATGTCAGGTTCGGAATCCTTATCCAGATTGATAACTTTCGCATAGCAGCCGCCTTCGAAGTTGAAGACGCCTTCATCATCCCAGCCGTGTTCGTCATCACCGATGAGCAAGCGCTTCGGATCGGTTGAAAGGGTAGTCTTACCGGTGCCGGAGAGACCGAAGAAGATGGCGGTGTGATTGCCATCCATATCGGTGTTGGCTGAGCAGTGCATTGCTGCGATACCCTTCAGCGGCAGGTAGTAGTTCATCATGGAGAACATACCCTTCTTCATTTCGCCGCCGTACCAGGTGTTGATGATGACCTGTTCACGGGTGGAGATGTTGAAGGCAACAGCTGTTTCGGAGTTAAGACCCATTTCCTTATAGTTCTCAACTTTGGCCTTGGAAGCGCAGTAGACAGTGAAATCCGGAGTGAATTCAGCTTCTTCTTCAGCAGTCGGTTTGATGAACATATTGCGGACAAAGTGAGCCTGCCAGGCAACTTCCATAATGAAGCGGACAGCCATACGGGTGTCATGGTTTGCACCGCAGAAAGCATCCACGACAAAGAGACGTTTGCCGGAAAGCTGGTTGATAGCGATGTCTTTTAATGCAGCCCAGTTTTCCATGCTCAGGACATGGTTGTCATTCGGATACTCCGGTGTGGTCCACCAGACAGTATTTTTGGAGTTCTCGTCCATGACAATATATTTGTCCTTAGGAGAACGTCCGGTGTAGATGCCGGTCATGACATTGACTGCGCCGAGTTCAGTCAGCTGGCCTTTTTCATAGCCGGTCAGTTCAGGTTTCAGTTCTTCTTCGTAAAGAAAATCATACGAAGGATTGTAAACAATTTCGGTTGTCCCGGTGATCCCTAATTTCTCGAGATTCAATTCTGCCATCACTAATTCCTCTTTCTTTTGTGATGAAAATATTACAAAATTATGTTTTATTGATATTTATTAACTCTCAATGCCCGGATATCGGATGCAATGAAGAATATAATATTTATCGCCTTATAATATTCTATCATTATTCACAGACATCTGAAATAAAAATGTTATTTGTGAACAAATTATTAACAAATAAATTATCTACTGTCTTTTTTTGTGCGTTTGTGCGTATACATATTTTTATCAGCACGGCGGATGATATCGCTAACAAGATGATCTGTATTATGATCAAATTCCGAAAGTCCCACGGCGAGATGAACTTCTTCCCATTTGTTGATAGCAGAACCAGAGATTTCCTTTTCGGATTTTTCAAGGTGGCGAAGAAGTTCTTCCCGGTTCTGATAATCATCATTCTGCAGGATTACGACGAATTCATCTCCGCCGATACGGAAAACCGGACTGTGCTGGAAAACCTGACAAATCAACCGGCAGGCAGTTTTCAAATAGATATCACCTTTATCATGTCCGAAATTATCATTGATGGACTTGAGGTCATCGCAGTCAAACATACAGATCGCAAATTCCGTGTTTTCGCTGTTATTATCTATTTCAGACTGCAGAGCGTTGACAGCATCTGAAAAAGCACCTTTGTTTTTTACGGATGTAAGGGCGTCGACATATACACGTTTATTCAGGTCGGAGATATGCTCCTTCATATGATTTGTAAGATTATTGAAGGTTCTTGTAAGACGTCCAACTTCATTGTCATCATCATATGATAATGAAATGTCATAATTTCCTTTATCCACCTTTTCCGCGGCATTGATCAGATCTTCAAGCGGTTTTGTGATATGTCCCATATAAGTCAAGGTGACGATACTCATTATCAGCAATACAATGAGAGATGCGAAAATGTTTTCCCGGATCAGCCTCTGCCAGTCTCCTTCTGTCTCGGTTATCGGAACTGAAACAGTCAGGCGCATACCATTGCAAAGAGGCAGCCATGCAGCCTGTTTTTTTACACCGTCAAAAGTATACTGGAAAAAAGTGCTGCTGCTGTCAATTCCGTCAGGTATTTCGATAGCTTTCTCTTCTGTCAGAAGTGCAACATCTGTCCGCGGATGATAAAAAATCATTCCCTTTTCATCACTTAAAAATGCATAACCATTTTTGTGAAGTCTGATGCTGGTAACCTGTTCCGCCATGGTGGCGTAATCAATTTCGATCCCTACAACACCTACAAACTGCGTTTTCCAGTAAATCGGGACATTGTACGAAATAACACGCTTATCGAGATTATCCGTAATATACGGCGGCAGCCAGACAGGTTTTCCTTCATATTTGGGAACCGTAAACCAGACAAGCTGTGATGTATCTTTTGTATCATACAGTGTAATATCGGTGACTTCATGTTCAACGAACCCGTTTCCATCAAGATTGGTATACCAGAAGCCTTTCACGCTGTCAGAAATTTCGGGGTCGATTCGGTAATAGTAAGTCAGCACACCTTGGGTTCTGTACGCAATGGTCTCAAAAAAATCCGAAACGCGTTTGATATGCTGCTGCAATTGCCCTGTTTCCAAACCATCCAGGTCGTATTCGACATAAGATGATACCTTTTCGACTGATTTCTGTACATTGTCAAAGTAATAATCAAGGTTTCGCTTACCGGTCTCACACAATAAAAGAAGTGTCTGGCTCGATTCAATACGTTCATTTTTTCGAATAAACAAAACACTGAGGAACGTTACGAACGCAACAGAGATCGCAATCATAAAAATTGTCATTAATGTTATTTTAGACCGCAGTGAATGCATAACAATTTCCTTTCACTACTGTTTACTTACCGGCTTGTTGATCAGAATCCCTGTTTGACAGGAATTTTTTTTCAAAATCTGACGCTTGAAGCGGTTTGGAGAAATAATACCCCTGTACCAAAGCACATCCCAGATCCTTTAAAAGCCTGATTTGTTCTTCTGTCTCGACACCTTCGGCAATCACAGGGATATTCATATTTTTTGCAATATCAAGGATCAAACCAACAAGCTGGATGTCTTTTTCACTATGTTCGATATTGCGAACAAAAGCTCTGTCCATTTTCAGAACATCGATTGGCATGGAAGAAAGCATATTCAGTGAGGAGTACCCCGTACCGAAATCATCCATTTCTACTTTATATCCTTTATTGCGCAGGTTTTCCACAACGCGGATCACATGGTCGGCGTTTTCTGTATAGGCGGATTCAGTGACTTCCAGTTTGATGTCATCGTGATCCAGATCATTATATATCAGGATCTCATCAAGTGTATTCTCAAGCATCGGGTTGAAAACGTCCAGCCTTGACAAATTGACAGAGACAGGAATCGTTATACCGTACTGCTCCTTCCAGCGTGCGATCTGCTTTGCCGCCTCTTCCCATACGTATTTATCGACTATACTGATACGTCCGTTTTTCTCAAACAGGGGAATGAAATCATCCGGAGAGATCATACCAAATTCAGGATGCCGCCAGCGGACAAGCGCTTCTGCGCTTACAAGCTTTGGCGGCATGGTTTGAATATTATATTTAGGCTGATAAAATACTTCAAACTCATATGAATCAAGAGCACGGCGCAAATCGTTCAGCAGCCGCTGTTCAAAGATTTCACGATCGCGGACCTTCTCATCAAAGATGATCAAATGCTCCTTATAATGTCCGCGCGCCATGGTGCAGGCGATCCGGGCTCTGTCAAAAAGCTGCCATGGTTCGATCTTCTCCTGCCATGGCATAACACCCATTCGCAGCCGGATGCTTGTATTCGGCGCCGATTCTTCCAGTTTCTTCTGCAGCCGGTCATATATTACCTGATACATATCCGTATGAGGACAATATATATCAAAACGGTCTGCTTCAAATCTGCCGGCAATTCCGCCTGCTTCTTTCGCAACAGCCTGAATCTCTTTACCGAGTGTACGCAGGACCTGGTCCCCAAAATCCCGGCCGTACAGGGCATTAACCGAATGAAATTGCTCGATATTCAGTACAATTGCATCCATCGGAGTATCCGGATGTTCACGGTAAATGCGATTGGCATACTGGAAAAAGAAGCTCCGGTTATACAAGCCGGTCAAATCGTCAGTTTCAGTTGCGGAGATCAGTTTCCGGGCTTTTCTTTCCGAACGCATGCTTTGTATCAGTAGAATAATGATGATCAGAAGCACGACAAAAACTACAGCACCCACAATGACAATATTGTCTGTGATGAAATCCGAGAGGCTTAGTCTGGCGTCTTCAGTGATGTAATAAGAAAGGGCTGCATTTGCGATTGAATCGGGAATTCTGCTGATCGCCTTGGTCAATATGGAATATAAAGCTGTTTCTCCGTTTTTGACCGCAAACGAGAAACCTAATCCTGTTCCGGTGGAAAGCGGTATCAGATGGTATTTCTTGCTCAGCCTTGAGAGATTGTTATAGCGAAAATTACTGATCAGAACACAATCTGCAACACCGTCTGATACTGCTTTCATACAATCCAGTGTGGTCGGATAATAAACTGTCCTCCAATCGGGATAATGCGTAAGAAGAAATGAATCATAATTCGGATTTCCCTCGTTGACTGCTACGATCACATGGTCCTTTTTCACGAATAAATTCTGGTCAGCCTGACGAATGATAGCATATACCTCTGTACTCATCAGCGGTGATGTAAGGGTGACATTCAGCATTTCTCCGTCATATACGCTGAGGCTGGAAGGGAACATGCAGTCTATATCCCCGTTTTGCACCGCTTTTATCGCTTCAGATGCGGTGGGATATGCAACGGGCTCAAAATCAAGATGCACATTTACCATACTGTCAGATGCGTACGCCAGATAGTCTTTCAAAGCACCGGTAAGCTCTCCGGTGGCTTTATCCGTACCGGAGAACGCAAGATAGTTGTCAAGGTATCCCACACGGATTTTATCGTGGGTATTGAGCCAGTCAACCTCTTCCAATGTCAGAAATGCGTTGGCTCCGGCTCTTTTGATGTATTTTTCAAACATCTGCTGGTTGTAATAACGGTTTTCATCCTGTATCCTGTTGAGTGCTTCATTCAGTTCCTTCAGAAGATCAGGGCGGCTTTTGCTGACAGCAAAATAAAAGTCTGAAGAACCGACTTTACAGACAGGAATTGCAAGTTCCGGGTGAACAAAGGAATCTACCGTGACATATGCATCAAGATCACCGTTTACAAGCCTGCGGAGAGATTCGTCCTCGGAAAATGTCACTTCAATAACCTCTGCTTTAACATCATTTTTTTCTGCCCATTCACGATAAAAATCGGCTTGAACAGAGTCTTTGTTTACTCCTACCTTTTTCCCGTTAAGCGTAGAATAATCTGCCTGAGAAATTTCACTGTTGTTCGGAGCGATAAAAAGGTAATATTCCTCAGTTCCCATGGGAAGAGAAGGATAAAACATGTTTTCTGCGCGTTTTTCTGTATAGGAGACATCGCTCATCAGATCAATATCTCCATCTTCCAGCATTTGAAGCAAAACAGACCAGCTGCCTTTTACGTATTCGTAAGTCCAGCCCGTATATGCGGAAATTTTCAGCTGATATTCATAGGCATAACCGGATCTGCGTCCGATCGGATCCAGTTGGTTATAGGAGGAATCGTACCATCCGACGCGTACGATTTTCCCTTCGTCTTTTGACTGGGCATTGATTGGCAGAGACAAAGAAACAGCAAATATAAGAAAAAGAAGGAGAAAAACGGAAATTTTATTTCGAAATTGAGGAATAAATTCTGTCATCCTAACCCCCATGATCTTAGATGAAGACTTGTGACCTTATTATTCAAAAATGATTATGCATTTAATCATAACATAATTTTGTCAAATATTATGAACCATTTTTATAAAAAAACTGCATCCTGAATCATGCAGTTTTTCGAATCTTTTGAATATTTCGATATTATAAGGCAGACCGGTGAGCCTTTGATTTCCTGATCGATTTATCTTTCTCACTGTTTGCGCCGGAAGGAATGTTGGCGATACGGTCAAAGGCGGGAGTACCGGCAGCGGGGGATAAAATCATCCCGAGGTTGAAGACTGCTCCCTGGTCCCAATCCCGGTGGCCGCAAACATCACAGACCCAGCATGGGAAATCAGGTACGATCACCATTTCATTTTCAATCCAGGTGTAATAAGTGCCTTTTTTGCGCTGAATCAGGCCTACCTGACATTCCGGACAGTAACGTTTTTCTTCATTCATAAAAACTTCCTTATTTGGCTGTATCACTGCTCAATTCAATTTTATCACGGATGATACTGATTCGATTCAAAGGCCAATAGCGGAAAAATGCGTTTCCGATAAGATTTGCCTTTGGAACGCCGCCCCAGACATGTGAATCAGAGGAGTGATTGCGGTTATCTCCCAAAACGAAATATTCTCCTTCTGCCACATCCCATGTCCCGGAATACTGGATCGGTTCATGCAGCCAGGGTTCCTCTATTTTTTCACCGTTTATATAAAGTTCACCTTCGGTGACTTCAACATGGTCCCCCGGGAGACCGATCATTCGTTTTATATAATCTTTGCCGGGATCGACCGGAGAGTGAAAAATAACAACATCCCCCCTGCGCGGTTCACTGAATTTGTAATTCAGTTTATTTACCATTACCAGCTGGCCTTCATGGAAAGTGGTTTCCATGGAAATATTTTCAACACGGAATCGGCCGATGCAGAAATCAATTGCGAAGTAAAGGACAACCGCAAGCAGTATGTCTTCTACAATCTCACGCCATTTGGGTTTCTGTTTCGGTTTTTCCGCCTCATGTATTTCTTTTGTGTAGGATTTTCTGTTTTTTGAATTATTCTTTGACATCTAAAAGTACCTCTATTCTCCTAATCATACACCTGAAATGTAAAAATGCAATTAATATGTTTTATTTTAGTGGGGTCAGTGGTCGGTATTCAGTAGTCGGTGGTCAGTGGTCAGTGGTCAGCAGATGGATATTCTTTAATCAGCCAAAATACAAAAACATCTGACCTATTATAACCTATATCCTATATCCTACATATTATCCTCTATCCACTATATCCTAAATACTCACTATCCCCTATCACCTATATCCTATTCCCTAAACACACCCTATCTCCTCGCCTTGAATACAAAGCGGATCGGTGTACCGATAAATCCAAAACGTTCACGCAGCTGGTTTTCCAGATAACGTTTGTATGTGAAATGCGCCAGGTCCGGATCATTGACATAGATCATGAAGGTTGGCGGGTCGGAACGAACCTGTGTCGCGTAATACATCTGCAGGGACCGTCCGGATTTTGATGTGGCATGATGTTTATCCTGAGCTTCATGGATTGCGTCATTCAGCGCTGAAGTCGGAATGCGGACCAGACGCTGTTCCTGAACCTGCAGAGCGGTCGTCAGGATTTGATTGGTGCGCTGCCCGGTTTTAGCGGAAACGAAGAGAATCGGAACGTAATCCAGAAAATTCAGGTCCTTGCGGATTTTTTCTGTAAACTGCTGCATGGTATAGGTGTCTTTTTCGATTGCGTCCCATTTATTGACAACAACGACAACACTTTTCCAGGCTTCCAGGATATATCCGGCAATATGCGCTTCCTGCGTGGAAACACCCTGTGTAGCATCAATAACAAGGAGAGAGACATCGGCCTCTTCGATCACGCGCATCGAACGGATGACTGAATATTTTTCAACGCCTGCCTCTACCTTGCCCTTACGCCGGATGCCGGCAGTGTCTACCAGTGTGACAGGAACATCGCCGACCATCAGTTTCGTGTCAATGGCATCACGTGTAGTTCCCGGAATATTGCTGACTATAACACGATCTTCGCCGCAAAGCCGGTTCAAAAGACTGGATTTACCCACATTCGGACGTCCGACAATAGCGATTTTCACACTGTCATCCGGTTCCTCTTCTTCCTGTTCAGGAAACAGGGCGCAGAGAGCATCCAGCAAATCTCCCGTTTCGGTGCCATGGATAGCTGAAATCGGGTATGGATCGCCCATGCCGAGTTCGTAGAATTCAGGAACGTTGGCGCGGAGATTATCGGAATCAGCCTTATTGACTACCAGCAAAACAGGCGGGGTTCGTTTCCCGTTTTCGTTCTTTTGAAGGCGTCGAAGGATCTGCGCAATTTCACGGTCAGCGGTGGTAACACCTGTGGAAGCATCTGTCAGAAAAAGAACGACATCTGCCTCTTCAACTGCAAGGATGGCCTGAGTCTTGATCTCGGAGATAAAATCGGCAGACCCTACGGAAAGTGGAGTCTTTTGTCCTGCGGCCTCCGGGTCAATACCGCCGGTGTCAATGATATCGAATTCTGTTCCGCACCATTCGGCATGGCCAAAAAGACGATCACGGGTAGTACCGGGAACGTCATCAACGATCGCATCCCGTGTCCCCGAGAGACGATTGAATAAGGTACTTTTCCCGACATTGGGACGGCCGACCAAAGCCACAACAGGTTTTCGTGTCATCTTTACCTCCCATTTCCAGCCCGTAAAGGCCTTAACTGACAGTTTATTTTACCATGAAGGCCCTTTTCTAATCAAAAGTCAGGAGCAATCAGGCTATTATATGCTATAATTTATACATATAATTTATATTAATGAGCCGTTATGAAAAAAGTATTGGTCTACCTTCCATGTTACAACGAATCACCGAATATCATTCCGTTGGTTGAAAAATGGTTTGACATAGCTTCTGATTTCAATGCTGCAGGTTATGAATTGCATGTAAGCTGTATTGATGATAAAAGTACAGACGATACAGCGGCAAAAATTAAAATACTGACAGAACGGTTCTCTGAATGTGAATTGATTTCACATGAGCACAATAAAGGTTTAGGCGGTGTATTAAACACGGCATTCAATTTGTTTTTGAAAAACGGACAGGAAGGCGATCTGTGTGTTCTGATGGACGGAGACAATTCTCATGATCCGATATATTCCCTTTCCATGTTGCCGAAAATAGAAGCCGGTGCGGATGTGGTAATTGCTTCACGCTATCAGAGCGGAGCTGCAGTTAAAGGTCTGTCAGGAATCAGACAGTTTATGAGTAATGGGGCCGGGGTATTCTACAAATTGATCCTGGGCGTTAAAAATGTAAAAGATTATACCTGCGGCTACAGGATGTATACTTACAATATTATACAAAAAGCCCGGGATACCTATGGTGAAAATATCGCGGAACGCAGAACCTTCGCGTGTATGATGGAAGTGCTGTATAAACTGGCAAAAATCGGTGCAAAGTTTGATGAGGTTCCCTTTGTCCTTCGTTACGATCATAAACAGGGTGACAGTAAAATGCGCGTCTTTAAAACCGCAAAAGACAGCATTCTTACTGCTTTTTCACTGCGTTTTTCGTGAGATATCTGCGTTCGATCAATAAACCGGAAAAAGCGCAAATAATTGAGATGATGCTGAATGCCAATCCTGCGGTCAGTCCGCGGGGCTCATATTTAAGCAGGATCTGATGTTCACCGGCGGTAAGGTTTGCCGAGAGGAACATATCAAATGCCGGAATTAATTCTGTTTTTTGTTCATCCACAAAAAGTTCCCAGCCTTTGTCATATGGAATACTGAAAAACAGTTTTCCGTCCTCCCATGCGGTGATATTTCCGGTGATACGGGTATCCGTGTGTTCGCTGACACTGAGCGATTCGGATTTCATACGACTGGTTTCCGAAAGAAGAAGGAACGGATTTTCAAAGAAGAGTTGAGCTTTTGAAAGATGCAAAGCTTCTTCCGTGTCATATGCTCTGAGCGTGACTGAAATATCTTCCCCGTCTACAAAAGACCCGAGACGCAGCAGCGGCAGCCCCCGGCCGTCAAAATAATCGCCGATCCGTTTTCCGTTTACTTCAATTGAAGAAAGTGTTTTTTCAGGACTTTCAAAATATGCGTATAGTGTGCCGGTATGTTCACATTTCAGATCCCATGTGATTTCATTTTCGGAGCTTTCTGTTTTTATAATTATTGCTTCCGTGAAAAGGGGATCAGCATTGCCGCTCAAAGCACTGAACATTAAGTTCTGCATGCTGAAATGATCCGGGGCAGATAAAATATCTTCATAAAGTCCGGACCCTTTCGGTACCAGGAAACCAATCGGAAGACTGTACGGATTGCTGTATACGGTTTTGTTTCCCCTGCTGAATATCGCGTTATAAGGTTTCCCGATCCTTCCCTGATCCGTAACAAGATACCGGATCCCGAGAATACTGTCCATTGTGACTGTTGACCCTTCCCCGTATTCAAAGCGGGTCGGATAGAACCTGTATCCCGCGGCAGGAAGGAACTGCATTATTTTATATTTGAGCGTGGAGGAAAAATGGCTGATGCCGCTGTAATCAAGCAGAAAAGCGTCATTTGCGTCGTGAAAATAAGTCTTTTCCAAACGGTAAAAATCGCGGTCTTTCCTCTTGATCTCATCGATCAGCGCTTTATTCTCCGCGTAAAAATCATTGAATGATGTCCGTGTTTCCGAACGGTCATAAGCGGATTTGTTCCCGAGGATCATCCATCCGTTCAAAAACAGGTCAAAAGCGACCAACAGGAATACAACTGTTTTTGCGCGGGTTCCGCTGTCTGTTATGTAGAAAATGCCGGAAAAGAAAAGGATCAGCAGCAGATTCAGGAGGAAAGCGCTTGTCGTGAACCAGGAAAAGCCTTGTAACTGGACAAGCACAAGCAGCAGGACAGTCAGAACGGCACAAATCAAAAAGTGGATCCCCGTGCTGCCTTTATTATTCTGAAAACAGCGCAGTGCCGGCAGAAGCAGCAGAAAACTCACGGCAAAAGAGTAGCGGTATGGCCACCAGACCGGCTCGTTAAAACCATGAATGACAAGATTCAGCGCATTGATCCACATCGCAAAGAAACATACAGCCAGCAGAACGAAAACGGATATTTTTTCTTTTCGTGAGATTTTGCTGTTCATCAGGAAAAGCGTAATGCAGAAAGGTATCATGACGCCGCAGAAGATGTTGGGAAGTCCGGAAGTCAGGGTTTGTGTCTGATCAAATGCGCTGTTGAACATTTTCCCGATCAATTCGATGATGCGGAAATTACGCGTAAAGGTGAAAACAGACAGATCAAAGGTCTTCATTCCGCCGCCAAGCTGAAGGGCTACCGGGATCAGCAATGCCGCACAGCTTCCGGCTGAAAGCAGTGACCACAGGATAAAACGGAAAAATGTCCATCCCTTTTGCCGTTGGTCAGAAAGATAGAGCCGGCAGAAAAAGTATGGTATTGCAAAACAGCAGATCTGAAAACCGGAATAATAATTCAGGAGCATCGCAGCGCACAGGGAGATGTAATATACCCATCCGCTTTTACGGGCAATGATGCGGTCGATACCAAGAAAAACCAGCGGGAGAATCAAAGCTCCGTTTCGAAGCTGGGTATGTTCGGCGATGACGAAATTGAAAGACATCAGCGCATACCCGGTGGAAAACAGCAGCGTTTCGCCATTGGTTCTGAAAGTCTTCCGGAAATAAACCGCAGCAGTCAAACCGCAAATGGCGTAGCGCAGGATAACGAGCAGCGTAACAGCTTCAGGTATACGGTCCTCAGGGGAAAAAGCAATAAGCCAGTCCAGCGGATTTGAGATGTAATATGCGAAGAGGGAAAGATAATCGTCTCCGAGAGATTTGCTGAAGGAATAAAACAGGCTGCGTCCATCCCGGAGCAGCGTCCTGATGTGAACAAGAAAATCCACATACTGGCACTGCATATCTGAAATCAGGAATGATTTTTCACCAAAGGGAGTTATCTTCAGAATGAGGCAGATGATGAGCAGAAGAATACCCGGGATAAGAAAAGCAGCAGGGAAAAGCAGCCATTCCCGGATCTCACGGGGTGTACTTTCCTTCTTCCGCAGAAATGCTGCCGGAAACGAAAACAGACAGCACAAAACACCGCACAGAGAAAACACGAGCACGGCAAAGATGAGCTGGCGTGAGATATTCATCCCTGAAACAAATACCGGTGTTACGATATTTGGATTTACGTCATAAGGATGTGCCCCTGCGTAAACCACTGTAGGGGTTTCCGAATGAAAGGAGAGTATCGGCTGATGCAGATGAAGACCGGTTGGAAAATCGATCGAACAGTTCCCGCTGCAGACCATTGTTTTGCCGTCCTGCTCCCAGTTTTCGCTGAATTTCAGACTGTCAGGCTTTATATCCCGCCAGCCTTTCCAGTCATAAATATTTATATCCAAATCGGCCGGTGTCTCAGCCCAGTAAGCCCAGTTAAGCCTGACAGGAGAATCTTCCGCTTCAACGGAAAGATGCGTGTCATCCGGAAAAAAAACATAAACCGGATGAGTATATTCGAGAAGAAAAACAGCGGAAAATGACAGGAGCAGCGCGGTACTGAAGGCCCATTTAAGAGAATTTCCGGAGACGATTTTTATTGAAAACCAACTCAAAACAGCAGCTGCTGTCAGAACTCCTGCAGTCAGGAGCAATTCCTTACGGGAAAGGATCTCATCATTGAAGAGGAATATCGCACAGGTCAGAAGAAGAAAGGATAAAACATACCAGGTTATGATCATAGCTTTTTTCATAATTTGCATCCGGTAAAGCCAATAAAGATACTTTATTATTGAAATTTTATACGAAAACTAAAAATCTTGCCTTAATTATTAAGAAAATTTGTGTAGATTTGAATTCTTGACGGTATAACAGATTTCATTATAATTAAAGCAAGAGGATTATCTCGTTCGTATAATTTCTGAAAAATTCTGGAGGATTTTAATGAAACGTGCTTTATCTTTACTTATTGTTTTTATGCTTTTTCTCACCATCAGTGCCGCTGTCATGGCAGAAACGGTTGAAGATGCGCTGAAGGCTGCTGTTTCAATGAGCAATGAAGAACTCTATGAAAAGGCCAAAGAAGAAATCGCTGCCGGTGCGCAGATGAATTTCTACTCAACCACCAGCTTCGCTGAAAAGGCAGCTTCCAACTTTATGGCTGATTTTCCTGAACTGGCTGATAAAGTCATTTATGCTGAAATCGATGATGGCGAAACCTACACGATTCTGACAAGCATTATCGGCTCCGGTGTGAAAGATGCCGCTGATATGGCTCTGGTTCAGAACGGTCCGGATCTCAAGACCTACCTGCTTGATGAAGGCCTTTCCTATTCCTACTTCCCTGAAGCGATGAAGGAAAATGTGGATGAAGCCAACCAGGATCCTGCGGTCGTGACTTTCATCAACTCCCTGTTTATCTACCACAACGGCAATGGTTCAATCAACCTGAACAATGTCTGGCAGCTGACAGAACCGGAATGGGACGGCAAAGTCTTCTTCAAAGATCCGACCAAAGAAACAGTGAACCTCAACTTCCTGATGATGCTCACGAGCCCGGAATGGAGCGAACGTCTGGCTAAGGCTTATGAAGACTATTATGGGAAACCATTCGAAGCCGGTGAATTCAAGAATGCCGGATACGCATGGATCGACGGATTCCTGAAGAACGTAAACTACACCTATACATCCGCATCAAAGATCGCGACCGGTATCGCCTCCGGTAATCCCGGCAACCTCGGCCTGTTTGTCTTCTCAAAACTGCGCAAGGTTGATGAAGCTGACCGCGGTAACCTGAGTGTCGTTCAGTTTGAGAACGAAGTGGACGGCTTCTCCGGATTCATGTATCCTATTTATGCAACTGTTGCCAACGATACGGATTGCCCGTATACCTGTGCGCTTTTCATCAACTACCTGCTTAGTGAAGCCGGTTTTGGCGGTGAAAAGTCCTGGAACTCCAATCAGGGTTACTACTCTCCGAACAAGACCATTCTCAAACCGGAAGGTCTGGAAGATGAACCGTATGAATACTGGAGCACCCGCCTGGTCTTCGAAGATCTGGAATACATCGATGAAAATTACGCCGATGCTTATGAATTCATCGCTGTTCGTGTAGGATAAAACATTTATAAATCATTTATCAGGTCATCCTGGTTTGGGATGACCTGATATTTTAAGCAGATGTCAATTTCCGGTTTATTTAGCAGAAATTATCCGGAAACCGGACACTGACAGCTGGAAGGAGACTTCATGACACAGAATTATCAGGAAGTAAATAAAGAACCGCTGAAATACCGCATAAAGGCTTTCTTTGCAAAACCGGCAAACATCCTGCTGGTGATTTTCCTGGTGACGTTGATCGTCCTGTCACTGATCCCTTTAATCACCATGCTTTCCAATATGTTCACGGTTCATATTGGTACAGAAAAAAAGCTTTACCGCCTCGAGGTTGGTTCCTTTACGCTGAAGCATTTTCAGCGGCTTTTTGCCGGAGATGACTGGAGCCGTGTTAATTTCTGGACGCCGCTGCTGAATTCCTTTATCGTTGCCTGCGGTTCCGGTGTCCTTGGCATCGTTGTCGGCGGAACGGTAGCCTGGTTTATCACACGGTCGGATCTGAAATGCAAAAGCTTTATATCATCGGTATTTGTATTTCCTTACATGATGCCGGCATGGACTTTGGCACTTTTCTGGACGAATATGTTCCAAAACAGCAAAGTCGGAGGCGGTAATATCGGGATGGTTGAATCTGTCTTCGGTATATGTATGCCGGAATGGTTCGTTTACGGAATTTTCCCGATGATCATCGTTATCGGTCTGCATTATTCACCTTTCGCTTACCTGCTGATCGGCGGTATTCTAAAGAACATGGATGCCACGCTTGAAGAAAGTGCGACGATACTGAAAGCATCACGTTGGACCATCATTAAACGTATTACGGTGCCGATCGTCGTTCCTGCGATCCTTTCTACGTTTCTGCTGATCTTTTCATCCGGCTTCAGTTCATACACTGTGCCGGTATTTCTCGGTTCTGCGGTGAAAATGTTCACGCTTTCCACCAAGATGAGGGCACTCATACAGGCCGGATACCAGGGACAGGGGTACATCATTGCTTTTGTTTCCATTGCCATGGGATGCTTCATTTTGGGGATCAACCAGTGGTTTACCGGTAAACGGAAGTCTTTCACAACAGTCACCGGTAAATCCGGACAGGTTTCACTGGTGAAGCTGCGCGGGGCAAACTGGCCGATTTCGATCTTCATGATCATCTTTACAATATTTTTCGCTATTGTTCCGCTGATCTCCTTCGCTCTGGAAAGTATTATCAAGCAGCCGGGAAATTACAGCCTTTCTAATATGACATTGGACTTCTGGATCGGTACAGAAGGATCGACCTATGAGACGGGGATGATCTCCGGTATATTGCTGAATCCTACAATGTGGAAAGCGCTCGGGCGGCAGGTGCTGCTGGCATTGGTGGTGGCGATGATAGTCGGGACCAGCGGCATGCTGATCGGTTATGCCTGTGTTCAGCGGCGCGGTACAAAGCTCTCACAGGCGGTTGAGAGTCTGGCGTTCTTCCCTTACCTGATGCCGGCCATGTCATTTGGAACGATCTACCTTGCGGTGGCAACGTCGCCTTCGTTCAAATTCCTTTACGGGACATTCGGACTGCTGGTGCTGGTGGCATCTGTCAAGTTCCTTCCTTTTGCATCTCGGTCCGGGGTCAACAGCATGCTGCAGATCGCTCCTGAGATCGAGGAATCTGCGATAATTTTCGGCACCCCCTGGGTGAAACGCATGACGCGTATCCTATTCCCGATCCAAAAAAGCTCGATCCTTTCTGGCTATTTGCTGCCGGTAATGTCTGTGATGCGTGAAGTGGCATTGTTTACGCTTCTGGTGCCCTATGCACGGTATCTGCTGACGACAATGCTGTTCTCATTTAATGAAACGGGTTACGCGCAATATGGAAGTGCTGTGACACTGCTGATAATTGTAGTGATCATTATTATCAACAATCTGACAAACAAGCTTACAGGGGCTTCGTTTGACAAGGGAATCGGAGGGTAAATATGCCTGAAATCATTCTGGAAAATGTAACCAAGCGCTTTGATAAATTCGTGGCGGTTGATAATCTTAACCTGAAAATCGAAGACCGGGGATTTGTGACCCTGCTGGGACCCTCCGGCTGCGGGAAAACCACGACACTTCGTATGATCGCGGGGCTTGAGACACCTACGACAGGACGGATCCTGATTGACGGTCAGCCGGTTTACGATTCATCAAAAGGGATCAACCTGCCGCCGAACAAACGTGATATCGGCTTCCTGTTTCAAAACTACGCACTCTGGCCGCATATGACGGTTTTTGAAAATATTTCCTTCGGTCTCGAGATGCTGAAGTGGGACAAGGCGCGGATAAGAAAGCGTGTTGATGAGCTGCTTGCCCTTCTTCGCATCGAACAATTTGAGAAGCGTTACCCAGCGGAGCTTTCAGGCGGGCAGCAGCAGCGTGTGGCGATCGCAAGGACACTGGCGCCGAGCCCAAAGGTGCTGTTCATGGATGAACCGCTCTCCAACCTCGATGCGAAGCTGAGACAGGAAATGCGGGCGGAGCTAAAGCGTCTGCATTCCGATACCAACAGCACTTTTGTCTATGTTACGCATGACCAGCTGGAAGCGATGACTCTTTCGACGCGTGTCTGCCTGATGGAAAACGGCTTGCTGCAGCAATATGATCCGCCGCTCACGGTTTACAATAAACCGGCGAACCGCTTCGTGGCAAGTTTTGTCGGCCCGGACCAGATGATCATTGGTGTCCGTCCTGAATTTATGCCGATCAAAGAAACCGGTCAGATCGAAGGGAGGATTTATTCCACGCTTCCGACAGGAATGGAAACCACTGTTCAGGTGATATGTGACGGAACAATGCTGACAGGGGTAGTGTTTGGATCTGTAGACTTTCCGATCGATTCCGCTGTTAAATTGGATCTTACCGGTGACTCGCTTGTTCTCTTCGATGCCGAAACAGGGAGTGCACTTGGTTACGGGGCAGTACAGTTCAGATAATATAAAATAGAAGGGGCTGCCGCAAATTAAAATTTTGAAAAGCCATCGGGAGGGAGTGCTTCGCAGGGACGCGGAATAAGCGTCAGCTGGGAGCGAAAGTGATTCCCGCGTCCCGGTTAATTCAGTCGGGGGACGATTATTCAGATGATTTTCCAAAACAAAAAGATGAGCCGTTTTCTGCAGCAATAGCGAGTTATATCTATTAATACAAAAATGAAAGCATCTGGGCTAAAACAAACTGGATGCCACCCTCAAAGTATCGGGTGGCATCCATGTGCTAAGCATTCGCTAAATTTCAATGTGTTCAGTTTTCCGGGTACATATTATGTACGACAGCCCTTACTTAAAGAAAATGATTATTCTGGAATTTATTTAAGCACGCGAACACATTGTTCGATGAGTTTCAGAGAGACCTTTTCCCCTGTTCGGAATCGTTCTGTAAGCTGGGGATTGTAAACCTCAACGATTATCGGCTGACCGTTCAAATCCACTTCATATTCGATTTTCGTTCCGTAATAAGTCACCCGATCGATCGTACCCATCAGCGGGCCAGTTTCCTTGCTGAGATGGATCGATTCAGGGCGTATCGTCAGAAAGCAGGGAGCTCCTGCTTCAACACCGGGCATCACTCCCGGTTTCGGGATAACGAATCTGTTATCTCTGATCTCAACGACGGCTGAATTACCGTCCTTTCCCTTGAAGACGCCTTCAATAAAATTCGCTTTCCCGATGAAGTTTGCGACAAAACGGTTGACGGGCTGTTCGTAAATCTCATCCGGTGAACCCTGCTGGACAATGTTGCCGTCTTTCATAATGACGACACGGTCGGATATTGCCATCGCTTCAGATTGGTCATGCGTGACATAAAGGGACGTGATCCCCAGCCGCTGCTGCAGCGCACGCAGGTCATCGCGCATGCTCTCACGCAGTTTTGCATCCAGATTGCTCAATGGTTCGTCGAACAGCAATACACTCGGTTCGATAACCACAGCACGGGCAAGCGCGACGCGCTGCTGCTGGCCGCCTGAAAGCTGATTGGGGAAGCGGCGTTCCATGCCTTTAAGCTGCATCATTTCCATCACTCTTTCCGTACGGCTGATCATCTCATCTTTTGAGACCCTGGCGACATCCAGACCATAAGCGACATTGTCCCAGACGTTCATATGCGGGAACAGAGCGTAACTCTGAAAAACCATGGAAATTCCGCGTTTATTCGGCGGCACTTTGGCTACGTCACGCCCTCCGATCATCACGCTGCCGCTGGTGGGATATTCAAATCCTGATACCATACGGAGTGTGGTCGTTTTACCACAGCCGGAAGGGCCGAGTAAGGTGACCATTTCACCGTCTTTGATTTCAAGGTTGATATGATTGACAGCTACAAAATCCTTGCCGGTATCAGGCTGCTGAAAAATTTTGGTTATGTCTTTTAGAATGACGTTCGAACTCTTTTTGCTGAATTCAGAGGTGTAATTTGCCTGACTCATTTATTTTCCTCCGCTTTCTTTACTGATTGCGGCACCTTTGATTTCGGTGCAAGCAACAGATTGATCAATGTATTAAATATGCCGATAAATATGAGCAAAATGGCGATCAGCATCGTCACAAAGGCTGAAGCCTGACCGTATTTTGCCAGGTCAAACAATCCGTAGATCTTGCTGGTAACCAGTGTCCAGCGCGGTGAAACCAGGAAAATTACGGCGCTGACGGCGGTAATTGCTTTTGTGAAAGAATAGACAATTCCGGAGAAGAACGCGTTTCTCAGGAGCGGCAGCGTGATCCTGCGGAAAGAATAACCGCTGTTTGCCCCGAGGATGGTAGAAGCTTCTTCAATGGAATTGTCGATTTGCAAAAGCGTGGTCGTACCGGATTCAATTGCGACAGGCATATTTCGGAAAGTAAAGACAATGACAAGAATTGCTGCCGTACCGGTCAGAAGGATCGGTTTCGTGTTGAATGCCAGAATATAGGAGATACCCAAAACCGTACCTGGAACAGCGAACATCAGCACAGAAGAGACCTCGATAAATTTTTTGCCGTAATAATCCCGTTTGGCGGTGATGTAGGCAATGATCATGCCCAGCATACCGCCGATGATTGCGGAAATAACTGCCAGAATGATCGAATTTTCAAGGCTCCCGAATCCATACTGAAGCGCACGGCGGTATTGATCCAGTGTCAAAGAGAAATCAATGCCCCAGGTGCGGACGAATGAGCCGTAAATTACCGTACCGTAGAACATCAAAATGACAACTGAAAAAAGCATGCAGATTATGAACAGGGGCCATTTAATATGAGCTTCTTCGATCATTTTCCGGGCTTGTGTGGGTTTGCCGGTCACTGTGACGAAACTCTTCTTGTTGACCCAGTATTTATTGAGCAGGTAAGCGATGACAGCAGGGACCAGCAGCAGTATCGCAAGCACAGAACCCTTTCGCATATCATAGCTCCCGGTAATGATGTTATAAACCTCAATAGAAAGCGTCGTGTATTCTCCGCCGATCGTGGCCGGATTGGAAAAGTCTTCAAGCGACTGGATGAACACAAGCAGTGCTCCTGAAATGATGCCGGGCAGGGACAGCGGGAATGTCACTGACCAGAAGGTCTTCCATCTGCCGGCACCCATGTTGCAGGCGGCATCCTCCACAGAAGCATCGATCGAAGATAAAATTCCTGACAAAGTCAGATAGGCAATCGGGAAAAAGCTCATCACCTGAACAACGATCAGGCTTGGCATGCCATAAACGTTGTTTCCCTTGATGCCGAGAAGATTTTTTGTGATAAGTCCCTGTTTCCCGAAAAGAAAGATAACAGACAAACTGAGCACAAAAGGCGGTGATAAGATCGGCAGGGTGGCGATGGTTCTCAGAAAGCCTTTCATGGGAACGTTGACCCGGGTGATCGTATAGGCAAATATATAACCGATCGTTGTAGCCAGCAGGGCAACGATCAGTCCTAGCAGCATGGTTCTTCCAAAAACCTTTAAATATCTCGATGAAGTTACAATGTTCCTGAGATTTTCTATTGAAAAACCACCGGTTTCATCGGTCAGACTGAAGATGAAAACTTTAACCAGAGGATATACCACAAACAATAGAAGCAGAATGATCGTTGCTATGACGGCGAAAAGCAAAATCGGCTGCCGCAAAATGGTTTTGGTATCGTTTATGCGTTTCATTTGAGCGGCGGATTTTCCCGGACCGTCTGAGGTAACTTCCATAAATCCCCCCATAACTGAAAATACATTGTTTTGATTGAAAGGCTCCCTTCCGAAAAAGGAGGGGAGCCCGGATTTATTGTTTCAAAGTTAATTTGAGCATACTGCCTGTCAGAATGATCTTTGCCTGACAGCTGCTCACTGACAGCTGAAACCGGTTAGGATTCGGGCTTTGCTACGATGCGGTTTTCAAATTCTTCGCAGTACATTTTCTTGTTATTGGAAGCCCAGACGGCATCGTAATCGATGACCGGAACCTGATCAAGCGTGACAAGACCGTCGGCAACAGGGGCCTTTGTGTTGGTCGGCACTCGGAAAGAGTCATTTTCGGCATAGGAACCCTGTCCGTCAATGGAGCAGATCCAGTCGATGAAGCGTTTGGCGTTTTCCTGTTCGTCCGCGGGACCGTTTTTGATCAGGGCAACAGCACCGACTTCGAAGCCTGTACCGTCTTCAGGGAAGGACAACGCAATATGATAGCCTTCCGGAGTAAGCTGCAGCGCGTCGTGAGAGAATGTCAGCGCGATTGCGGCTTCGCCAAGAGCAACAGCGTTCGGGGCAGCGGAACCGGATTTGGTGTACTGGCTCATATTTTCGCTAAGCTTGCCGAGGTAATCCCAGGCGCGTTCTTCGCCCATGAGCTGGATCAGGGTCGCGAGAACTGTGTAGGCGGTACCGGAGGTTGCCGGATGGGCCATGATGATTTCACCCTTGTATTTTTCATCAAGCAGATCTTCCCAGGTCTTCGGGAAATCATAACCGTTTTCATCGAACCAGTCAGTGTTGCAGGCGAAAGCGATGCAGCCGACATAGATCGGGTTCCAGGTTCCGGTCGGGTCCAGATAGGTCTCAGGAGTATTGACCAGTTCAACAGACTGGTAGGGTTCGAACAGTCCGCGGTCAACTGCGGCAATGTAGTTATCGGTTGAGCCGCCGAACATCAAAGCAGCCTGCGGGTTTTCCTTTTCTGCTTCGACACGGGTGAGCATTTCACCTGCGGACAGACGGATATAATCGATCTGGATACCTGTTTCCTGTGTAAACTTGTTGAAGTAATAAATTACTTCACTCTCAGGAAAAGCGGTGTAAATTGTCAGTTTGTTGCTGTCAGCGAATGCGGCAGATGTCATGATCATGAGTAAAGCGATCAGACAAATAAGGATTGAATAAATACGTTTCATGTTTTTCCCTTTCATTATAAATAAATTTGGACCGCCGGCGCGGCTCAGTACAGTGATAATAAAACCGCTGTACATAACTTAATTATCTTATTATTTGATAATTTATTTGTCAAGTGGCATTTATAGCGAAAAAATAAACATTTGTCATAATTAACATTAATTCTGCCGAAAATGAGAAGAGACCTGCCGCGTACCGTTTGCAGCGGCAGTGGCAGGTCTCTTCACGATTGAGTATGATTAATGGATCGGTGCTGCGGCGATAATGCGGCGGTTCTGGTAACCGCCGTTTGGCCGCTCGTCTTCACAGGTGAGCATCGTAAGGGAATGATCGTTCATTTCGACAATGCGGTTGAGCCCAGCGAAGTCGGTCTCATCGATTTTTTCATTCGCATAGACCTGGAAGATCAGCAGGTTGTTATCCTGATCCGTGACAAAGATACGGTCACCGATCTCGACCTGCTGAAGGAGCGCGAACGGACCGGGGGCAGTGGTGTTGAGATGGTTGTGTCCGGTAATAACGGACGGACCTTCACCCGGCATCGCATAGCCTTCCAGCAAACCGGCGTCATAACCCAGCCAGGTGACCGGATATGAACCGTTGTCTGACGGCACCTCGACGATTTCGGTAATAACGTCCAGTGTCGGAATCTGCAGTGTCCAGCTGGTCGGTCTGTAGTTCAGGCTCAGCGGTTTTTCCGGCAGTGTCTGCGGACGGATGGCGGAGAAACCGGTTTCCGGCAGGTTCGGGACAGTAGGCGTGATGCGGTAGAAGACCTTTTGATAATAGTTCACAAAATCGAGCGCATCAAGCCGTGTACCGGCAGCTTCCGTGGCTTCAAGGACCAGCTCACCGAAGATATTTTTACTGACCTTGACAGTGATCCGGTATACTCTTCTGTCATAAGAAATATCATCCATCATTCCAATCGTTTCACGAACGAAATAGGTATAGGTTCCGGTTTGATCATCGGAGTAGAAGATCGGGCTGAAACTGTAGTTTCCGCTCCCGTCATTGCGGGCGAGCTCTATCAGGTTCTCATCTGCATCAAGCAGCCTGAAGCTGAACTCGGCGTTCTTCAGGACCCTGCCGTTGAGTGATTTGTGTCCACTGAACTGAACGGAAACAGCGCTGTATTTGTTTGTAAAGTTGATCCCGTCTTCCCGGACCTCCTTACCCTGGGCATCCATTATAGTGACCGATTTCTGCAGATTTCCGTGCCCGTCATCGGTGATGGTCACAGTTGCCGCGTACTCGTTTTTGTCATAGACAATTCCGAATTCGTTTCCGATCTCTTCGGTGATCAGGTAGTTATGGACACCGGCTTCAAAATAACTGATGGCATCAAAGCTGTAATCACCGTCACCGGTCGTGGTCTTCTGCTGCAGAATTGTTCCGCCCTCTGCAAGAGTGTAGGTGAAGACCGGGAGCTTCTGCCCTGCAGGATAACCTTCCAGGGTCTTATGTCCCTTGAACTCTGCGAAAACAGTGCTGTATTTATTGCTAAAGTTGATTCCGTCTTCACGGACCTCATTGCCCTGAGCATCCCTGATTCTGACAGATTTCTGAAGCAATCCGTTTTCGCCTTCAGTGATCGTCACCGTAGCAGTATATTCATTCCAGTCATAAACAACACCCTTTTCCTGTCCTCGGGTCTCTTTGATCACATAGGTATGGACGCCTTTATCATCATAGGTGATGGCATCAAAACTGTAATCTCCGGCACCGGTTGTAGTCTTCTGCTGCAGGACTGTACCGTTTTCAGAAAGCGTATAGGTGAAGACCGGAGGCGTCTGTCCTTCCGGATAGCCTTCCAGTGACTTATGTCCGCTGAACCGGGCTGACACCGTATTGTAAGCGTTGCGGAAAGCCCCGAGATCGATCACGCTGCCGGATACGATATTTTGGCCGGAATTAATTACCTGACCGGTTTCAGCATTGCGGATCTCATAATTGAAATTAAGCTTTCCTTTTCCGTTGTCGACAGGTGTGATGACAAATCTGTATTTGCTGCGGTCATATTTCACACCCTGATACCTGCCGTCAACAGCTGTGTCCGGGACTATTTCCTCCGCAAGATAGCTGAAGGATTGTCCTTTGTCCGCCAGCTTGAAATTGAACGGACCGAATTTCAATGACTGTCCATCGGAAGAAAACTCAAGGATCGATTGTCCTGAGATCTTTTCCTTCGCTTCATCGCTTTCGCCGCTGATCCTGATCGCAAAGGCTTCAACGTGCGGCGGCCAGGTGCCAAGCATTTGTTTGGTTACATTCAGGGAAAGCGAACCGTCAGCATCGTAAATATTGGTGAAAGTCAGCACTTTGAGCAGGTCCCCGAGGTTTTCAGGAACGGTTTTAACCTGAATGTCGCCATGGGTTTCACCTTCTGCCTCGATCGTGGAGACAATGACACTAAAGGTCTTCGCTAGGTCATTCGTAACACCGTCCGCGGAACCTGTTTCGGTGATCCGGTAGGTATATTCCTCGCTTGCGCAGCCGTAGGTGCTGCCGGTCATGGTACAGGTACCCAGCTGCTGCGGTGTGAATGTGATCGGGTTGAAGCTGTAGCTGATCGTGCCGTCCTCATTAAGCGTATTGACAGCGGTGAGAGATGATGGTTCCGGGCCCTTTTTACCGTCAGCACCGGCAACCGCTTCGATCCGGAAACTCCAGGTGTTGAGGTCACTTTCAGTCAATCTGCGGCCTTCCATGACCTTTTTCCCGGAAATACGGAGAGGAGCTGAACTGCGGCGTTCAGTATTTACGAATTGACCGACCTTGAAGCTCAATACATCTTCACCGGTTGGGCTTACCTCTTTGAAGTCCTCACCTGTGTTGATATTTCTGACCCGCAGGGAGCGGATGACAAGATTGCCCTCACTGTTATCTTCGATGGTGACGATGATCTCGAAGGTCTGATCCGGTGGTTTCAATTCCCGGTCAACCACAGTCTTTTCATCCAAAACATAATTGATGACCCAGACTTTATGACCTTCAATAGTACCCGGATCAGCATCACCGGAATCTGTCAGGGCAGGCAGCGATTCAACGCCATCTTCAGGTGAAGCCAGCGGTTCCGTGGTGAAGGTGAGCGGATAATCGAAAGGCATTGGTTCACCATCAGTGACAGTAACATTATGGGTGATCAAAGGAGAAACAGTCTCATCACCTTCTTTGTATTTCGTATAGGCAGATTTACGCCAGAGTTCAAACGGCAGTTCGTGTTCTTCTGTCCTGATACCGTCTTTGTCATAAATTTGTTTGGAAGCTGCCAGTTTAAGCTGAACTTCAGCGGTGTATTCATTTTGGAAATCACCGACCGTCAGCGGGTTCATAAGCTCTTCAACCGGGACATTGTCGATGGAGACGTTCAGGCTGAGCTTGTCATCCTTGTCAAGGACAGGTATGATTTTCACGACGTATTGTTTTTCAGAATATGTGATATAGGAATACGGTGTGCTGCCTTTATCCTCGGAAACGATGAAGAGGAAGGTTGTCCCGACATCATCCTTCGTGAACTTCAATGCAGGGAATTTCGCAGCAGGGCTGTTTTGGGTAACCGTCTGTGACAGCTTTCCCTTATCGGCATCGGATAGCTCATTTAATTTCCCGGCTGCATTTTCATCGTTGATGCCGGGGCCAAGTTTCAGCGTAAAGGATGGCGCACTTGTCGGCCAGTAGTTATATTTCATTGACTTGGTGGCCTGAAGCTCTATCGAAACGGGCTGGATCCAGCGATTTGTAAACTTTATATCTTCGCTGTTGTTGACATATACCTTATCTGCGCCCTGCGTAAGATCCTTCTCTGCACCATTGATCGTCAGTTCTGGCGTGATCGTACCGTTTTTGTTGTCCTTTGGCGTGACAACGACAGTATATTTGGCATCGGTATAGATCATATTGGGAGCATCTCCCGCGATCTCATCAATGACGAAGGTGAATTCATTGCCGCAATCTGTGATATCGAAAACGATCTCTGGGAATTCAGCGGTCCTGTGATCCTTTGAAACGAGCTGGATCAGCTGTACAACAGTGAAGTTTTTGAGCTTTTTCGGAGCATTCTCGGCACCGGGAGCAGCCTGCAGTCTCAATCGGAATGTTGGATCTCCTGCAGTTTCCCAGGAATCGATATTGAGGGTTTTCAAAGCGGCGAACTTCAGCTTTCCTTCTGCGGAATACTTATTGGTAAAGCTCAGGAAGGAACTCAAATCATCCTGTGATTTCGTGACCTTGATGTTTTCATTCTCGTCAAGCTCCACTTTGACAGTAAAGGTCTTGAATGTATCCCCAATGATGGTCCAGCCGGTTTTTTCACCTTCTGTAGGCAGAAGCTCTTCAACCTTATAGATATAGACCTTCGATTTTGTATGATCATCAGGCAGTGATTCCTTTGTGAAGTGGATCGTGCCGAAGGAGAAGGTATTGCCTGTGTTTTGAACTATACAGGAAGCGGAGCCCTGCGGGCAGCTCTCAGTGACCGGCATCGGTGCACCGCTTACCGGATTTCCGCTCTCATCAATAGGGGTGAGTTTGAAGCTCCAGCGCTCATTGTTTTCCGGCTGACGCCCTTCAAAGGTCTTCTTTCCGGAGACAGTTACAGCGCCTTCGCGGATCTCATGGTTAATATACTGAATATCTTTGATCTCTGGTGACTGTGAGCACAGGAGACTGCTGTCGCCCTGGTCGGTAATTGTTACGGTGATATCTACCGGGTGCGTGTCAAATTCGATTTCCGCATCGTGGGTATCTGCGATCACATCTTCTGTAAGCGTGTAATAAACTTCCCAGGTGGGTACGGCGGTTTCAAGCCGCTTTGCCTTATTTAATTTGACAAGTCCGTTTTCGCCTTCCAGATCATCCAGCGAATATCTGATGCGGCTGAGTGTGAACTCCTTCCTTTCATCGGATCCTTCCGTTTCACCGTCTTTGATGTTGAGTGTAGCTGTGGCAGCTGTTTCTTCAGTGTTTTTATAACGCAAGGTATAGGTGAAAACACGTTCCTGTGCTTGTCCGTCTGTATCCTCGACGTATTTCTTGCCCTTAAGATCAATGGAACCGGAGGCTGAATATTCGTTGGACAGAGTTCCCGCGTCAAACGCACCCGTGACTGTATCCAGGTTCAGCGGCTGATCATCAGCGTCGGTGAAATACAACGTACCGTCTCCCTTGTCGGCAACCTTGACCTCTGCCGTCAGAGTATTCTCCGAATATTCAACACCTTTGATATTATTATTTATCTCAGTGATATTGAACCTGAAGGTTTCCCCGATGTCATTCCTGTCGAATTTGATTTCCGGGAAGACAGCGGAATTGGTTTCAGGGGAACCTGCGGAAGCAGCTGGTCTGGAAATCCGGACTGTATTTTTACCAGCCTTTATTTTCATGTTGACATTTGATTCATCATCTGCAATTTGGAAGGTAAATGAAGCGTCTTTCGGCCATAGGTTGATGCTCTTGGTAACGGAGATATTCAAAGAGCCGGAGGCTTCGTAGCTGTTGGTGAAAGTACCGGTCTCAATGGGATAAACTCCCTCATTCAGTCGTGGGGTGATGCTTTTCACAGTACCGTCGTTTTTCTTGATAACGGCATCCGGTCGGATGCCTGCACCGTCAGCTTTTGGCGTGATCACTACAGTGTAGTATTCGGTGGAATCAGTGATACCGGTGATACCGCTGGCACTTTCCCTGATTGTGAAAGTAAAGCTCTTACCGAGATCTTCCTGTGTGAATTTAATATTCTCAAAGGCACCTATCGGGTGGTCTTTATCATCCACAGTAACGACATTGCTGAGACCGGTCAGTTTTTGAGGATCATTGGAAGAAGGTTCCGAGATCTCAAATTTGAATTCGGCATTTGTCGGCCAGTATCCGTGAGCCATGTTTTTAGTCACCGACAGCTTTGCGGAACCTTCCGCTCTATAGATGTTGGTGAATGTGAGGTATCCCGGCAGACCGCCATCGAGGATGTCCTTGTCTGATGTGACGGTGAAGCTTTCATGCCCTTCGGATTCGGAATATATCACTGTCAGCGTGAATTCCTTTACGGAAGTGTCATCAGTCATACCGGCGTAATCTGCATCCGCACTGTGACGTGATTCGGTAACCTGATATGTAAATGTTCTGGTATCATGATCCTTACCGATTTTTTCCGGAGTAAAGTGTATCGGGTAAAAGGTAAAGATGCCGTTAGCATTATTCGTTGTTGTACAGGCTTTGGTCCTGTCTGCTTCGCATGCATCCGGAAGTGGTGCGTCAACCGGGTCCTTCGCGCGAAGGGTGAAGGTCCACTGATCGCTGTCTTCCAGCCTCGGTTTGCCATTCAGTACTTTTTTCCCGCTGATCGGGAAGGACCCTTCATGGATCTCGTGATTATCAAAACTGACATTTGAGATAGGAGTTACCTGCGTGCAGGTCAGTGTACCGTTGCCTTCATCGACTATCCTGACTTCGACAAGCGGATGATTATGATCGATGTCGATCAGGTTATCACCGGCTTCCTCATCATTGAGGGCTTCGTCCTCTTCGATCCTGTATTTGATCGTCCAGGTCGGTTTTTGTGTGCCTTCAACAGGAATCGCATGTCCTGATGATTCAAGTTGTTTCACGAGACCCAGCGTATACTCGATCTCATCCATAGAGAATTCAAAGTATTTATTGTCTTCTGCAGTCGTGACCTGCCCCTTGATGTCTTTTGTGGGTTTGGTTTCATCCTCATAACGCAGGAAGAAGTGGAAGGTATGGCTTTCACTTGTTCTGTTGTTCTCATCAACGACTTTCTTCTGCCCCTTCAGTGTCAGGCTGCCTGCAGCTGTATATGTGTTGTTGAAGGTACCGACATTCAAAGGCGTGGCCTCGGTCCCGGAAATGGGATTGTTGTTTTCATCCGTGAAGGACAGCGTACCATTTCCGTTGTCCAAGACTTTGACTGTAATGGTATACGATTCCGTTGAATAATCCACATAGCTCAAATCTCCCTTTTCTTCACTGACCTTGAAAGTGAAGGTTTTACCAATGTCAGCCTGCGTGAATTTGATCGGAGCAAATACTGCCTTGTCGGTTGTTTTATATGCTATAGCGGTATCAGAACCTGTCTGGATTTTTGAAGCTGTATATTCCGAAATATCCTCGATTTTGAATATGAAGGTTTTGCCATCCGGCCATGGTTTGATTGACTTTTTGGCGGAAAGGAACAGCAACCCGGAGGCAGCATATTCGTTTTTGAAGCTGCCGACTGAAAGCACATTGTTCTCGATCTCATCGGTTTTGTCATTGCCATTGACAGTAACGTTAAGCCTGACAGATTTTCCATCCGTATTAACCACCGGTGTTACAACGATATGATAAACAGTGGTCGTATCGTAGGTAAATCCAGCTTTTTCCGGCCGCTGCCTCACTGTAGGTAAATGGCAGTACAGGGAATTCAGCGATTCTTTTTCCATCATTCAGTGTTCGTGTGAGTGCTTTTCGATCGGATTCGCTGAGCTCTGAAATTTTAGCTGCAGCATTCGTGTCATTATCATCGACACCAAGGACGAGATTAAATTCAGCATCCTTCGGCCATGGACCGTTTTCGAAGTTTTTCACAATCTTGGAAGCTTTGAATTGGATCGATCCCGGTTCGACAACCGTATTAGAGAATATACCGATCTTATATGCACCGCTTGATGTATCGGGTGGGAGTAAAACATCGCTGGCATCAGTAACAACCGTTTGAATGTTGCCGTCCACGTTGAGCGACACCTTTACTTTGAAAACTTTCGGGTTCGGGTCAATGGTGACGTTGGCAGGGGAATTGGCTGCTTTGTCTTCTTCGACGGTATAGGTCCAAACCTTCTCTCCCTGATTTTCAGCAAGGTGCGCCGAAGTGAAGGTCATGTTTTCAAAACTGAAGGAAGATCCGTTATTTTGCTTTGTGCAGGGGAAAGCGGTACATCCTTCCGGCAGCGGGGCGTTTGTACTATCTGTTTGTACGTTCAGTTTGAAGTTCCACTTTTCATCCGTAATGGTCTTACCGGAAAGGCTCTTGGTACCGAGGATATTTACCCTAGATGGCTGGATCTTGTGGTTGGTGATGGTATTGCCTGCTTTGGTTCCGTCAGGGTAGCTTACATCTGTCTTAAGTGCCTGAGTATTCGGATCCCGGCTGACTTTGACGGTGGCGATGATCGGGCCGGTTTTGGTCCATTCGCTTCCAAAGTCCGCGGTTTCTTCGATGCGGTATTTATACTCAATTCCCACGCAGGATTCATCATATTCGATCTCACCGAATGTCCCGGTACCCACGTTAGACAGCGTCACTGTTTTCCCTCCTTCTGACGGCATATGGATATCCGTATTCACCGGAGAAACCTGTGTCAGTGTAAAGATAACGCTCTTATTTGTCCCGTTTTCCTGCGGCCAGGTGTCACCCTCACCCAGGGCTTTGATGACCTGTAGTCTGGTTTTGACCGGTTTGTAGGTGTTAGTAAAAGTTCCGAAATTGTATTCAGTAATGATACTGTTATTGATCTTCGCAGTGATTACTCCGTTGACAAGGGACACGGATACAGTGAATTCCTTTTCAGTTTTGTCAAAGTCAATATACTGTGGGGAGTCCGTACTTGAAGACTCTGTGACCTTGTATTTATATTCCTTCGGTGTTGTCATATCTGTTAGGTTCAGATGCGTATAGTTGAAAGAAATTGAACCAAAGTCAATGGAGGCTCCGTTATTTGTTTTTGTGCAGGAATTTGCGGTTGAAGATTCACATACAGTCGGAATAGGGCCGCCATCTTCTGCTGTCAGCGTGAAGTCCCATTTTTGACCTGATGCAGGATCTGTTACATTTGTTCCATCTTTCAGTTTCTTCGTTCCGGAAAGCGGTATGGAAACTGGCTGAATTTGTGTATTGGTTATGGTAAAGAAGGTCTGTCCTGTCGGATAATTTACTGATGCCTGGAGAGTTCCGCTGCCGGTATCCGGACCGACTGTGACAGCCACTTCTACAGGATCACTGCTGATCCATCCGGAACCAAATCCGTTTGTTTCCGAGATCAGGTAATGGTAAGTATTATCCGCATGTGAGCTGTTGAATCTGATTGGTCCAAAGCTGCCGATATCAGTTGTGTTGGATAGAGTGGCTGAGGTCGTTGATGGCATCGGTACCTTCGTGATGTCGGTATTCTTTACCGGATCGACCTCCAGAGTGAAAGTGACTGGTTTATTATTACTGCTGTCTTTAGGCCATACGGAACCGCTTCCCAATGCCTTTTTGACATTGATCGTGGCTTCTCCTGACGGACTGTAGGTATTTGTGAAGGTACCGACGTTCTTAGGTGTGTCCTCAGTGCCTGTGATTGTTTGACCATTATTTGGATCTACGAGCCTGAGTGTGCCGTCGCCATTGTCGATGACCTTGACCGTGATGGTTTTGGTTTCCGTGGAATAGCCAACAAAGGGGAGTCCGCCTTTTACTTCACTGATGGTGAAGGTAAAGATTTTATTAATATCGGCCTGATTGAAAGTAATGGCATTAAATTGGGCATCCGTGCCGGGATTGGAAGTTCTTGCGTTTGCAATACCTTCGACCTTATTTGGAACATTGCCTGCCGCATCCTCAATCTTGAATTCAAATTCAACATTTTGTGAATTCGAACCTTTCGGCCAGGGCGTAATGGATTTAGTGGCGGAAAGGAACAGAGATGTATCGGTCACCGTATAGGTATTCTCAAAATCACCAACATTCAGTGGTTCAGTGACAGTTGTGTTATTACCATTATCAACAGATGCTGTGATTTCCAGTATACCGCCTGATTTCAAAATCGGTTTGACTGAAATAGTATGTTCGGTATCTGTATGAGGGATACCGGATACATCCAATTCATATACTTTGAACTTGAACTCTTTCCCCGCGTCTGAGCTGTTAAAACTGATCGCCGTGAATGTGACAGTGGCTGTATCATTGGCTCCTCTTGATACCTGTTGGGAAAGACCCGTGAGCCCCTCAAGTTTTTCCTGGGCATTGGTATCATTGTTGTCTGCAAGAACAAGCGTGAATTTTTTGCCTTCCGGCCAGACACTGCCGGTTGCCATCTTCTTTGTGGCTTCAAATATGATAGAACCGGGATTAACTTTGGTGTTGGTAACAGTAAAGAAGTTCTGTCCTGTTGGATAATTCACACGTGTTGAGAGTTTCCCGTTGTTATTATCAAGATCGACAGTTACCTCAACTTGAATTGGATCACCGGTGATCCATCCGGTACCAAACCCGGTTGTTTCAGTGATCAGGTAATGGTAGGTTTTACCTGCATCTTTTTTGTCAAAGCTGATCGGTCCAAAAGTGCCGGTATCTGTGGTGTTGGATAATGTGGATGCAGTTGTGGACGGCATCGGTACATTTGTGGCGTCGGGATGCATGACCGTATCGACTGAAAGAGTGAAAGTGACTTGTTTATTATTACTGCCGTCTTTCGGCCATTCTGATCCGCTTCCCAATTCCTTTTTGACATTGATCATGGTTTTTGCTGATGCGGTGTTTGTAACCGTTGCCGCAGAAGCTGTTGCCTGGCTTGCATAATTATTCGTTGTTCCCTGGTCGTTCTTAACATCAAATGTCAGATCTCCGCTGCTGTTGAGCTTTGGCGTGACAATTATCGTGTGGGGATTAGGATCGTAAGTTACACCCTGATATATATAATTCTCAGTGTCGTTACCGGGATATGTTTCAGAAATCGTGAAGGTAAACGGCTGATCCTTTTCTGAAGCTGAGAATTTTATTGGGCCGTAAATCACGGCTTTTATATTTTGCGCAATGTTTGTGCTTCCAGTAACAGTGATACCGTTCAGTTTGCTTCGGGAATCGACTCCTCCGGGCTGGGAACTGTTATCAACACCTGCCAGCGTAAATTCAAAATTTCTGTTTGCCGGCCAGTTTTCCATGGTTTTGGTTACAGTGAGATAAATCTGCCCGGTCTTTTCAGTGTTTGTAATAGATCCATCATTACTCACCGGAGTAGTCGGAGATATACTGTATCCCGGATACCCTTTAGTTTCGGCAATGGTATAAGTGATATCATCTTCACCGTCTTTGACCGGCAGATTGACAAATGTCGCTTTCCATGGTTCACTCTCATAACCGGCTGCTGCAGTCGAATCGTTCGTTTCAGCAACCCCGTCCAGCGTGACAGTGTTGTTCGCGATAATGGAAGTTTCTGCCGGATAACCGTTTGCATAGAGTGTAAACACAACAGATCTGCCTGTTACATTGGTTTCAGTATTACCGACAGTGTCCTCCCACATCTTATAAGCGCTGATCTCCGTGGTTTGTTGATCATTTTGATAATTATTAGTGATGGAAACTGTGTGAGACGTATTATTTTCATAATTTATAACATCTTCGGAAGTTATTTTTACTGTCAAGGGATAGTCTTCAGTTACATTTTCAATTGTTACATTATCGATTTTATAGGTTTTTGTTAGCGTATATCCATCAATACCTGGGACATTTTCTGTGATAGTATAATTTCCGATCGTGAGACCTGATATTTCATATTTCCCATTTGTAAATTCACTATAATTAATTGTTTTTGGAAAACCATCATTTTCATCAACATCGGGTACCCTTTCGATAGTAAAAGTTATGGATTCTTTCTGCTCATCAGTCAGACTGCTCGGGCTGACACCACCGGTAAATGTCTTTTCTAAATTGATTTTGGTCGTTTTCGATTCATTCCACACACGCAAGGAATAACCATTGGGATATACCCAAACATCGGCATGTCCTTGTTGTGGCGCTTCGAATATGGTAAAGAACCATTTGTTTGATGTGTTTGTAGAGTCACCTTTATAACCCTCCGGAAATCCAGTTTCCAATATATAATATTTCCGATCGTAAGAAAGAGTTATTCCGTTTACTTGATTTAAAATTGCTGTTCCGTTCTCATCTGTAGTGACGACAACGTCGCTATCTTTTTTAGGCCCGCCTGAATATTTAACAGGTTGTGGATTTTGGCAGTCTGCCCGGTCGGTACAGTTTGAAGGATCTCTACAAATTTTTGTCGTATTATCACATTCAAATAAAGCAAATGTAGCTCCAGAAAGGGGCTTTAACATGTCATTTTTTTCTGCCTTCAAGATACTGATATATGGAAGTGATCCCTGTCCTGAAGAGAAATTTGCAGAATGTGATTCACTGATATTTCCAAAATCGCTGTTTTCTGCTCTGACAGTATTTATAAGTGTCAGATTTCCGTTTCCAATTACAATCGCATCATAGGTTATTGTAACCGGGGAACCGTCTTTAATTACATAAGTAGCTGTATATCCTGAAACTGTATAGGTTACAACAGCATCGGGATTATCAAACTCAATTGTGTCATATAAAATTACCAGATTTTCATTGAACGTATCGGTTAAAGTGATGTCATTTCCTTCATTTATTAGCTGACCCGTTGGGTTGTATGTAATCTTATATTGAGCTCTGCGTTTATTATTATTCAGCGTATTCTTATTGATTAATTCTTTGGAAAGGGGATTGTACGTATAAGTCACACTCGCTTCGTCATTTACACCGCTAAACGTAGCTTCGTTTTCTAATGTGAATGTTCGATTATTCGTAACAGCCAACCTGGAAAGCTCGGTAAGTGCCGCTTTATCCTTCACTTTCAAATAATAAGCAAATCTATAGTATGGGTAATAATCCTCTCCATTTTTTGGAACAGTGGTGCTGAATGTCACACCGCTTGAAGTAGGTGTGGCAGTAACCGTGTTTCCACCTTGGTAAATTTGATATATATTATCTCCGCCGTATATTTTCAGATTGTCAGATAACACGTTATAAATATTGTTCCCCCATGTGGGATTTCCTGTATATACTTCCAAATAGTCAGTATCAAATTTATCCGTGATCTCGATGGTATCTGTTGTTACACCGCTGATTCTAATCTCAAAACGATAAACCGGTAATTCAAATTTTTTTTCATCTTCTGTAACCTCTACAGGATCGATTTTATTGCTATTGTATTGATCACTTCCTGATTTAACCACTTCTATAACAAGCGGTGTTACTGTCTCATCGTCAGTGAATGAAATATTGTTGTTGAGTAATAGGGTTGCATTGTTTGTATGAGTTTTAAGATATGCTTGATTTTTGGCATCTTCTACCCAATTCGGATCAAATGTCGTTGTGAAAGAGATGTTGATGGTTCGATCATAATTTTGGGCTTGTAGGATCGGGGTATTAAAAGTAACCTCAAATTTATTGTCAGATTCGGTAATTAAATAATCGTTTTCGCTTTGGAGCTGGGTCACTGTACCGTTTGATTCTGAGGTTATTGTAAGAGAACCTGCCTTGAAAGTATCAAAATAATAGTTGTTACGAGAAGGAAAAACATCTGTCAATTTAATGGATTCAAAAGTCTTATTGGCCGGCAGGAAGATCGAAAGTTTCCATGTCGCTTCTGTGCTTGTCACGGATAAAGTGGTCTTTTCAAAAGTTACAGGATTGGATGGAACAACATTAACCTCTTTTTCTGTAAGCTCATTTAAGTATTCCGCTTTGTTTTTAACAATGTTACTGCTTTGATATAGATTTGAAGTGTCTACCTGAGTGGTGTAAGTAATTGTGTAGCTGCATATTCCGGCGTCGTCTATGCCTGTTGGAAAGATATATGACCATGTGTAAGCATTGTGTAAATCCGTGATATTCATTTCAGACCACAGAACATCTCGGGAGACAGTTGTATTGTTGGTACAGGATCCCTCAATGTGAATTCCATTCCCCGCGTAACTCAGAATCTCTCGGGAACCGGAATCAATTGTATCTGTTATCGTTGTACCGGCAAGTGATGTTAGTTTAGCCTGATTGAGATCGATAGTCCAGGTTATGGCCTCATTATCAGATGAGTAAACCCCGTTTTTATCTAAAGTTATATAGGAGTTATTATGAAAATCAAGCGGTTCAGGCGGAGTCGGGGTAGGATTCTCATCGCTTTTTGCATTGTATGTGTTATTTGTGATTCCTTCCGGGATTTTCCCGTTGTCAGTCAATGGATTGAGACCATCTCCGGTCAGCTTTGCTTTATAGGTGATATGAATCTCGTTACCGTCGTCCATATCTCCAAAGACATACGTAAATAACTTCCCATCATTCGAGACTGTTACGGGCTTTGGATCTACATAACACTGATTGCTCCCGTAACAGGATATCCAATCTGATATATCTGTGGCAAACTCTGTACCGTTGCCGGTGATTTGGTCGGTTACTACAACGTTGTTATTTACCCCATGGGATTTGACAACCAAGTTATAAGTAATTATCCCCGTATTTGAATCAAAAGAATAGGCTGTTTTTTGAAGATTGAAACTGTGTTCAGTATCAACATCTACGTATACTGTGACACTGTCGCTGAAATTGATTGATTCTGTATTATTGGCAAATGTTCCTTCAAAACTCAGGTCAAATTGAACGTTTGATGCATTTTTCAGTTTTTGAAAAGCCTCTTGCTCTTCAGGTGTGCTCCCGGGATTCCAATTAAAAGTAATTGTGCCGGGACTCGGACTTGTACCAATGGTATAAGGATTCCCCTGAATTTTATATTCCTGATTATTTTGTAAGTCCATGATAGTAATTGAAGATGTATCGGTCTTTTCGAAAATTTCTTCAAAACCTTGAGGTAAATTGAATGTCATCAATCCGTTATCCGGGAATTGAAGAATATTCGGTTGTTCTTTGAAATGAAGGCTGATGGTATAATGTTTTCCTTCTTTGATGTCATAAGTGCCATCATCGTTTTTGGACGCATTAATGCTTACACTGTCCAGAAATTCATTCAGATTAGAAGATATGGTCTGTGAAAAAACTGTGGAGACGCATGTGAGCAGCAAAACGGTAAGACTGAGAAGAATAAAAAAACGACAATGAATTTCGTTTAGCTCTCCTATAATGGTTCTCCCACTCCATCTTTTACAGCTAACATGCAGATTTTTGAAATTCGACATAATTCTCTCCCCCATTTTCTTTATACGATTTTGTAACCGACGATTCACTCTTCTAACAGAACAGGGACGGTTACGCGTTAGCGAAACTGACCTAATAAGGTAAAACAAAAAATCCTGAATAACTGCAATAACGGAGTTATTTCAATGATTCAGAACTTATCAGGCAATTTAGATGTGATGGTAAGGTATCGGATACAATGAACATATATCTGTATATACAGATATTTTGGCTGTAGGTAAATATAGCCACAGAAAACCCGTTATGCTCCGCCATACCGGTTCCCCCTCACTCTCCTTTTCTATTAATTTTAATTATAAACGATTATGGGAATAAAATAAAGATTTCGTATAAATTTTTATGAAATTGGCAAGAAAATTGCAACAAATAATAATTTTAACTCCTCAAAAAAGGATGCTGGCTCGAAACCACAGATGTCACCAGGTGAAAATGTAATAGACTGAGTTGGGTTATTTATAAAACACGGAAATTATTATCAAGGTTCATAATTTTTCAACTCCGGAAACACCGTTGTTTGTAAATGTAATTCAATACCATTACAAAGTTTTTTACAATGGATATTGGCATGTTGGCAGGGATGTAGAAAGACAGAACTACAAATGCAATATCATCAGGAAATATGAAAATAGGGAAGGGTATGATATATACCTTGCTAATTTGTAGCAAGCATGTATTACCGATTATGCAGGAATAATAATAAGAAGAATAATAATAAAATCATAAGAAAACCTGCAAAGAAATCTGTACTTTTCGCGTTCTTTTCGGAATGTTTTCAGAAAAAAAATCCTGTTTTGATTTATTATAAGTCGGGTTAGTTTCTGTTATAATCAAACTTTGGAAAATCAGCGCAGTCTAATGGTCCGGTACGGCAATTGAGACGATAAGGAAGGGTAAAATCGTTATGGCGTTTTTGAGAGCTCATCAATTGAACATCATGCTCGTCGAAATCGGCATGTGCGCGATGCTGGCCCTGCTGACACTTGTGCTCAATACCCTGTCAAAAAAACGGAAAATGGTTCTCTGCTTCATGGAAATCGGCGCCATGGTAATGCTGATTGCAGACCGTTTTGCGTATAAGTATAGAGGCATTACAAGTGATCTCGGCTGGTGGATGGTCCGCATCAGCAACTTCCTCGTATTCTTTTCCATCCTTTTCCTGCTCAACGCCTTTACCGACTACCTCATAAGCATCAGCAAAGAGGATCTGAATAATCCCAAACCACCGAAGAAT